>JAJYFU010000118.1 GCA_021790795.1 Pseudomonadota bacterium
CGGCCGAGGACGCCGAGGCCTGGCAGAGGCTGCGCGCCGAGGTCCGCGGATGCGCGCGCTGTGCGCTGCATCAGAGCCGCACGCAGGCGGTCCTGGGGGTGGGGCCGCAGCGCTGCGACTGGATGGTGGTCGGAGAGGCGCCGGGAGCGGAGGAGGACCGGCGCGGGGAGCCGTTCGTCGGGCGGGCCGGTAAGCTCCTGGATGCGATGCTGCGCGCGATCGGGCTCACCCGCGACGCGAATGTCTATATCGCGAATATTCTCAAGAGCCGTCCGCCGGGCAATCGCGATCCGCGGCCCGAGGAGGTGCAGGCATGCCTGCCGTACCTGCATCGCCAGATCGAGCTGGTGCAGCCGCGGCTGCTGCTCGCGGTCGGGCGGATTGCGGCGCAGAATCTGCTCGGCACCGACGCGCCGCTCGGCAAGCTGCGCGGACGCGTGCATCGCTTCGGCGAGCGCAACGTGCCGCTGGTGGTGACGTATCATCCCGCGTACCTGCTGCGTTCGCCCGCGGACAAGCGCAAGGCGTGGGAGGATTTGAAATTCGCGCGCGCGACGCTCGCGCGCTTGCAGACGGGCTCATGAGACGATGGCTACCGCTCCAGAACTGCTCGAACCATCGCCCTCGTCCATCCGCGCGATGTACGAGGCGGACGTGCCCCGCGTATTCGCGATCGAGCGACGCTCGTACACTTTTCCCTGGAGCGCGAACATCTTCCGCGATTGCCTGCGTGTCGGCTATGTCTGCCGCGTGCTCACCGTCGGTGGGGCGCTCGCCGCCTACGGGGTGATGAGCATGGGCGCCGGCGAGATGCACGTGCTCAATCTCTGCGTGGCCGAGGCGCAGCGCGGCCGCGGCTTCGGCCGGCGGATGCTCGAGCACCTGCTCGCGCAGGGCACGGCCGCCGGCATGTATGATGCGTTTCTCGAGGTGCGCCCGTCGAATGACGCGGCGCTGCGGCTGTATCGCTCGGTCGGGTTTCAACAGATCGGCATGCGGCGCGGCTATTATCAGGCGGTCAACGGCCGCGAAGACGCCTGCGTGCTGAAATTGAGCCTGCTGTCCAGCGGTCCCACTCTGACCTGATTCCAATACGCGATGACCGACTTTACTGCCGAAGTCCGCCGGCGGCGGACCTTTGCCATCATCTCGCATCCCGACGCGGGCAAGACCACCCTCACCGAGAAGCTGCTGCTGTTCGGCGGGGCGATTCAGATGGCCGGGACCGTCAAAGGCCGCAAAGCCACCCGCCATGCGACCTCGGACTGGATGCGCCTCGAACAGCAGCGCGGGATCTCGGTGACGTCCTCGGTGATGCAGTTTCCCTACGGGGAGACCATCGTCAACTTGCTCGACACGCCGGGCCACGAGGATTTCTCCGAGGATACCTATCGGACGCTCACCGCCGTCGACTCCGCGCTGATGGTCATCGACTGCGCCAAGGGTGTCGAGGAGCGCACGGTCAAGTTGATGGAGGTCTGCCGGCTGCGCGATACGCCGATCATGACATTCATCAACAAGCTCGACCGGGAGGGTCGCGCTCCGATCGAGCTGCTCGATGAGATCGAGCGGGTGCTGCGCATCCATACCGCGCCGGTGACGTGGCCGATCGGCATGGGCCGCGCGCTGCGCGGTATCTATCACCTGAGCGAGGACCGCATCTACGTGTACGCGGCCGGCGAGCGCGGCCGCTTGGGCGAGAACCAGGTGATCGACGGGCTCGCCAGCGAGGCCGCCACGGCGTTCCTCGGCGCCGATGCGGCGGCGGTGCGTGAGGAGATCGAGCTGGTGCGCGGCGCCACCGCGCCATTCGACCCCCAGGCCTACCGCCGCGGCACCCAAACGCCGGTGTTCTTCGGCTCCGCCATCAGCAGCTTCGGAGTGGAGGAACTGCTCGCCGCCTTCACCCGCTATGCGCCGGACCCGTTGCCGCGCGCGGCGCGCGAGCGCACGGTGCAGCCCGAGGAGGCCGCGCTCAGTGGCTTCGTCTTCAAGATCCAGGCCAACATGGATCCGGGTCACCGCGACCGCATCGCATTCCTGCGCCTGTGCTCGGGGCGATATGTCCGGGGCATGCGGCTCTATCACGTGCGCGACGGCAAGGAGATGCGCATCCAGGACGCGCTGACCTTCATGGCCGCCGAGCGCGAGCACGCCGAGCAGGCGTTCGCCGGGGACATCATCGGCCTGCACAATCACGGCACGATCAACATCGGCGATACGTTCACGGAGGGCGAGCGGCTGGTGTTCACGGGCATCCCGAATTTCGCTCCCGAGATCTTCCGGCGCGCGGTGCTGAAGGATCCCCTGAGAATGAAAGCGCTGCAGAAGGGATTGGCGCAGCTGTGCGAGGAGGGGGCAACACAGCTGTTCAAGCCGCTGCGCAACAATGACCTGATCCTGGGCGCGGTCGGTCAACTGCAGTTCGAGGTCGTGGCGTTCCGCCTTCAGGACGAGTATGGGGTGAGCTGCGTGTTCGAGCCGGTGACCGTGTACACGGCGCGCTGGGTGGCGAGCTCCGATGAGCGCAAGCTCGAGGAATTCCGCGCGCGCGCCTACGAGAACCTGGCGCTGGATCACGGCGGCGCGCCGGTCTACCTCGCGCCCTCGCGGGTCAATCTCGAGCTCACGGTCGAGCGCTGGCCCGACATCACGTTCCGCGAAACGCGCGAGCACGCGCTGTAGGCGAGCGCCGCGCCGTCGAGTCAGGACCTCAGCATGCCGCGCACCCGCTCGAGCTGCGTGCTCAGGCCGGCGGCGGTGCGCTCGAGTTCGGCCGCGCGCGCCTTCTCGCCCGCGACCACCGCGACCGGCGCATTGCTGACGAAGCTCTGGTTCTGAAGTCGCGCGTGCGCCTTGGCGAGGTCGGCGCGGGCGCGCGCCAGCAGCTTCTCCAGGCGCTCGAATTCGGCCGCGGCATCGATTAGTCCGGCCATCGGCACGAGCACGGTCAGCTCGCCGATCAGCGCCGTGGCCGACTCGGGAGCGATCTCGCCCGCAGCGAGCACGGCGATCGTCTCTGTACCGGCCAGGCGCTCCAGATAGGGACGGTGGCGCTCGAGATGGCGCAGGTCCTCGGCGGTTGCACCCTTGAGCAGCACTGGAATGCGCCGTCCCGGGCTGATGTTCATCTCGCCGCGGATCTGGCGAACCCCGAGCACGAAGGCCTGGATCCAGCCGATCTCGCGCTCGCTCGCCTCGTCGGCCGGGAACTCCTCCGCCCGGGGATAGGGCGCAAGCATCACTGTCTCGCCGCCGCGGCCGGCCAGCGGCGCGGCCCGCTGCCAGATCTCCTCGGTGATGAAGGGCATGATCGGATGCAATGCGCGCTGCAGCGCCTCGAGAATCTCCGCGAGCGTGCGCCGGGCGCCGCGCCTGGCGGGAGCCGGGAAGAGGTCGGACTGCAGCACCGGTTTGGTGAGCTCGAGGTACCAGTCGCAGTACTCGTACCAGGTGAACTCGTACAGCGCGTTGGCGGCATAGTCGAACCGGTATTCGGCGAGGGCCTTGTCGACTGCCGCGATCGCGCGCCCGAAGCGCGAGCGGATCCAGCGGTCGGCCACGGACAGCTCGGCCGGGGCCCCGTCGTCCTGCGGCTCGCACACCAGGGTGACGAAGCGCGCGGCATTCCACAGCTTGTTGCAGAAGTTGCGGTAACCGGCCACGCGCGCCAGGTCGAAGCGGATGTCGCGGCTGGGAGAGGCGAGAGCCGCGAAGGTGAAGCGCAGCGCGTCGGTGCCATGTGCGGCGATGCCGTCGGGGAACTGTTTGCGCGTGGCTTTCTCGACCGCCGGGCGCATCTGCGGCTGCATCATGCCGCTGGTGCGCTTGGCGAGCAGCGACTGCAGGTCGATGCCATCGACGATGTCCAGAGGATCGATGACGTTGCCCTTGGACTTCGACATCTTCTCGCCGTGCTCGTCGCGGATCAGACCGTGGATGTAGACGTCGCGGAACGGCACGTCGCCCATGAACTTAAGCCCGAACATCATCATGCGCGCCACCCAGAAGAAGATGATGTCGAAGCCCGTCAGCAGCACGGTGGTCGGGTAGTAGCGCTCGAGCTCCGCGGTGCGCTGCGGCCAGCCCAGGGTCGAGAACGGCCACAGGGCGGAGGAGAACCAGGTGTCGAGCACGTCCGGATCCTGGCGCAGGGCGACCTGCGGCCCGAGCGCATGCCTGCCCCGCACGTCCTGCTCGCTGCGCCCGACGTAGACGGTGCCTTGCTCGTCGTACCACGCGGGAATGCGGTGTCCCCACCACAACTGACGGCTGATGCACCAGTCGCGGATGTTGCGCATCCATTCGAAGTACGTCTTGGACCAGCCCTCGGGAATGAAACGGGTGCGGCCGGATTCCACCGCGGCGATGGCCGGCCCCGCGAGCGGCGCGACGCTCACGAACCATTGATCGGTCAGGTAGGGCTCGAGCACCGCGCCGGAGCGATCACCGCGCGGGACCGTCATGCGGTGCCGCTCGGTGCGCTCGAGCAGGCCCGCGGATTCCAGATCGGCGAGCACGCGCCGGCGTGCCGCGCCGCGCTCCAGTCCGCGGAACCGTTCCGGAACGTTGTCGTTGAGCTCGGCGCGGGGCGTGAAGATGTTGATCTGCGCCAACCCATGGCGGCGTCCGATCTCGTTATCGTTGAAGTCGTGCGCCGGGGTGATCTTGACGCACCCGGAGCCGAACGAGGCGTCCACGTGGGCGTCGGCGATGATCGGGATCAGGCGCTCGGCGAGCGGCAGGCGCAGTTGCTTGCCGATCAGGTGGCGGTAGCGCTCGTCATCGGGGTTGACCGCGACCGCGGTGTCGCCGAAGAGTGTCTCCGGGCGGGTGGTGGCGACGACCACGTGACCCGTTCCGTCCTCGAGCGGATAGCGCAGATGCCACAGTTGCCCGTCCTCCTCTTCACTTTGCACCTCGAGGTCGGACAGCGCGGTGAGCAACACCGGGTCCCAGTTGACCAGGCGCGTGCCGCGATAGATCAGCCCCTCCTCGTACAGGCGCACGAACACTTCGATGACCGCCTGCGAGAGGCCCTCGTCCAGGGTGAAGCGCTCGCGTGACCAGTCCACCGAGTCGCCGAGGCGGCGCATCTGCGCGGACATGGTGCCGCCGGACTGAGCCTTCCATTGCCAGACGCGCTCGAGGAAGGCCTCGCGGCCCAGATCGGTGCGGCGCACGCCTTCGGCCTCGAGCTGCCGCTCGACGACCATCTGCGTGGCGATGCCCGCGTGGTCCGTGCCCGGCTGCCAGAGCGCGTCGTCGCCGCGCATGCGGTGATAGCGCGTCAAGGTGTCCATGAGCGTGTGATTGAACGCGTGCCCCATGTGCAGGGTGCCGGTCACGTTCGGCGGCGGGATCATGATGCAAAACGGCGCGCCGCGGCCGCTCGGGGCGAACCAGCCGTGAGATTCCCAGCGTTGATAGATCCGCCGCTCGATCTCGTGCGGCGCGTAGATTTTTTCCATGCTCGTCAAGGTCGTTGCGGGGCGGTCGACTGATTATAGGTTCCTACGGCGCGCCCAGATTGTGCGTCTGCAGCTCGTAGCCGAGCTCGCGGTAGGCCCGGAAGCGCGCGCGGCCGGCCTCGCGGCGCGCAGGCTCCCCATCGATGATCTCGGCGATGCGCTCGGCTTGCCCGGCCCACGGTGGGGGCTCGGGCGCGGTCTCGAGGTTGATCAGCACGCCGACGGCGCCGGCGGGCGCCTCGCCGGCGCTGAGCCGCACGGGCGCCTCAGCGGCCTCGCCCAGCCACTCGTGCGGTACGAAGCTCGTGTCGGCGAAAGTCCACAGCAGCGCGTCGAAGCGCTCGAGCTCGGCCCGATCGCCGTGCCATACCAGCACGCTCTGGCCGGCCAGATACGCTTTTTCGGCGACCCGGCACGCCAGTCTCAGGCGCGCCTCGGGCGCCGGCTGCTCCAGCACGTAGAAGTCCGCGCGCACCGTGCCGCTACACCCCGGCGCGGCGCAGCAGGAAGTCCGCGAGCAACGGCGTCGGGCGGCCGGTGCTGCCTTTGTTGGCGCCGCTCTGCCAGGCGGTGCCGGCGATGTCGAGGTGCGCCCAGGACAGGCCGCGTGTGAACTTGCCGAGGAACGCCGCCGCGGTGATCGCGCCGGCGGCGCGCCCGCCGATGTTGGCGAAATCGGCGAAGTTGCTCTTCAGCTGCTCGGCATATTCCTCCGTGAGCGGCAGCGGCCAGGCGCGGTCATCGGCGCGCAAACCGGCCTCGACCAATTCGCGCACGAGCGCCTCGTCGTTGCCGAAGGCGCCCGAATGATGATGGCCGAGCGCGATGACGCACGCTCCGGTCAGCGTGGCCATGTCGACCACCGCGGCCGGCTTGAACCGGCGCGCATAATGCAGCGCATCGCCGAGCACCAAGCGCCCTTCGGCGTCGGTGTTGAGGATCTCCACGGTCTGCCCCGAGGAGCTCGTGATGATGTCCCCGGGCTTGACGGCTTTGCCGTCCGGCATGTTCTCCACCGCCCCGACGATGCCGACGACGTTCAGCGGCAGGGCCACGTCGGCTGCGAACGACAGCGCGGCGATCACGGCCGCCGCGCCGCTCATGTCGTACTTCATCTCGTCCATGTCGGCGGGGGGCTTGAGCGAGATGCCGCCGGCATCGAAGGTCACGCCCTTTCCCACCAGCACGACCGGCGCGCGGCCGGGCCGGGCGCCGCGGTGCTCGATCACGATCAGCCGCGGCGGCTCGGCGCTGCCCTGTGCCACCGCGAGCAGACAATTCATTTTCTCGCGCCGCATCGCCGCCTCGTCCAGCACCCGCACCCGCAGCGAGCGGTATTTGCCGGCCAGGAGGCGGGCCTGTTGGGCCAGATACCGCGGCGTGCAGACGTTGCCCGGCAGGTTGCCCAGATTGCGCTGCACGGCGGCCGCCTGTGCGATCGCATTGCCGTGTTTCAGGCCCCGCGTCATGGCGCGGGCGCCGGTGCGGGCGACTGGTCCGGCCAGCACGCGCGCCAGAGCCGGGGGTTTGGGCTTCTTGCCGGTCTTCAAGTCGTTGATCCGGTACAGGGTCGAGCCGGTGATCTCGGCCACCGCCCGCCCATAGTAGTAGTCGTCGAGCTCCTCGGCCGGGGGGCGATCGAGGGCCAGCGCGGCGCTGCGGACACCCGTGCGGCCGAGAGCCGCGACGGCGGCGGCAAGTG
>JAJYFU010000119.1 GCA_021790795.1 Pseudomonadota bacterium
CGATTTTGGCCGGATTATCGGGAATCACACGTCCATATTCCGGGAAACGCCCATCAATGAGCTTCGAAGTAAACCGAATGTCGCCGATCTGGGCTCGAATGTGATTCGTGCCGATCGCCAGTTCGATTTGTCCTCCCGTACCCAGGATCCGCTGTAGCTCAAGAATCGCCTTGCGGGGAACGATGACTTGCCCGGGGCGGCTCGGCTCCGCCAGGGACATCTCGCACAGTGCCAATCGATGGCCATCCGTCGCCACGGCACGCAGCGTGGTGTCCGCGGTCTCGAGCATCAGGCCATTGAGGTAATACCGTACGTCCTGCTGCGCCATCGAGAAGTGTGTCTTGTCGATCAGTTGCCGGAACTCATCCTGTGAGAGCGTCAGCGTCTGCTGCGCATGAATTTCCTCCAGTACCGGAAATTCCGTCGCCGGCAACGTCGTGAGCGTGAAGCGGCTGCGTCCCGCCCGCACGGTGACTTTCTCGCCTTCGGTACTCACGACGACATCGACCTCGGCCGGCAGCGCTCGCAGGATATCGAGCAGCTTGCGGCCGGGTACGGTGATGTCTCCCGGCGTTTCGACGTGCACCGCGCCGACAGCCGCCAGCTCCACTTCCAGGTCCGTTCCCGTGATGCCCAGGCGCTTCTCACGCGCCGCCAGCAGCACGTTCGCGAGCACAGGCATGGTCTGGCGCCTCTCGACCACACCGATCACGCTTTGCAGGGGAGCGAGCAGCTCCTCGCGCTTGGCCATCAGCTTCATAAGTCTTGTCTTCTTCTCTTAAGATTTAGAATTCAGATTGTAGTGATGATTAGTCCTGTGAACAGTGGTAACTCTTTGAGAATTCCTACGCGATCAAGCGCTTGTGCACCGTTCGTGCTCGCGCTTTCCCGGGGAGCGGCTGGGCACTGACTGTGCATGGCTTGTGCGTAACGTTATCCCCAATTCTGCGCACCGGCTATCCACAGGTTTATCCGCTCACGCCGTGAGGGTTCTCAACAGGTTCGAGTAATCCTCGCTCATCCGCACGTCGATGTCGCGCAGCCCCTTGATGCGCTTGCAGGCATGCAGCACGGTAGTGTGGTCGCGCCCGCCGAAGGCATCACCGATCTCCGGCAGACTCTGGCTGGTGAGCTCCTTGGCGAGCGCCATGGCCACCTGCCGCGGGCGGGCGACGGAGCGGCTGCGGCGCTTCGACAACAGGTCCGCCACCCTCACTTTGTAGTAATCGGCCACCGTCTTCTGGATGTTCTCGATCGTGACCAACTTCGCTTGCAGCGAAAGCAGATCCTTCAGGGCCTCCTTGGTGAACTCCAGCGTGACCGGACGGCCGGTGAAGCGGGCATTCGCAATCACGCGCCGCAGTGCGCCTTCCAGCTCTCTCACGTTCGACCGAATCCGTTTAGCGATGAAGAAGGCGACCTCTTCCGGCACCGGCATGCCGAACTGGCGCGATTTGCTCATCAGGATGGCCACACAGGTTTCGAGTTCCGGCGGCTCGATGGCCACCGTCAATCCCCAGCCAAAGCGCGATTTCAGGCGTTCCTCGAGGCCTTCGACCTCCTTGGGGTAGCGGTCACAGCTGAGGATTACCTGGTGTTGTCCTTCCAGCAGCGCGTTGAACGTATGGAAGAACTCTTCCTGGGAGCGCTCCTTGCCGGCAAAGAACTGGATGTCGTCGATCATCAGCGCATCGAGCGAGCGGTACGCGGTCTTGAACTCGTTCATCGAGTTGTGCTGCAGCGCTCGAACCATGTCGCTGACGAAGCGCTCCGAATGCACGTACGCGATCCGCACCTCCTCGTTGCTCGCGCGCATGAAGTGCGCGATGGCGTGCATAAGATGCGTCTTGCCCAGGCCGACACCCCCATAAAGAAACAATGGGTTGTACGCTCGGCCTGGATTCTCGGCGACCTGTTGGGCCGCCGCTTTGGCCATCTGGTTGCTCTTGCCCTCGACGAACGTCGCGAACGAGAAATCCGGATTCAGCCGCGCGCCGATCACCAGGCCCTCACGGCGCGCGCGTTTCGGCAGCTCTGTGCCGCCGCTCACCGGCGGCGCTTCGGCCGGCGCGATGCGCGATCCGACCTCCACCGTCACGATGGGCACGTCACCGGTGCTCTTGTCGCGCAGCAGCTCACCGATCCGCGGCAGCAGCCGCTCGTTGATCCATTCGACGACGAAGCGGTTCGGTGCCAGCAGCTTCAGCGCGCCGGCCCCCTCGAGCGCTTGCAGCGGGCGTACCCAGGTATTGAATTGCTGTTCCGGGAGCTCGGCCTCCAAGGCACACATGCACCGAGCCCACAGTGACGCTTCCACCCCTGCCTACCCCCGATGGGAATTTCGCGCCGTGATCACCCGCGCACACCGGCGCGACCGCTGGAAGTGCATCATGGATGGATCCGGCTTCGTGGAGAAAAGGCTCGGCAGTCTATACCGATCGACGCCTGCACTGAAGAATTTCCCGCGCTAAAATATTGACACCTTGGCGGTCAACGGCTTAGCCTTGCCGCCCCTTTTCGGCAGCCCGATGGACCCTCTGGAGCCCCGGTATGAAGCGTACCTATCAGCCGAGCAAGCTGCGCCGTAAGCGCACGCATGGCTTCCGAGCACGTATGGCGACCCAGAACGGACGCAGGGTCCTGGCCCGACGTCGCGCCAAGGGGCGCAGGAAGCTGATTCCGTAGACCGGGAACGCGCTCGGTCCGCCACGTCCGCACGCGTGCGGCCCGGCGGCGACCCGATGGCCCGCATGTCCCGTGTGCCTCGAGAGCAGCTGACCTTTCCGGCGCAGAAGCGCCTGCGACGTAAATCGGAGTTCGACGCCGCGCACGCGCGCGGCCGGCGCTTTGGCAATGGATTTTTCGCGGTGACAGTGATCAGCAACGACAAGAGCGGCCCTCGCCTCGGTCTGGCGGTCGCGCTGCGCGTGACGCGTACCGCGGTCGAGCGCAATCGCATCCGCCGCGTCATCCGCGAATCGTTTCGGATTCATCAGCATACCTTGCCCGCGGTGGACATCGTGGTCAGCGCCCGCGCGAAAGCGCTCGGCGCGAGCGCACAGACGCTGCGCGGTAGCTTGGCGGCGCTTTGGCGACAGGTCAGCGAGCGATGCGTGCTCTCGCCCTCTTCCTGATCCGTCTGTATCAATGGACGGTCAGTCCGCTGCTCGGCCCGAACTGCCGATTCCATCCCTCTTGCTCCCAGTACGCGCTCGAAGCGATCGAGCGGTTCGGCGTGCTGCGCGGCGGCTGGCTCGCGGTGAAACGCATCGGCCGCTGCCATCCCTGGCACCCCGGGGGATACGATCCGGTGCCGGCCCACGGTCCCAACCGGATTGCTCACCGACATGATTAATCAGTTGCGCTACGTTCTCTGGCTCGGGCTGCTCGTCCTCCTGTGGTTCAACTACACCACGTGGACGGCGCAGTTCGCGGCATCGGCGCAGCGCGCGGCCATCGCGCGACAGGCCGTTCCCGCCGCAGCGCTCTCGAATACCGTACCGCAGACGCCGACGCCATCCGCCCCTGCGCGGGCCACTTCAGCGCCCCCTGCAGCACCCGCCGCACGTCCTGCCCGCAAGGTCTCGTCCGCGCCGAGCGCGCTTTCGGCGGCTGCGCCGGTGATCCACGTGCATACCGATGTCTATGACCTCGAGATCAGCACCGAGGGGGGGACCTTGGTGAAGGCCGATCTGCTTCACTATGCCAAGGTGCAGGGGAGCAAGGCGCGCGTACGCCTCGAGACGACCGACCCGGCACACGAGTATCTCCTGCAAACCGGCCTGACCGGCACCGCCGGTGCCGATTATCCGACGCAGGCGGCGCGCTTCAGCGCCGCCCGCCTCGACTACCGCATGGGGGCTTCCGGGGTACTGCGGGTGCCGCTCACCTGGCACAGCGGTGGCGTCACGGTCACCAAGACGTTCGTCTTCCACAAAGGCTCCTATCGTATCGGCCTGCGTTACCGGGTCGATAACCGCGGCAAAGCGCCCTGGACGTTCGCCGCCTATGCGCAGCTGTTCCGCAACGATCCGCGCACCAAGGGCAGCTATTTCCATCCGACGAGCAACGCGTACCACGGCCCCGCGATCTGGGACGGACACAAGTACGTCGAACTCGATCCGGCCAGCCGCGAGTACCACCATTTCTCCCAGGAGGTCACCAATGGTTGGATCGCGGTGCCGCAGCTCGATTTCGTCAGTGCCGTGGTGCCCCCGGCCGGCGAACTCTTCCGCTTCACCTCGCAGGTCTCCGGCACCGATTACCTGCTGGCCGCCACCGGTCCGAACCACACCGTCGCGCCCGGCGCGACGGTGTCGCTGACCCAGACGCTGTTCGTCGGACCGACCCTGCATGGGCAGCTGGTGAAGACCGATCCGACGCTCGGGTACCTCGACGACTACGGATTCTTCACCATTCTCGCCCGGCCGCTGTTCTGGCTCCTGAGCCGCGTGCATGGCGTTACCGGCAACTGGGGTGTGGCGATCATCATCGTCACGATCCTGCTGAAGCTGCTGTTCTATCCGCTCTCGGAAGCCAGCGGCCGCTCGATGGCCAAGATGAAGGCCCTCGGTCCGCGCATCAAGGCCATCCAGGAATCGTACAAGGACGACAAGGAGAAGCTCGGCCGCGCGATGATGGAGATCTACAAGCGCGAGAAGGTCAATCCGGTCGCTGGCTGCCTGCCGATGCTGTTGCAGCTGCCCGTGTTCATCGCGTTCTATTGGGTACTGCTCTACAGTGTGGAGCTTCGCCAGGCGCCGTTCATTTTCTGGATCCACAATCTCTCGGCGCGCGATCCTTATTTCATCCTCCCGGCCATCATGGCGGCCACCGGCTATCTGCAGTTCAAGCTCAATCCGGCGCCGCCCGATCCGATCCAGGCCAAGATGATGATGTTCATGCCGTTGATCATGGCGGGCCTGTTCGCGTTCTTCCCCTCCGGCCTGGTGCTCTATTACGTGGTGAACAGCCTGCTGGCCATCGCCCAGCAGTGGCACATCAACCGGCGCATCGCCGCGGCGACGAAACGGGCGGCCTGAGTCGGGCGGGAGCGCCGGCTCCGGCTATTGCCGCGGCTTGCCGCGGCAGGCCCTCGAGGCGCGGGGCTCCTCGGTAAAGCCATCTGCGGTAGCATTCCCCACATGTCGCGTACGGACACGATCGTGGCGCCGGCAACCCCGCCGGGACGCGGTGGGATCGGCATCGTGCGCGTCTCCGGACCGAAAGCTCCGGAGATCGCCGCCGTGTTGCTCGGCGATCTGCCGCCGGCGCGGACGGCGCGCTTCGCCCGGTTCCTCGATGCCTGCGCGGAGCCCATCGACGCGGGCCTGGCGCTGTTCTTCCCCGCGCCGCATTCGTACACCGGCGAACACGTGTTGGAATTGCACGGCCATGGCGGGCCCGCGGTGCTCGAGGCGCTGGTGGCGCGGGTCCTCGACATCGGTGCGCGCCGCGCCCAGCCCGGGGAGTTCACCCTGCGCGCCTTTCTCAACGGCAAGCTGGATCTGGCCCAGGCCGAGGCGATCGCCGACCTGATCGACGCCGGTTCGCGCGAAGCGGCGCGCGCCGCCGTACGCTCGCTGCAGGGTGAATTCTCCGCGATGGTCCACGGGTTGACGGAAGCGGTGATCGACACGCGCGCGCACGTCGAGGCGGCGATCGACTTCCCGGAGGAGGAAATAGACTTTCTGGCCGACCGCCAATTGCAGGAGCGCTTTCAGGCGCTCGCCGAGCACTTCAGCGCCGTGGAGCAGACCGCCCGGCAAGGAGCGTTGCTTCGGGAGGGTATGACCGTGGTGATCGCGGGACGGCCGAATGCGGGCAAATCCAGTCTGCTCAACCGTCTCGCCGGGTACGACGCCGCGATCGTGACCCCCATTGCGGGGACCACGCGTGACATCGTGCGCGAAAAGATCAACATCGACGGTATGCCGGTGCATGTGCTCGATACCGCAGGCCTGCGCGAGAACGCCGACCCGGTCGAGACGGAGGGCATCCGCCGCGCGCACGAGCAGATGCGTCGCGCCGACCGCGTACTGTTCGTGATCGATCTGCTCGATGATCCCGATGCGCGCGCCTACGAGGCGGAAAAGGCGCGACTTCCGCATGACGTGCCCGTGACGCTGGTCCTCAACAAGAGCGATCTCGGCGCGCCCATTCCGCTCGCGGATACCGTGGCCGGTCCGCCGCGCATCGCTGTGTCCGCGCTCACGGGCAGCGGACTCGATCGGTTGCGCGTCCACCTGAAGACGTGCATGGGGTTCCAGAGCATCGAGGGCGGCACGGTCTCGGCGCGTCAGCGGCACATGGATGCGCTGCTGCGCGCGCGGCGCCACGTGACGGACGCGCAGCGGCAATTGCGGGACAGCCGTGCCGGCGAGTTGGTCGCGGAGGAGCTGCGCGGCGCGCAGCGGGCGCTCAATGAGATCACCGGGGAGTTCACCAGCGACGATCTGCTCGGCCGCATCTTCGGGAGCTTCTGCATCGGCAAGTGAGGCCGATGGTCCGCCCGAGGCTCACACCAGGGGGGCCTCGAACAGGTAGCGGCCGGAGCCGACGACGACCAGCGTGCGGCCGCCGGCCCGCCGTACCCGCAGGATCCCCGGCGCTCGCTGCACCGGCCGGCCGCCTTCGCGCACCCGCGCCGGGTCACTGCACGGCACGGCAATCGTCGCCTTGGCGCCGGGCGGAATCTCCACACGCAGACGCAGGCTCGCCCCATCGGCCTGCTTCTCCCAGGCGCACACGACTTCCCCCTCGATCGCGCGGTAGCGAACCGATGTCGAGGGGACCCCCGCGACGGGTTGCGGAATGATCCGAATGCGCTCGGTCGCCGGCCGCGCCATGTCGATGCGCACACCGCCCAGTCCGGCATAGAACCACGCTTCCGCCTGACCGAGCATGAAGTGGTTCTGCGAGTTGTCGGGACTGGCGTTCCAGGTTTCGGTGAGCGCCGTGGCGCCGCGGGTCAGCATGTAGCCGTAGCTCGGTGCGGTGGTTTGCGTCAGGACATCGAACAGCACATCGGCGCGGCCGTTGCGCATCAGAGCCAGCACCACGTACAGAAAGCCGATGTCTCCCGCGGTCACGTGATTGCCGTGAGCGCGGATGTCGGCGACG
>JAJYFU010000120.1 GCA_021790795.1 Pseudomonadota bacterium
CCTGGCGCAGATTGTCCAGCACGTAGCCGTTGGCCTTGAATTCCCGGCCGAACGGCGTCAATTCGGGAAATACCGTATGGCAGGCCGCGCAGGCCATGCCGGTCTGGCGGGAGAAACTCGGCACCGCCCGGGCCGCCGGCGCAAGCATCACGGCGGCCACCACCGCCAGCGCCACCCGGAATCGCGTCGCATATCGCATCTAGATCCTCTCCTCCCGCCAGCTTGAGCGGGTCAGCCAGAAGCATATGGGCGGCCCGGCGGTACGTTAACCCGCATTCCCCGCTATGGGGTTTCGCAAAACCGATGGGTGCCAGAATGCAATCGGCAGATTCGCCCTGCCGTGCGTTCAGCGCGGTTGCGGAGCCGGTGGTGCCGCGGGCGCCGGACGAAAGGCCATGCGGCCCGGTGCGAAGGCCTGATTCAGCGGACGGTACATCGGTGGCGGCGAGCTGGGCACGACATACGCACCCGGATAGGCGAACGCGGCGCGACGACCGGAGACGCCGCCGCGCGCTCCTTCGGGCCGGTACATCGGCGGGCGGCTCAGTCGCGCAGGGGCCGGGTGGCCACGGAACGTGGGCCGCGGCATGCGAGCGCCGTTGCCCGGCCGGTTCGGCTCGACACGCGGCGCGGATCGCCGCGGCATGGGCCGAGTGAACGGCTCGCCCAGCGCCCCGTTCGGCCAGCGATCGCCCGGAAACAGCGGCCAGCGCGGGCGGGCGGCGCGCGCGCCGGAATGCCGCGCCGTCGGCGGCTGGCCGGGGGACTCCCCTTGCATGCGGCCGCGCGCGAAGCGGGGCGCCGCAAACGGCCTGGCCCGGGCCAGCCGCACCACCGCGGCCGGCATGTTGGGGCGCAGCCGCGCCCACTGCGCGACCGTCAGCGCCCGGCCGCCGTTGGCCCGGATCGCAGCCTGCTGGCGCCGGAACGAGACGGGCGCCCGCGGCGGCAACAGCCGAGCGACCACGGGACGGTTGGTCAATTGCCGCGGCGGCGTCCGCCGGAACTGGGGGGCGCGGGCGCCGAACGCGCTCGCCCGGGTCGGCGTGAGGGCCGGCGGGCGCCGCGAGAAGCGCATCGAGAGCAAGCCGCGGCGCGCCAGCACCATCAGATGCGCATCGGCGGGCTCGGACTGCACGAACGCCGCGCGCGGTACCGACGTGACCGCGCCGGCGATCCGGCTGTTGGCGTACGACTGACCGCCACGGTCGCGGTAGGCGGCGGCGACCAGCCGGGCGTTGAGGGCCCGGCTGTCGCTCAGATTGACTTTGCGGACATAAGACTCGCTGGCCGCATACCCGGGGACATAGACGTTCCTCGGGCCGAGCGGCAGCCAGCCGACATCGCCGCGATCGCCGTGCATCCACGCGACCAGCGCGGGCGCGTAGACCGGCTGTTCCCAGGGCGGCCCCGGAACCCAGCACCAGGCGCCGTGCCAGAACCCCCAGCGCCCATAATGAAACGGCGCGAATCCCCACGGCTCATCGTCGATCCAGGTCCAGCCCCATGGGAAAATCCACGCCCAGTGACCGAAGCGGTAGGGCGCCCAGCCCGCATCCACGTTGGGGAACCAGGCGTAGCCCCACTGCGTGTCGGCCCAACCGCCGTAGGTGTCGAGGTCGTAGATCCCCACGATGTCGGGCGAGACGTACTGCGTCACGCCAGCGGCGCTCTGCGCCTCCTGCCGGTCACGGGACGCCGACCACGCTTCCAGCGCATCGGGCGGGCCGACCGCGCCGTATGCGACGCTCAGGGTGTTTGTGCCGCGGAACTCGGCGCGCTGGTGGGCCGAGATCGTGAAGTCCTGGCCGCCGCCGGCGGCGATCGCGGCCCCGTGGATCACGTCCACGACCGTGGTGTCGCCGGACGCGCTGACGTGCACCGCGTAGGTGCCGGGCCGCTCGAGCTCCACGGCGAGATTCGGCGTGTCGATCTCGTCCCGCTCGCCGCCGGACAGGGAGCGGATGTGGACGATCATCGTGCCCGCGCTGAGCTGCATCTGCGCGATCCGCTCGGTGAGGTTCAGGAATGAGAAGCCGGTGCGGCTGCCGAGCCGGATCACCGCGCCGCCGATCTCGATCTCGGCCCGGGACTCCCAGTCCGTCCAGACCCGATCGCCGAGGGTCATCGGCCAGTTCAGCTCGGCGGCGATCCACTCGCGCGTGCCGGCCGGCTCGAGCGAGACGCTGCCGCCGATGTAGCTGATGCGCGCCACCCGTCCCGGCGGGCTCTGCTGCCCGAACGCGGCCGGGACCGCCGCCGACTGCAGCACGGCCAACACCCCCAACGCCCAGAACCGGCGGACTGCGAACACGTGACGGATACTCCCACGAGGGATACGCGCTTGCCGCACCTGGCGCATGACCCTGTTTCGGCCTGTGATTATCTCACGACCGGGCGATCGGCCGGAGGGCCCGATCCGACACGAAATGGCACCGGCGGGAGGTTTCAGTGCGAAGCACTTCTCAGTCCCGGCGTCCGCCGGCGCTCTATCGCTCCCGGGCCCCGACGACCCGTCCGGCGCGCAAGTCGACCTCCCAGACCCCGGGCAGCGGCCAGACCCGGTAGCGGTACTGGACGCCGGGCCGGGCCGGGGGCCCGAGGCGGACCCGGCGCTGAGGCGCACCGAGCAGGGAGAGCACCTGGGCGCGCGTCTGTCCGGGCTTCAGACGCGCGAACGCCTGATCGAGCGCGAAAGTGCGCGAGATCAGGAACATCGCCGGCCCCACCAGCACCAGCGCAATGCCCAGCACAACCAACAGCCAGCGCCTCATGCGTTCCCGTAGAATCGGCTCGTGACGGAGGTTATCGTACAGGAACTGCGGATCTATCCGCTGAAATCCGCGCGGGGCATCTCCCTCGCGCACGCGCGCCTCGAGCGCACCGGCCTGCAATGGGATCGGCACTGGCTGGCGATCCGCACCGACGGCAGATTTCTGACCCAACGGACGCAGCCCGCATTGGCCCGTATCGCAACCTCGCTCGGCGAGCGGGGCCTGCGCCTGCAGACCGAGGGTCTGGAAGCGCTGGAGCTGCCGTTCGAAGGCCCTGCCATCGAGCGCGAGGTGCGGATCTGGCGCGACACGCTCGCGGCGCAGGATCTGGGCGATGCGGCCGCGGAGTGGATCAGCACCGCGCTGGGCGAGCCTGCCCGGCTGGTTCGCGCCCCGCGCACCCCGGCCCGCCGGGCCGATACCGCGTTCGCCGGTCCCCGGCCTGTCCCGCTGGCCTTTCCCGATGGCTACCCGGTGCTGGTCTGCAACCAGGCCTCACTCGATGTGCTCAACGAGCGCCTCACCGCGGCGCTTCCCATGGAGCGGTTCCGTCCCAACGTCGTCCTGAGCGGCCTCGAGCCGTTTGCCGAAGATCACATCGAGTGTGTGCGGATCGGCCGGGTTCGACTGAAGCTCGTGAAGCCGTGCACGCGCTGTATCATCCCCTCGATCGACCCCCGCACGGGTCTGCGCGGCGAGGATCCGTTGCCGGTGTTGCGCACGTTCCGCTTCGATCCGGCGCTGCGGGGAGTCACTTTCGGCGAAAACGCGATCATCGAGACGGGCGTCGGGCAGCGCATCGAGTGCGGCGCACGCTGCGAGGTGACGGAGGAAAATACGGAGAGTCGATAGCCGCAGGGTGCGATGAAATCCCGGCGAAGGCTCGAGGGCCCCTTGTCCGGCCCGAGGATACGCTGTGGCTGGTCCCGTGGCAGTGGTCCCGAAGCATCGGTGCGGCGCACCGCGGCGGGCACTCGCTTGGGTCAGCGCCGCCGCATCGCTTGTCCTGCCCCCTCATGGGCTCGCCGCCTCGGCCACAACCGCGCCGCACTCGTCGGCTCGCACGGCATGCTGTATGGCACACAAACCTTCCGCACATGCCCTGCCCTCGGACGCCGAGCTCAAACGCCTGCACGCGGTGTTCGGGCGAATCGAGATCCAGAACACCAACGTCTTCAATCTCAAGAATCCCAAGGATAACAAGCTCCTGTTCCGGCTGGCCGACCGCCTGCACCGGCCCACGCGGCGCAGCCTGATTCGCGCTCAACTGCTCTTTCACGCCGGCGAGCCGTTCTCGCGGCATCTGATGGACGAGTCGGCCCGCATTCTGCGGGCCGATCCTTATTTCTACGACGCCACGATCCAACCCGTGCGCTATCACGACGGCAGGGTCGATGTGCGGGTCCACACGCGTGACGTGTGGACGCTCAACCCCGGAATTCGCTTCGGACGCAGCGGCGGCAGGAACACCACCGGCGTGACGTTCGAGGACATCAACGTGCTCGGGACCGGCACGGGGATCGCGCTGAAGGATCTGCGCAGCGTCGACCGCACGGACAAGGAGGTGGATCTCTACAACCGACACGTCTTCGGCACCTGGACCAACGTGTCCGTGGCCTACGGCCAGCTCAGCGACGGCCTGCTGCGCACGCTCACCGTCGATCGTCCGTTCTATTCGTTCGAGACGCACTACGCCGGCGGCGTCTCGCTCGACGACACGACGCTCGATGACTCGCTCTACGACCTCGGTCGAGTCGTCGACAGGTTCGCGGCGCAGACCAAGTATTTTCAAGGCTACGTCGGCTGGTCCCCCTGCCTGGTCGGGGGGTGGACCCAGCGCTTCATGCTCGGGTGGACCTACGACCGGCACCGCTTCGCGCCGGCGGCCCTGTGGGGCGGCCCGACGCTGCTGCCGGCGAACCGCACGTTCGTCTATCCCTGGGTGGAGTTCAACTGGCTGCAGAACCAGTATGTCGCGCTGCGCAACCGCAATCAGATCCACCGGATCGAGGATTTCGACCTGGGCGTGTCGGTCACCGTGCAGGTCGGCTGGGCCGCCCGCTCCTTCGGCTCGAGCCAGAGCGTCGCGCCCTTCGTGCTCACCGCCTCGGACGGCTATGCGCTGCCGCACGGCGACATGCTGCTGCTCTCGAGCAGCTTCTCGGGGCGAATGCGCCACGGCACCCTCGATAACGGCCTGCTGCAGGCGAGCGTCGTGAATTTCCTCGCTCAGGCGCCCGGGTGGCTCCTCTACAGCGCGCTCAGCGGGACGGCCGGCCACCGACTGACGCTCGACAACCAGATCCTGCTCGGCGGCGACAGCGGTCTGGAAGGATTTCCGCTGCGCTACCAGGACGGGACGGCAAGCGCGCTGTTGACCATCCAGGAGCGCTGGTTCAGCAACTGGTATCCCTTGCGGCTGTTTCGGGTCGGGGCCGCGGTGTTCTTCGACATGGGCCGCACCTGGGGCCGCCCGCCGCTTGCGCAGGCCAGCCTCGGGCTACTGGAGGATGCCGGCTTCGGCCTGCGTCTCGGCAACGCCCGCACGGCCTTCGGCAACGTCATTCACATCGATCTCGCGTTCCCGATCAACGGCAGCGACGGCATCAAGCACATGCAGTTCCTGGTCCAGACGCAGAAGCAGTTCTGAGCGCCCGGCGGTCCACCGCCCTCAGCGGCGGGGTCCCAGTCCGGGCGGCTGCAGAATCGTCCCGTCCGGCAAACGGCGTCCGGTCGCGGCCACCGGGGCCTCGGGGCGCTCGGGCACCACGGCCAGGGACGGGGGCTCGTCACGCTCTCGCGCCGCCGGCGGCAATACCTCCACCTCGAGCGCCACCGAGCAGCGCTCCCCGCCCCGCAGCGATCCGACCGCCACCAGCTTGCGGGCGATCTGCTGTCCTTTGTTGTCGCAGACGGTGACCACGATGCTGTACTCGCAAGGCTCCTCGCCCTGCGGGTGCGCCACCTGTCCCTCGATCGCGAGCGCGCGGATCGCCTCTTCCTGTCGCCGCGCCGCCTCCACGCCGAAGCGCAGGTGGTGGCGGCAGTTCGGGCAGACGTTCAGGCTCTCGAGAACGACCGATTTGCAGTGCGGACAGACTCGCGTCCTGCCCGCCGCGCCGCCCGGACGGGGCAGCGCGCTCATACCGTGCCGGTGATTACCGACTCGGTCAGGCTATCGGTATCGGCGGCAGCCGCGCCGTTCCAGCCGAACTCCACCTTGCCGCGCATGCGGGCGCCGGAAGCCACCGTAAACGAGCCGGCCTTGATGTCGCCCTCGATGCGCCCGCCCTCGCGCAGATCGACCTGCTGCGCTTCGACGATGTTGCCCATCAGCTCGCCGCCGACGACGACCGCGGCGGCCTTGACGTGCCCCTCGATACGCGCGCCCTCATCGAGCGTGAGCGTGCCGTCGATGTGCACGTCACCCTTGAACCGGCCGGCGATGCGCACGTGGCCGGTGCCGTTGATCTTCCCCTCGAGGGTCAGACCGGCGGAGAGCACCGACTCCTTGAGCTCGGCGCGATCCTTGCCGGAGCGGCGCTGGGCGTCGGCGAGCGGCGCCACGCCGGACCCTCCGTCGCGGGAAGTCGATGAAATCGGTGAAGCGGTCCCGGCGAAGCCGGAGCCGGAAGAAGTCGGATCTTTCCACAACGCCATGAGAAACCCCCAAGAGTTTCAGCTATTCGGAACACACTCTTGAAAAGGTACGCTCATCCGCGCCGGAGAACCAGTGTCTTCTGAGGCCGACAGGCGCCCATTTTGTGACGCCGGCCCGCCTCGCCGTCACGTCTCGAGCAATTGTTTGGGGCTTCGGACGATCTGCCCTTTGGGTACCCCCGATCCGGCCGGTTCCGGTAGATCCGCAAATCGTGAAAGCAGCTCGTCACGTTGCGCGGCGAACCGACCAGGATTGTTCTTCTTGAGCTTGCGCAGATTGCTCAGCTTCCACTGCGGCGCCGGGAGATGCTGAAGGTTGGCGAACGGCATCAGATCCCATGCCGGTTCGGCATTCACCAGCGACAACAGAAATCCACGATGACGCGGGGTCAGAGCACGTGGAAGCTCCTCGATGAGGCGAGTTTGGGTTTGCTCGAGCGTCGCCAGCGCGATCTCATCGGTGGTTAGGCCGGCGAATTCGTTCGAGAAGGCGGGTGAGAGCGGCAATCGGTTCGGAAACAGCACCTCATGGACCGGGCGATTGTGGCCGGCAAGATACGCGACGAAGCAGTCGATGAAAGACGAGCGCCAGCCGAAGCGCTCCAGCATCTGCAACACGTCGA
>JAJYFU010000121.1 GCA_021790795.1 Pseudomonadota bacterium
TGAGCTCGCGGGCGACGGCCGCGCGCCGCTCGGGGCCGAGCGCGGCGGCCAGGTCCGCCAGCATCGCCGCGATCCGATGGGGCGCCTCGAAGAACACCAGCGTGCGCGGCTCGCCGGCCAAGTGCGCCAGCTGCGCGCGCCGCTCGCGTTCCTTGGCCGCCAGAAACCCTTCGAAGCAGAAGCGGTTGACCGGCAGCCCCGCGCAGGCGAGGGCCGCGGTGAGCGCGCTCGGTCCGGGAACGGCCTCGACCGGGATGTCCGCCGCCACCACCGCGCGCACCAACTCGTAGCCTGGATCCGACAACAGGGGAGTGCCGGCATCACTGACCAGCGCGAGCGTTTCCCCGGCGGCGAGACGAGCGAGCAGCTCGGGGACGCGCCGCGACTCGTTATGCGTGTGCAGCGAGATCAGCGGCCGGGACAGGCCGAGCGCGCTCAACAGCGTGCGCGTGCGCCGCGTGTCTTCGGCTACGACGGCGTCGGCCCGCGACAGCGCCTCACGCGCCCGCGTGCTGAGGTCGCCGAGGTTGCCGATCGGCGTCGCCACGACCTGCAATCGGCCCTGGGTCCTGGTCAATTTAATTCTCGCGATCTGCCCGATGAGAGGTAATCTTGACCCTAAAGGAACCGGCAGTGAAAGGCTTCCCCATCATGCAGCGAACGTTCCCGCTGGCCGCGCTGTGCGCGGCCGCAGCGCTCATCGCCGGGTGCGCGACCGCGCCGCGCACTTACGCGCCGACGACGAGCGCCCGCCGCGCCCCGGTGCCGGCGCGGGCGAGAGTCCCCCGGCCACGCGTGACAGCGGTCCAGATTCCCCTGCCCAAGGTCCGCATCGCGATGCTGCTGCCGCAGAGCGGCCCGCTGGCCGGCGCGGGGCAGAGCGTGCGGGACGGCTTCCTCACCGCGTATTACCAGATGCCGCCGGCGGAACGTCCGCGGGTGCGCATTTACGACACGGCCACGGCAGGCTCGATGCAGGCCCTGATCGCCCGCGCCACGCGCGACGGCGCGAATTTCATCGTCGGCCCGCTCACCCGTCCGAATGTGGCCGCGGCGGCGGCCGACGCTGAGTCGCGCCCGCCGATGCTCGCCTTGAATTTCCTGCCTCGCGGCACGGACGCCCCGCGGCGCTTCTATCAGTTCGCCCTCTCGCCCACCGCCGAAGCGCGGATGGTGGCGCGGCGCGTGTTGGCCGATGGCCATCGGGTCGGGATCGCCATCGTGCCCTCCGGGCAATGGGGCACGCGGGTGCTCGATGCGTTCCGGAGGCAGTTCCAGGCCGGCGGGGGACGGCTGCTGGCCACGACGCGCATCGATCTGCGCCAGAACGACTATGCGGGGCCGATCACGCACGTGCTGCTGATCAACCAGAGCTACCAGCGGCTGCGGGACCTGGAGTCGCTGTTCAATATGCCGTTGAAGTTCGTGCCGCGCCGGCGCCAGGACATCCAGTTCATCTTCGCCCCGGCGCCGGCCAGCGCCGAGCGGCAGATCGAGCCGGAGCTGCGCTTCTTTTACGCCAACGGCGTGCCCACGTACTCCACCTCCGACGCGTTCGCACCCGATCCGACGGCCAACGAGAATCTCGACGGACTGCGGTTTCTCGACATGCCGTGGATGCTGGGGGGCCCGCTCCCGGACGCCGTGCGGTCCGCCGCCCGGCAGGCGTGGCCGGCCGGCGGCCCCGATCTCGGCCGGCTGTTCGCGTTCGGGTTCGATGCCTATCACCTGACGGTGGCGCTGCTCGAGGGACACGTCGGTCCGGGCGGACTCATTGATCCGAACGGCCTGACGGGACGGTTGCGGCTGGGGCTGGGCGGCCACATTCATCGCGGTCTGATTTGGGCGCAGCTGGATAATGGGGAGATCCGGATTCTGCCGCGTCGCTGAGCGGCGACGCCGGGCGGTGGCCGCCCGGCGTGCCGGCTGCGCCGCGGAGCGGGTGGCGGCGCGATATCTGCGTGCACAGGGGGCCGAGGTTCTCTTGTGCAACTTCCGCTGTCGGTGCGGCGAGCTGGATATCGTCGCGCGGTGCGGTGAGGAACTCGCCGTGATCGAGGTGCGCTCGCGGGCCTCGCGGGCTTTTGGCGGCGCGGCCGCCAGCGTCGATGGACGCAAGCGGACCCGGCTGCTGCGGGCGGCCTCGAGACTGCTGCAGGTGCGGCCGCAGTGGGCGCAATGGCGGGTGCGCTTCGACGTGGTGACGATCGAGGCGCCCGAAACGGCGCGGCCGCGCATCGAATGGATCAAACATGCGTTCATGGCCGACGCCGATGGCGCCGGGCGAATCTAATGCATAGGGTAAGGTTGCGGCTGCAACCCGCTGATTCAAAAAATGAATACTAAAATCAGCATTTTGGCTGGGCCCTCGCGCATTCGACATAACTCAACGTGCATATGACTTTTTCTCGCTAATTCAATTGACATAGCGCGCCCGCGATTCCTATAGTGGGGGGAAGTGGGAAAGAGTGGGAGGGGATGGGATTCATCCTCGCTCGGGATCCATGTTTCGCGGCGCCACCAAAATCACCCTGGATGACAAAGGCCGGATGGTCATGCCAACCCGCTATCGGGAGCAGATCACCGAACGCGCCCAGGGAAAGCTCGTGGTGACCGTGGATCGGGACCGCTGCCTGCTCATCTACCCGCTGCCCGAATGGGACCTGATCGAGTCGAAACTCATGAGTCTGCCGACTCTGCATGCGCAGGCGCGCAGGCTGCAGCGGCTCATGGTCGGCCACGCGACGGATCTGGAGCTCGACGGCCACGGCCGGATGCTGCTGCCGCCGGAGCTGCGCGCGTATGCCGGCCTCGAGCGCCACGGCATGTTGATCGGGCAAGGCAATCGATTCGAGCTGTGGGACGAGTCGCTTTGGGGCGAGCGGCTGGATGAGTGGCGCAAGACGGAACAAGCGGCCACGGATCTGCCGTCGGAGCTGGAGACGCTGTCGCTTTGACGCGCCGCGCGCGGCGGGAGAAAGAATCGCCGGCGCCGCGGGGCGTGTGATGACAGGGGACAACGGGATGTGGGATGTGGGTGCGGCGCAATGGCCCGGGGCACGGGCGGCGCGTCACGCCGGAGTCGCGCAGCGAGAGGTTGAGGCGGGCAGGTGGTTCGCAATGTGTGAGCGGGCACGGCCCATGAGTCGAGCACTGCGGGGGGTCGTTCGCGACCGCTTCTGGCGTGGCTGAGCATATTCCGGTGCTCGGCGCCGAGGCCCTTGCGGCATTGGTCCCCGAGGCGAATGGCTTCTATGTCGATGCGACGTTCGGGCGAGGCGGTCATACGGCACTCATACTCGAGGCCCTGGGTCGAGAAGGCCGTGTGCTCGCGATCGATCGGGACCCTGAGGCCATCGCGGCCGGGCGGGCGCGCTTTGCGCTCGAGACACGACTCACACTGGTGCACGCGCCGTTCGCGCAACTTGCCGAGCTGGTGTCGGTCCACGCGGGCGGCCGCCTCTGCCGCGGCGTGCTGTTCGATCTCGGCGTGTCCTCGCCGCAGCTGGACCAGCCGGCGCGCGGGTTCAGCTTTCGGGCCGATGGCCCGCTCGATATGCGCATGGATCCGACGCGCGGGGAGGCCGTGTCCGCGTGGCTCGCGCGCGCCGGCGTTGACGAGATTCGGCAAGTGATCTCGACCTACGGCGAAGAGCGGTTCGCGCGCCGGGTGGCGCAGGCGATCGTCGCGGCCCGTGAGCATGCGCCCATCGAGCGCACCGGCCAGCTGGCCGAGCTCGTGGCGCGCGCGGTCCGCACGCGAGAGCCGGGGAAACATCCGGCCACCCGCACGTTCCAAGCTTTGCGGATGTACATCAACGACGAGCTGGGACAGCTCGAGCAGGGGCTTGCCGCGGCGCTCGAGGCGCTCGCCCCGGGCGGACGGCTGGTGGTGATCAGTTTCCATTCCGTCGAGGACCGCCTCGTCAAGCAATTCATGGCGCGGCATGCGCAGCTCGATCCGGCTCTGGCGGATCTGCCGTCGGTGCCCGCTGAGCTTGCGCCGCGGCTGCGGCGGATCGGGCGCAAGCTCCGTGCCGACAAAGCCGAGGTCGCGCGCAACCCCCGGGCGCGCAGCGCGCTGCTGCGGGTCGCGGAGAAGATCGCGTGAAGAAGACGCGGACGACATTCGCGCTGGCCATGGCCGGACTCTGGCTGGCCGTGCTCGCCTCCGGGATGGGGGCGGTGTACTGCCGCTACCGTTCGCGGGAGCTGTTCATCCATCTGGAGCAGCTCAGGCGCCGGCGCGACAACCTGGATGTTCAATGGGGCCAGCTGCAGCTCGAGGAGAGCGCCTGGTCGACCCATGCGCTGATCGAGAGCGTGGCGGAGCGCAGGCTGCACATGCGAATGCCGTCGCCCGCTCACATCGTGGTCGTGCGCCCATGAAGTCACGTCGTGGCCGCCCGCGTCCGCCCGCCTACCGCTGGCGGGCCCAACTGCTGCTTGGCACGCTCGTGCTCATCTCGCTCGTCCTGGTCGGCCGCGCCGTCGATCTGCAGCTGGTCGATTACACCTTTCTGTCGCGCCAGGGGGATGAGCGCTTTCTGCGCGTGGTCTCCGTCCCCGCGCATCGGGGCGTCATCACCGACCGGCACGGTCAGCCGCTCGCGGTCAGCGCCCCGGTCGATTCCATCTGGGTCAATCCCCAACAGATCCTGCATGCCAACGGCGGCGTCGGCGACCTCGCCCAGGCCCTGGGCTTGGACCCCGCGACGCTGTGGAGCGACATCAGCAGCAACGCCAATCTGCAATTTCTCTACGTCGCGCGCCAGCTTCCCCCGCCGCGTGCGCACGCCATCAAGGCGCTCGGCATTCCGGGGGTCTACCTCAGACGCGCCTACCGGCGCTACTACCCGGCCGGCGAGGTGACCGGGCAGCTGATCGGCTTCACCAACATGAAGGACCAGGGCGAGTCCGGCCTGGAACTTCAGTACAACGCGTCGCTGACCGGCGTCGACGGCGAGAAGCGCGTGATCGAGGACCGCTACGGCCAGATCGTCCAGGAAGTCGACAGCATCCGACCCGCCCGCCCGGGGCACAATCTGGTGCTCTCGATCGACATGCGCATCCAGTACCTGGCCTATCGGGCGCTGAAGGCGGCGATCGTGGCGCAGCGCGCGCGCTCGGGCTGCATGGTGGTGATCGACGTCGACACCGGAGAGGTGCTCGCCATGGTCGACCAGCCGGCGTTCAATCCCAACGATCGCGCGCAGCTGCTGCCGCAGCTGTACCTCAACCGCGCGATCGACTACACGTTCGCGCCCGGCTCCTCGATCAAGCCGTTCTTCATCGCGGCCGCCCTGATGAGCGGCCGCTACAACAACCACAGCATCGTCAACACCTCGCCCGGATACATCGATGTCCAGGGTCACATTTTCCGCGACGATGTCGATCTCGGACCGATCGACATCGCCAAAATCCTCGCGGTGAGCTCGAACGTGGGCATGGCGCACGTCGCGCTGTCGCTGCCGCGCCGGCTCATCTGGGAGACCCTGCGCAACTTCGGGTTCGGACAACTCGCCACTCCCGGCTATCCCGGCGAGCCCACCGGCGTGCTGTTGCCCTATAAGGACTGGCGGCCGATCCGCATCGCCACCATGTCGCACGGCTACGGCTTGACGGTGACGGCCCTGCAGTTGGCGCACGCCTACGCGACGCTCGGCGCGTTCGGCCTCGAGCGGCCGATCTCATTCCTGCGCGAGAACAACCCGCCGCCCGGCCGGCGCATCATGCCGGCCGCGCTCGCGCGCGAGCTGCTGCACATGATGCTGGGTGTGGCGGCCCCGGGGGGCACGGCGCCGGCGGCGGCCATCCCCGGCTACATCGTGGCCGGCAAGACCGGCACCTCCTGGATAGACGTCGGGGGACGCTACCGCCATCACCTCTACACGGCGGTGTTTGCCGGCGTCGCGCCGGTGAACCATCCGCGCCTCGCGGCCGTGGTGGCGATCAAGGAGCCGAGCGCCGGCCTGTACTACGGCGGAGACGTCTCCGCGCCGGTATTCCATACGGTGATCGGCCGGGCGCTGCGCCTGTTGGCGGTGGCGCCGGATCAGCCGCTCGGGCCGGGAAACACGCTGCAAGGGCCGGTGCTGCAATGAGAGCCGCCCCGCGCATCTCATTTCCCGGCCGGCCGCTGGCCGAACTGACCGGCGGACTGATCGACACGCCGCCGCCGCTCGAGATTCGCGACGTCACGCTCGACAGCCGCGAGGCGAGTCCGGGAGCGTTGTTTCTCGCCTGCCGCGGCCGCGCGCGCCACGGTCTGGCGTTCGCCGCGGAAGCGGCCGCGCGCGGCGCCCGCGCGGTCCTGTACGAGCCGCCGGCCGAGTCCGCGGGTCAGCTCGAAGCGCTCGATCCAACGGTGTTCGTCGCGGCCGTGCCGCAGCTCGCCGCACGCGCCGGCGTAATCGCCGACCGGTTTTTCGGCCGGCCGTCGCGGCAGCTCACGGTCATCGCCGTGACGGGAACCAACGGCAAGACGACCTGTGCCTGGCTGAGCGCGCAGGCGCTCGCACGCTGCGGCCGCCCGGCCGGCTACATGGGAACGCTCGGGGCCGGCGTCCCGGGCGCGCTCGCCGCGACCGCGCACACGACCTCCGACGCGGTCACGGTGCATCGTCGGCTCGCCGAGCTGCGCATGCAGGGGGCCGGATGGGTGGGAATGGAGGTCTCTTCCCACGCGCTCGATCAGGACCGCATCGCGGGCGTGCGGGTGCACACCGCCGCGTTCACCAATCTCACCCGTGACCACCTCGACTATCACGGCACCATGGATGCCTACGGGCGCGCCAAGACCCGGCTGTTCGAGATCGAGACCCTCGTGAGCCGCGTGATCAACATCGACGATGAATTCGGCGCGGCGCTCGCCGCGCGCGCCGACCGGGGCCGCCTGATCGCCACGACGCGCCGCGCGAGCGCGCGGCTCCCCGCGCAGGCGCACTGGGTGCGGGGTGTGCACACACGGCTGCAGAGCGCCGGAATGCAGATCCGCGTGGCCTCGAGCTGGGGCGAGACGGA
>JAJYFU010000034.1 GCA_021790795.1 Pseudomonadota bacterium
GCGTTGGCGGATTCCAGACTATAGCCGCGCGCTTCCATCTCGCGCGCGACGTCCTGTTCCAGCAGCTGGGTCGTCAGCGACTTGTACGGTCCGTGATCGGTGCCCGGGTGGGCCACGAACGCGAACGTCTGTGCGCTGGCGAGATTGGCGCCCATGGCCATGCGCGTACGGATCACCGGCCCGGTGGCGCATGCCGCCAGCATCAATGTGGCTCCGGCCGCCGCCACTAGCCCGATGACTTTCGTTACTCGCATCACGGACCTTGCGTCCATTGTTGCTGCCTCTGCCCGATATGGACCATTGAAACGTCCGAAGGTTCCGGCGGTTGACGCCGAACAGAGACGTGCCGCACTGGGTACGCCGCGCTCCGGAGCCGATCGCCCAGGGACGACTCTACACTGTCGGAATCGTTGGCGGTAGCGGAGCCTCTCAGGCCGCCGGAGTGACCGTGATGCAGAAGTCTTCGCCGGCCCACTGGCCGTCCACCTGGCGCCGGTAGGTCAGGTCGACCTTTTGTCCCGCTCGCAGCGGCCGCGTATCGATCTCGACCAGATGCAGGCCGAGCGGATTGGGCTCGGTGGCGCGCTCCTCCGTGTCGTGCCAGCCGTCGAGTCCCCATCGAAACAGTCCCGGTTCCGTTAGTGCGAGCGTCAGCGAGGCGCCTTCGGGCAGCGCGCTGGGTGCCGCATGGGGCAACCAGAACACGCGTTTCAGGGGCGGACGCTTACCGCCATAGCGACTCCAGACCGGCTCCGGACGGTCGAAGGGCCGGCCAATGGCGCGCGAGGTGGCGAGCTTGATGAACTCCGCGTGCGCCCACACCAGGGGCATGGCGCCGCCGGTCGGTCGGCCCGGTTCGAGGAAGCGTTTGGCGATGGGCGCGGCATCCCAGACCTGCTCGGGCAACATCCCGCCGCTGGAGGCCATGCGGACCATCGCTTGAAGCAGCGGCAGGGGGTCGCGCCCGGCGGCGAGCTCATAGTGCGCGCGCTCGCCGGTGAGCAGCGGCCAAGCCCGTCCCCGGCCGGTGCCGTCGTAGGCCGAGCCGTCGTCATGCTCTCCATAGCCGTCGTCGTTGTAGCGGTGCCAGCTCGGCCCGTTCGGCGTGTCGACCTTCAAGAGGGCATCGACGAGCGTGATCGTGCCGAGGACCATGGGATCATCCGGGGCGCGCAGGCCAAAGCGCACCAGCTGCAGGAAGTCGACACCGACCTGGGCATCGGCCGGCAGATCCGGATCGATGGCCTGGTTGCGGATCGGCAGGGCGTTGCGCAACGCGGCGCGGTCATGCAGCGCATCGGCCGGCGCCACGCGCACGTAGTACCCGGGAATGCCATGCTCTTTGGCGAGCGGCGTGTCGCAGACCGCAGTCCAATCCTCGAGGCTCGCGTTCCAATAGTCCGCCAGCGCCAGGGCAAGCTCGCGCGCGGTGGGCTCGAGGTGCGAGGCGCCGCACACCAGGGCCGCGATGCATGCCGAGAGCGTGAACGTGTTGATGCCCGCGTCCTCTTCCCAGCGGTCCTGGTCCGAGACCGGTCCGTTGCGCACGATGAACGAGAGCGCGCTGTGAATCATGCCCGCCACGTGCACCCCGTCGAGCGCCTTGCGCTCGTGCAGCGCGCAGGCGAGCAGTACCGGGAAAGCGGTCTCATCGAGCTGCACGGCGGTCCAGTACGGCGTGCCGCCGAGCCACTGATTCTGATTCCAATGACCATCGGCCAATTGCGTCGCGCGCAGATAGCGCAGGGTGTCGAGCGCCTCGCGCGTGGCGCCGAAGGCCAGCAGCGCGCCGGCGCACTCGCACAAGTCGCGCGGCCAGACCAGGTGATATCCGGCGCGCTCATCCTTGGTGTTGCCCCAGGGCACGCTCAGGCTGGCGACCATCGCGCCCGGAAACGTCTTGCACTGGTGCGTGCGCAGCACCATGGTCGAGAGCCGGAACTGCTCGCGGCACTCCGGCGGCAACCCGCCGGCGAGCGGGGCGCGCTCCGAGCACTCCTTCTGCCACAGGGACCAGTCGCTGATCTGCCGCTGCCAGCTCGCCTCGAACGGCTCGAAGAGCGCCGAGAGCGCCAGGGTCGCCGCCGACTCGGTGCTGCTGCTGATGCCGAGCGCGAGAACCGCCTTGCGCGGCAGCTCGCCCACCAATGCGACATTGCCCGGACCGGCGCAGTCGTACTCCCAGCGCATCGCGCCGTTGCACGCAAAGTCCTGCCAGCCGTCGCTGGTGCCGACGTAACCGCAGCTCGCGCGCCCCCACGCGTCGTGCTGATCCGGATCGACCGCCCCGAGCGCAAGCGCGAACGGACCCTGCTCGCCGAGCAGCAGCCGATGTCCGCGGTGATCGGCCACGCTCACCCTGTTGTCATGTCCGGTCCCGCCGACATGCGGAGCCAGCAGCGCGTACGGGCGCAAGCCCTCCTCGCCGGTGAGCTCGAGCTCGATCAGCAGCACGTCCCGCTCGGCGCACGGCACGATCCGCAGCGCCAGATCGAATCGCTCGTGATGATGTACGACGTGCACCGCGGGAATCCCGGGGCCGGCGAGGGTGATGGTCGGCATGGGGAGGCGCTTGACCTCGACCCAGAAGCCGTTGCCGTCGGCGACGATGAAGCCGAGATCCCGAATCTGCGGAATGTCGACGCGCGGATAATAGACTTCGTTGACGATCCCGCCGCCGACGGTGAACCACAGCCGCGAGCGGCCGAGCGAGCAACCGACGACATCCTTGGCACTGCTGCACCAGGTGGGCGAAAGACCCGGTGCTCCTGGAGCGTCGCGTGAGCCGTTTTCGGTCATGATCTTCAGCCTCCATCTGGACGGCCGCTTCCATCGAGCGTGCCAAAGCCCGCTACCATACTGCATGCTCTGGCTGAAGGCATGGTGTCGAGGAGAGAACGGGTCCGCAGGTGCGCCGATTCCGCTGCGCCCGTTGCGCCGTTGGCGGCCCGTCGAGCGCTCACGGGCACTCGAGTCGAGCATGGGCTGCGGACCTGTCCTCAGCGGTGCGCGCAGGGCCGCGCCGTGCGCGTGCGGCGTCAGCCGCCCGACCGCTTGGCTTCCCAGCCTCGCCGGCACAGCTCCGCCACGAGCCGGTCCCGATGCTCGCCCTGGATCTCGATACGCCCCGCGCGTACCGCGCCGCCGGCGCCGCAGAGCTTCTTCAGCTCGCGCGCCAGGGTCTCGAGCTCGGTGCCGCCGAGCGGCAGGCCCACGATCACCGAGACGGCCTTGCCGCCGCGGCCGGCGATCTCTCGCCCGACCCGTATGCGCGCAGGTCCGGCCGGCGCCCCCGCCGGGCTGGCCGTGGAGCGAGGGGGCGCGGAGGGCGTGTGACGCAGCACAACGCCGCGGGCGGTGCGGTAGGATTTCATGGAGGGGGAATTATGGCTATCCGACGCAGCTCCGCCAATCCGCCGGCGCCGGTCGGGTATGCGATATTCATTGCGTTGATCGTCCCCTTCGCGCACGGATTGGGACGTGCATTGCAGTTTTAGGGCGGTAAACTTTGCATCTTGCCGGTAAGCGGCGGTGGTAAGGCTCCAAGCTCATGACGCAGTCGCGCCTGCACATTCCCCATCCTCCGGCCCGCCCTGGGGAAACGCCGGATTTCAGCTATCTCAATATTCCGCCGGCCGGTAGCGTGGCCCGCCCGGACACGCTCGCTCCGGCGCTGCAGGTCGAGGCCCTCGGCACCGGAATGGTCCGCGTGCTCGATGAGCAGGGGCACGCCGTGGGTCCCTGGAATCCGCACCTCGAGGCCGAGGAGCTGCAGGTTGCCCTGCGGCACATGGTGCTCACGCGCCGCTTCGATGAGCGCATGCAGCGCATGCAGCGCCAGGGGCGGATCTCCTTCTACATGAAATCGACCGGCGAGGAGGCGGTGGCGGTCGCGCAGGCCATGGCGTTGCGGCCGGGCGATATGCTCTTCCCGTCCTATCGCACCCAGGGGCTGTTCGTGGTGCGCGGCAAGAGCCTGGTCGATTTGATGTGCCAGTGCCTGTCGAACACGCGCGACATGTGCCGCGGCCGGCAGATGCCGATCATGTATCACTGGGCCGAGGGCAACATCTTCTCGATCTCCGGCAACCTCGCCACGCAGTTTCCGCAGGCGGTCGGCTGGGCAATGGCCGCGGCGATCAAGGGCGAGGATCATCTGGCGGCGACCTGGATCGGCGAGGGCGCGAGCGCCGAGGCCGATTTCCACCATGCCCTGACGTTCGCCGCGGTCTATCAGGCGCCGGTGATCCTCAACGTCGTCAACAATCAGTGGGCGATCTCCACCTTCCAGGGGTTTGCCGGCGGCGAGCAGCGCACGTTTGCCCAGCGCGGCCCCGGCTACGGCATTCCGGGCGTGCGCGTCGACGGGAACGATTTCCTGGCGGTGCACGCGGTGACGCGCTGGGCCGCCGAGCGGGCCCGAGCGGGGGGCGGACCGACTCTGATCGAGCACGTCACCTACCGCGCGGCGGCGCATTCGACCAGCGACGACCCCTCACGCTACCGGCCGAAGGAGGAATGGCAGTCCTGGCCGCTCGGCGACCCCGTGGCGCGCCTGAAGGCGCATCTGATTGCGCTCGGGGAGTGGTCCGAGGAGCGCCACGCGGCGCTCGAAAAGGAGCTCGAGGCGCACGTGGCCGCCTGCTGGAAGGAGGCCGTCACATATGGAACCCTCACCGAGGGACCGACGCTCGATCCGCTCAGCATGTTCGAAGACGTCTTCCAGGAGATGCCCGCGCACCTGGAGCGCCAGCGCGAACAGCTGCGCCGTCTGTTGCACGAGCCGGATGCGGCCGGGCCGCGCAGCGACGTCGCGGAGGGCTGAGGCATGGCGCAAATGAACATGGTGCAGGCGATCAACTCGGCGCTCGACGTCATGCTGGGGCGCGATCCGCGGGTGGTGGTCTTCGGCGAGGACGTCGGCTACTTCGGCGGGGTGTTCCGCTGCACCGACGGGCTGCAGCGCAAGTACGGCGAGCACCGCGTGCTCGATACGCCGATCGCCGAAGGCGGCATCATCGCCGCGGCGATCGGCATGGGCGTCAACGGCCTGCGGCCGGTGGCGGAGATTCAATTCGCCGACTACATCTACCCGGCGTTCGATCAGATCGTGAGCGAGCTGGCCCGGCTGCGCTACCGCACGGCCGGGGACTTGTGCGCGCCGGTGACCATCCGTACCCCCTGCGGCGGCGGCATCCGCGGCGGCCAGACGCATTCGCAGAGCCCGGAGGGTGTTTTCACGCACGTCTGCGGCCTGAAGGTCGTGATGCCCTCGAATCCGCACGATGCGAAGGGTCTGCTGATCAGCTCGATCGAGAGCGAGGACCCGGTGCTGTTCTTCGAGCCCAAGCGCATCTACAACGGACCCTTCGACGGCGATCCGCACAAACCCGCGGTGCCGTGGAGCAGCCATCCGAAGGGCGAGGTTCCGGACGGCCACTACGCCATTGCGCTCGGCAAGGCCGAAATCGTCCGTCCGGGCGCCGCCGCGACCCTCCTCACCTACGGCACCATGGTGCACGTGGCGGAGGCCGCCGTGCGACTCTCCGGGGTCGATGCCGAAATCATCGACGTGCGTTCCCTGGTGCCGCTGGACGTCGATACGCTGTGCACGTCGGTGTGCAAGACGGGCCGATGCGTCATCGTCCACGAGGCGACGCGCTTCAGCGGCTTCGGCGCGGAGTTGTCGGCCACCGTGCAGGAGGAATGCTTCTGGCACCTCGAGGCGCCCATCGCGCGGGTCACCGGCTGGGATACGCCGTATCCGCACGCGTTCGAGTGGGATTATTTCCCGGGGCCCGCGCGCATCGCCGCAGCGCTGCGCGCCGTGATGGAGAGCGCCGCATGAGCCGTTACGTCTTCAAGCTGCCCGATCTTGGCGAAGGCACGGTATCGGCCGAGGTCGTCAACTGGCACGTCAAGCCCGGTGACACCGTCGCCGAGGAGCAGGTTCTGGTCGAGGTCATGACCGAAAAGGCCGCCGTCGAGGTGCCTTCGCCGGTCAGCGGTACGGTGATTTCCACCAGCGGCGAGCCCGGAGAATTGGTGGCCGTCGGCTCCGAATTGATCGTGCTGGAGACCGGGGACGTCACGGGCGATGTGGCTCGGGGCGAGCCCCCGGCCGGGCCGGCGCGCGCGCCCGGCGCCGCGACCCGCTCCGATCAGTCCGCCGCGGCGCCTGCGGTGTCCTTCGCAGTGCCGGAGGCGGTGCCGCCGCCGGCTCAGGGGCGGGTCATGACTTCACCCGCCAATCGGCGGCGTGCGCACGAGGCGGGAGTCGATCTGACGCGGGTGCAGGGCAGTGGGCCGCAGGGCCGGATCCTGCGCCAGGACCTGGAGGCGCACATCGCCTCTGGCGCGCGCGGCGCGCCGCGCGTGGGGCGTGGCAAGGATGTCTGCGAAGAGCCGGAGCACGAGGAGATCAAGGTCATCGGCGTCCGCCGGCTCATCGCCCAGCGCATGAGCGAGAGCAAGCGCAACATCCCGCATTTCTCCTACGTGGAGGAAGTCGACGTCACCGAGCTCGAGGCGTTGCGCCGGCACTTGAACAGCCGGCTCGCCTCCGGCGAGCCGGCGTTGACCTACCTGCCGTTCCTGGTCGTCGCCCTGGTGCGCGTGGTGCGGGACTTTCCGCAGTGCAACGCCCACTACGTCGCCGAGCGCGGCGTGATCGTCCGCCATCGCGCGGTGCACGTGGGCGTGGCGACCCAGACGGGCGAAGGCTTGAAGGTGCCGGTGGTGCGTGACGCCCAGCACCGCTCCCTGTGGGAGATCGCCGCCGAGATGCGCCGCGTGACCGAAGCGGCGCGCATCAACAAAGCGACCCGCGAGGAGCTCGGCGGCTCGACCATCACGCTCACCAGCCTCGGCAAGCTCGGCGGCATCGTCAGCACGCCGATCATCAATGCGCCCGAGGTGGCCATCATCGGTGTCAACCGCGCGGTCGACCGGCCGGTGGTCTACCAGGGCGCGGTGAGCGTACGGCGCATGATGAATCTGTCCTCGTCGTTCGATCATCGCTTCGTCGATGGTTACGACGCGGCAGCGATGATTCAGGCGCTGAAGGAGCGGCTCGAGCACCCCGCCACGATCTTCATGAGCGAGCCGCGGCAGCGGTGAACGGCCGCGCGGGACGCGCGGCAGGCCGGTCAGCGCGATGCGCCCAATATCTCGGCGCGCACATCGTCGATCTCGCGCGCGCGCGAGGGGCGTGATCGGGCCCCGGCGCAGCGTTGCGCGCGCGGACACGAGGAGCTGCGCGGACAGATGATGCGGGCCGGCTGCTCCAGAGCGGCCTCGATCCAGGCGATGTTCAGGACGTTGGCCACGGAGCGCAGCGCCGCCTTCGCGGCAGTGGGGGCGCGCGCCTCGCTCGCGCCGCGCAGACACTCGGCGAGAATCGCCTCGATCAGCGGACCGCTCGCCACTCCATTGGCATCGAGCGCCGGCGCGAGATCGACTCCGACCGACAGCACGTGCGCATTGCCGGCCATGTCACGCACCCGGCGCGAATGGCAGCAGTACAGCAGCGAGCGCTCCCCGTCGCGCAGCACCGAGATCTGCGAGCCCACGTCGCGCTCGCCGCCGAGCATGCGGAACACGGCCCAGTTCGGGCACGGATCGCTCACCTGGGCCATGTTTCCCCAGGGCAGCGGAATGCCGTTGCCACGGTAAACGGCGCGCAGATAGCCCGGCGGGTAGGCATCGAAGAAGTGCCAATACGGGTAGGGAGACACTTTGGTCATGCGCCGCATGATGACCGCCGGTGTCAACTCGAGGCTGGCGCCCGCCTCCACCCGATAGCGCTCGTGCGCGAGGAAGCGGCGGAACGGTACGCGCGGCGCAAGCAGCGCGCCGGCGAAGAAGCTGCATTCGAAATCCCGCCACGCGTGCAGCACGTCCTCGGCGTTCATGCCGGCCGCGGCGGCGCCTTCGGGACTGCCGCCCATCTCCCCGCCGGTGGCATGGGCGGACTTCAGCCCATCCCCGCCGTGCAGCACTTTGTGCGCGATGTGCGCGGCGAGATCGAATTTCAGGCGCGCCGGATCGGACTGCAGCGCACGGTTGGCGTAGACGTATCGCGGCGGCTCGAAGAACGAGCGCACCATGCTGCGCACTTCACGGTCCTTGTCGCGCGCCAGCAGCGGCCGGCGCTCGAACCAGCGGATCTCCAGGCCGCAGCGGCGTGTCAGGCGCAGCAACTCCTCGACGCCGAGCGGAAAGCGGCGCTCGCCGATGTCCTCGGCGGCCCGCTCGAGGTCGGGGAAGTCGTTGCGCGAGAGCTCCTGGTGCGAGCGGATCAGCAGATGCGCGAACTGCCGCCCGCTGGTTCCGGTCTGCTGCAGCAGCTCGGGGATGGCCGCCTGCAGAACCTCCTTGGAGAACAGGAACGCCGGCTCGAGCGGCACTCGGGCCGCACCGGCCGCCGGCGCGTTGATGGCGGCGAATTCGCCGCCGCTCTCGTCGAGAAACCAGCCGGGGTGGCGCTGAAAGACCTGTGCGAGCAGCTCGAGCAGCTCGCTCGAGGGGACGCGCTTGCCGTTCTCGATCATGCTGAGGTACGAGATCGAGGGCGCGGCGGCGGCGTTGCGCTGCACGCAGCGCGCCGACAGCTCCTCGAGCGTCAGCCCGTTGCGCTTGCGCAGCTCGCGCAGTTTCGCCCCCAGGAAGTGACCTTTGCGCAGCAGCGGCGGCATGGCGACACCTCGGATCGACCGCACCGCGGCCGGTTCTCTGTAAAATTAACAATGTGAAGTTTCTATAGTCAAATTCTCCGTCCCGGACGGGCTATGCTCGATCCCATGAATCAGATCGCAACGGCACTCGCCCCCTCCGCGCAGCCCGACGTGCGCATCTGTGGCCGGCCCGTCGAGCGCGACGAGGAAGTGCTCACGCCTGGCGCGCTCGCGCTGCTGACCGGGCTGCACCGGCGCTTCAATCCCCGACGGCTCGAGCTGCTCGCCGCCCGCGCCCGCCGCCAGCGCGAGTTCGACGGCGGCGCGCCGCCGGATTTCCTGCCGCAAACCGCGCCGGTGCGGCGCGCCGACTGGCGCGTCGCGCCGGCGCCGCACGACCTCCTCGAGCGGCGCGTGGAGATCACCGGTCCGGTGGACCGCAAGATGATCATCAATGCGCTGAATGCGCCGGTGTGCGTGTTCATGGCCGATTTCGAGGACTCCTGCAGCCCGACGTGGCAGAACATGGTGCAGGGCCAGATCAACCTGGGCGACGCCGTCGACGGCACGATCCGTTACAGCGATCCGGTGAGCGGCAAGGATTACCGCCTGGGTGCGCGCCGCGCGACACTGATCGTGAGGCCGCGCGGCTGGCATCTGCCGGAGAAGCACGTGCGCATCGACGGCGAGCCGGCCGCCGGGGCGCTCTTCGACTTCGCGCTGTATCTGGCGCGCAATCACGAGGGACTGGCGCGCGCCGGCAGCGGGCCGTATTTCTATCTGCCGAAGATGGAAAGTCATCTGGAGGCGCGGCTGTGGAGCGAGGTGTTCGCGGCCGCCGAGGAGTTTCTCGGACTGACGCGGGGCACGATCCGGGCGACGGTGCTGATCGAGACCCTGCCGGCGGCGTTCGAGATGGACGAGATTCTGTTCGAGCTGCGCGCCTATGCGACCGGCTTGAACTGCGGCCGTTGGGATTACATCTTCAGTTTCATCAAGAAGCTGCGCAACCGCGCCGAGTTCGTGCTGCCCGATCGGGCCCAGGTCACCATGGAGCGGCACTTCCTGAAGTCCTACGTGGATCTGCTCATTCAGACCTGCCATCGCCGCGGCGCGCACGCGCTCGGCGGCATGGCCGCGCAGATTCCGGTGCGCGACAGCCGGGCCAACGAGATGGCGATGGAGCGGGTGCGCGCCGACAAGCTGCGCGAGGCGCGCGCCGGTCATGATGGCACTTGGATCGCGCATCCGGGCCTGGCGGCGGTGGCGCGCGCGGCGTTCGATACGGTCATGAGCGGGCCGAATCAGCTGCACGTGCCGCGCGCCGAGGTCGCCGTGCGGCGTGAGGACCTGGTGCGCGTGCCGCAAGGAACGATCACCGAGGAGGGGATACGCAACAACATTCGCGTCGGCGTGCAATACCTCGAGGCGTGGCTGCGCGGCAGCGGCTGCGTGCCGCTGTACAACCTGATGGAGGACGCCGCCACCGCCGAGATCTGCCGCGCGCAGCTGTGGCAGTGGTTGCATCACGGTGCGCGCACAGTGGACGGCGAAACGGTGACGGCCGGGCGCGTCGACCGGCTGCTCGCGCAGGAGCTCGAGCGCATCCACGAGGAGGTCGGAGCCGCGCGCCTGCTCGACGGGGTGTTTCCGAGCGCCGCGCGCCTGATGGAATCAATGATCAAGCAGGACGTGTTCGACGAGTTTCTGACCCTGCCCGCCTATGAACTGATCGACTGATCGCCGGAGAACTCCATCATGAAGCCGAATGAGCTGTTGCCGACCGCGGACGATCTGCGCCGCGCGTGGCAGGACTCGCCCCGCTGGCGCGGCATCGAGCGCATCTACCGGCCCGAGGACGTCGTGCGATTGCGCGGCACCATCGCCGTCGAGCACTCGCTGGCGCGGCAGAGCGCCGAAAAACTGTGGCGCACGCTCAACGAGCGCGCCTTCGTCAACGCTCTCGGCGCGCTCACCGGCAATCAGGCCATGCAGCAGGTGAAGGCGGGGCTCGAGGCGATCTACCTCTCGGGCTGGCAGGTCGCCGCCGATGCGAATCTCGCCGGGCAGATGTATCCGGACCAGTCGTTGTATCCGGCCGATTCGGTGCCGGCGGTGGTCCGGCGGATCAACTCGACGCTGCGGCGCGCCGATCAGATCCACCATGCCGAGGGCGACGACAGCATCGATTGGCTCAAGCCCATCGTGGCGGACGCCGAGGCCGGCTTCGGCGGCGTGCTGAACGCATTCGAGCTGATGAAGCAGCTGATCGAGGCGGGCGCGGCCGGAGCGCATTTCGAGGATCAGCTCTCCGCGGCGAAGAAATGCGGACACATGGGCGGCAAGGTGCTCGTGCCGACTCAGGAGGCGATCAACAAGCTGCTGGCCGCGCGGCTGGCGGCCGACGTGTGCAACGTCCCGAGCGTGTTGATCGCGCGCACCGACGCGGAGGCCTCGAGTCTGCTCACCGCGGATGTCGATGAGCGGGATCGGCCGTTCATCGAGGCCGCGCGGGGCCGCACGGCCGAGGGGTTCTTCCACGTGCGCGCGGGGCTCGAGCAGGCGATCGCGCGCGCCTGCGCCTACGCGCCCTATGCGGATCTGCTGTGGTGCGAGACCGCGAAGCCCGATCTGGCGGAGGCGCGCCGGTTCGCCGAGGCGGTGCATCGGCGCCATCCGGGCAAGCTCCTCGCCTACAACTGCTCGCCCTCGTTCAATTGGCGGCGCAAGCTCGACGATGCGGCGATCGGGCGCTTCCAGCGCGAGCTCGGCGCGATGGGCTATCGCTTCCAGTTCATCACGCTGGCGGGCTTCCACGCGCTGAATTTCTCGATGTTCGAGCTGGCCCGCGCGTATCGGGAACGGCAGATGGCCGCCTACGTCGAGCTGCAGCAGGCGGAATTCGCCGCCGAAGAGCACGGCTACAGTGCCACGCGGCACCAGCGGGAGGTGGGCGCCGGCTATTTCGATGAGGTGGCGCAGGCGGTCACGGGGGGCGATTCCTCGCTCGCGGCGCTGGCGGGCAGCACCGAGGCGCAGCAGTTCGCGCGCGGGTGAGCGAGGCGCGGCTATACTGGGCGCGTGAGCCTCGAGCGGCTGTTTCCAACGTTGGTTTATGCGCGGCGCCTGACCGAGGCGCCGCGCCTCGTGCCGCGGTTGTTGCGCGAGAGCCGCCAACTGCGGCTCGACGACCCGGCCGGCCGGCGCTGGTCGGCGCGGAACTACCCCGGTGGGTATACCTCATACGGCTCGGCGTGCCGCATGCACCGGCTGTCCCCGACTTTCGGGGCGCTCGAGCACGCGATTGACCGGCACGTGGCCGCCTTTGCCCGCGCGCTCGAGCTCGATCTGACCGGCCGCGCGCTCGCCATGACCGATTGCTGGGTCAACGTCATGCCGCGCGGGACGGCGCACGGTCTGCATCTGCATCCGCTCGCCACGATCAGCGGCACGTTCTATCTCAAGACGCCGCGTGGCTGCGCCGCACTGAAGATCGAGGATCCGCGGCTGGAGCGCATGATGGCCGCGCCGCCGCGGCGGCGCAGGGCGAGCCGCGCCAACCGGCCGTGGGTCGAGATCGCGGCGGCGGCCGGCACCGTGGTGCTGTTCGAGAGCTGGCTGCGCCACGAGGTGCCGGTGAATCCGGCCGGCGAGCGCATCAGCATCAGTTTCAACTACGGCTGGTTTTGACCCCCGCGGCCCGCGGCCGCCCGCGGGGCGGCTCAGTGGGCATGGTGTCCGCCGGGACCGTGGACGTGCCCGTGCTCCAGCTCCGCCTCGGTGGCGGGGCGCACATCCTCGATGCGGACCTCGAACTGCAGCTTCTTGCCGGCCAGAGGGTGATTGCCGTCGAGCGTCACCATGTCGCCGACGACCTGGGTGACCGTCACGGGCCGCGGACCTTGCTCGGTCTGCGCCTGCAGGCGCAGGCCCGCGCGGATGTCGCCGATGCCGCGCAGAGCGCGGCGCGGAACGCGCTGCACCAGGCTGTCGTCGTATTCGCCGTAGCCCTCGGCCGGCTGCACCGTCACCGTCAGCGCATCGCCGCTGTTGCGGCCGCTGAGCTCCTTCTCCAGCCCCGGGATGATGTGGCCGCGGCCGTGCAGATAGGCGAGGGGCTCGCCCGGATCGGAGTGTTCGAGCACCGTGCCATCCTCGTCCTTGAGGGTGTAATGGAAGGTGACGACGGAATCTGTGCCGATGGCCATCGAGGTACTCCAGGGGTTCGGGACGGGAATGATCGCCGCGGCCGAGCGGGACGCGCGATTCTACCGCCGGATTGAGCCGGCTCGCTACGCGCCGCGCCGGCTCTCCCAAAGGGAGTAGCCGCAATGCTCTCGCACAGGTCACGCTCCGCACCCCCGCGATGGTCATGTTCCGGGCTGCACCGACACCTACACTGCCGCGCGTACCGTGGAACTATGGACTCAAAGGTAAAACATCATGGCCATCGCGATATTTCAGCTCGTCCTCACCTGGGTGCTGCTTCTCGGTTTCGCTTACGAGACCGTAGTGGCCCGCCGCGTCTGAACCCCGCCGCGCCGCGTGGCGGCGCGGAAGTCTACGGCGGGAGGCTCTTCACGATCGAAGCGTCGAGCGCCTCGTATTCCCCGTAGCGGATCGTCTCGTAGAGCTCCTGGCGGGTCTGCATCTCGCCAATCAGAGTGTGCGGCCCTCCCTCGCGCGCGATCCTCTCGTAGAGCCGCTCGTGAGCGCGGGCGGCGATGCGCAGCGCGCTGACCGGCCAGATCACCATCCTGTATCCCATGGCGCGGAACTCGTCGGCCGTAAAATACGGCGTGCGCCCGAACTCGGTCATGTTGGCCAGCAGCGGCGCGCCGATGCGCCGCGCGAACTCGCGGAACATCTCGGCGTCGGTGAGCGCCTCCGGGAAAATCGCGTCGGCTCCCGCATCGAGATAACACCGGGCGCGGGCGACGGCGCCCTCCAGCCCCTCGCTCGCGGCCGCGTCGGTGCGCGCAATGATGTACAGGTGCCGGCGCGCGCGGGCCGCCGCCGCGATCTTCGCCGCCATTTCCGCCGCCGGCACCAGCTTCTTGTCGCTCAGATGGCCGCATTTCTTCGGCAGCACCTGATCCTCGATGTGCACCGCCGCCGCGCCCGCCTCTTCGAACGCGCGCACCATGTGCATGACATTCAGCGCCTCGCCGTAGCCGGTGTCGCCGTCGACGAGCACCGGCAGGCCCGCGGCCCGGCTGATCTGGCGGATGAAGAAACAGACGTCGTCGATCGTGATGATGCCCAGATCCGGCAGGCCCATCGAGGCGCTCATCGCCGCGCCCGACAGATACACGGCCTCGAATCCGGCGCGCTTGGCCTGCAGCGCCGCGAGCCCGTTGTAGGCGCCCGGCAGCGGCAGGATCGGGCCGCGCCGCACGAGCGCCGCGAACCGCTCGCCGGCGGGCGTGGCGGGCTGATCCGCCCCGATCAGGTAGGTGCTCACGGTGGCGGCCTCCTCAGATCACGTAGAGATCGAAGTACTCATTGACCGGGGTGCGCTCGAGGCGCGCCCGATCGAGCGACAGCTCGGCGATCAGGCGCTGCTGCCTGGCCGGGAAGCGCCGCGCGAGGTTGCGCCGGAACTTCTCGATCAACAGCGGGATGCCCTCGGCGCGCCGGCGCCGGTGTCCGATGGGATATTCCACCACCACTTCCGGCAGCTCGCGGCCATCGGCGAGCCGCACGGTCACCGCGTTGGCGATGGAGCGCTTCTGCGGGTCGAGATAATCGCGCGTGAACCGCGGCTCTTCCACGCAGTGGATGCGCGCGCGCAGCGCGTCGATGCGCGGGTCGGCGGCCACCGCGTCTTCGTAGTCCGCCGCGCTCAACCGGCCGAAGATCAACGGCACCGCCATCATGTACTGGATGCAATGGTCGCGGTCGGCGGGATTGGCGAGCGGCCCGTGCTTGTCGATGATGCGCAGGCACGCCTGATGGGTGCGCACGGTGATGCGCTCGATCTGCTCGGGGCCGACCCCGAGCTCGGCGAGCCGGCCGTGGATCTGCATGGCCGCTTCCACCGCGGTCTGCGCGTGGAACTCGGCCGGATAGGAGATCTTGAACAGGACATTTTCCATGACGTAGGAGCCGTAGCCGCGCGAGATCTTGAGCGGCTCGCCCTTGAGCGACACATCGTAGAAGCCCCAGGTCTTGGCCGAGAGAGCCGTCGGATAGCCCATCTCGCCGGTGCGCGCCATCAGCGCCAGGCGCACGGCGCGGCTGGTCGCGTCGCCCGCGGCCCAGCTCTTGCGCGACCCGGTGTTGGGCGCGTGGCGGTAGGTGCGCAGGCTCTGCCCGTCCACCCAGGCGAGTGAAATCGCGTTGACGATCTCGTCGCGCGAGAGGCCGAGCAGGCGGCCGACCACCGCCGTGGAGGCGACCTTGACCAGCAGCACGTGATCGAGCCCGACGCGATTGAAGCTGTTCTCGAGCGCGATGACGCCCTGGATCTCGTGCGCGCGGATCATGGCCGTCAACACCTCGCGCATGGTCAGGGGCGCGCGCCCGCGGGCCAGCGCCTCGCGCGAGAGCCAGTCGGCGGTGGCCGCGATCCCGCCGAGGTTGTCCGACGGATGACCCCACTCGGCCGCGAGCCACGTGTCGTTGAAGTCGAGCCACCGGATCATCGCGCCGATGTTGAAAGCGGCCTGCACCGGGTCGAGCTGAAACTGCGTGCCCGGCACGCGCGCCCCGTTCGGCACCCAGGTCCCGGGCACAATGGGGCCGAGGAGCTTGGCGCACGCCGGGTAGTCGAGTGCCTCGAGGCCGCATCCGAGGGTGTCGAGCAGACAGTAGTGCGCCGTCTGGTAGGCCAGATCGCCGCCGGGATCCCCGCCGAGCACGTAGTCGGCGATGTCGAGCAGCACCTGATCGGGGGCGGGTCGGGCGGTGTCGTGATGTGTGGACATGGTGCGACGCTGCGGTGGGTGTCAGGGTCGTTTGTCGAGCGGCACGAACGGACGGGACTCGGGACCGACGTACTGGGCGGTCGGCCGGATGATCTTGCCGTCGGCGCGCTGCTCGATCACGTGCGCCGCCCAGCCCGCGGTGCGGGCGATCACGAACAGCGGCGTGAACATCTCGGTCGGCACCTGCATCAGATGGTAGGACACCGCCGAGAACCAGTCGAGGTTGGGAAACATGCGCTTCTCGCGCATCATCACCGTCTCGATGCGCTCGGCGATCGAGAACATCTGCAGATCGCCGGCCTGCTCGCCCAGCTCGCGGGCGAGCGCCTTGATCACCTGATTGCGTGGATCGGACACCGTGTAGACCGGATGCCCGAAGCCGATGATGACTTCCTTGCGGGACAGGCGCGAGCGGATGTCGGCTTCGGCGCCGTCCGGATCCGCATAGCGCTGTTGAATCTCGCAGGCGACCTCGTTCGCCCCGCCATGCTTCGGTCCGCGCAGCGCGCCGATCGCGCCCGTGATGCAGGAGTACATGTCCGAGCCGGTGCCGGCGATGACTCGGGCGGCGAACGTCGAGGCATTGAACTCGTGCTCGGCATAGAGAATGAGCGAGGTGTGCATGGCCCGTACCCAGGCGGCCGGCGGCGGCCGGCGGTGCAGGACGTGCAGGAAATGTCCGCCGATCGAATCGTCCTCGGTTTCCAGCTGAACCTGGTGCCCGCCGTGGCTGGCGTGGTACCAGTACGCGAGCATCGAGCCGAGCGAGGCGATCAGGCGATCGGCGATATCGCGCGCGCCGGATTCGGGGTGTCGATCCTTCTCGGGCAGCGTGCACCCGAGCGCCGAGACGCCGGTGCGCAGCACGTCCATCGGATGGGTCGCGGCGGGCAGCTGCTCGAGCACGGTCCGGACCACCGCCGGCAGCCCACGCAACGCACGCAGCTTGGCCTTGTAGGCGGCCAGCGCCGTCCGGTTCGGCAGGGTGCCGTGGATGAGCAGATGAGCGATTTCCTCGTACTCGCACGCGGTGGCGATCTCGAGGATGTCGTAGCCGCGGTAGTGCAGGTCGTTGCCGCTGCGCCCGACGGTGCAGAGTGCGGTATTGCCCGCCGTCACGCCGGAGAGCGCGACGGATTTCTTCGGTTTCAGCCCCGGAGCCGGCGGTGCGGTGGCGTTCATGCGGCGACTCTAGCCTCGCCGGAGCCCAAACGAAAATATATTGAAAATAAAATTTCGATATGAGAGAAGTATCGTCATGGAGTTGCGCCATCTGCGGTACTTCCTCGCCGTGGCCGAGGAGCTGAACATCACCCGCGCGGCGCGCCGGCTCAACATCTCGCAGCCGCCGCTGACGCAACAGATCAAGGCGCTCGAGGCGGAGCTCGGCGTGATCCTCATCGACCGCTCGGCCTACCGAATCGCGCTCACGGATGCCGGACGGGTGTTCGCGGGCGAGGCGGCGCGCATCCTGGACGCGGTGCGCGACGCCGCGGGGCTGGTGCGCTCGGCGGCCCGCGGCTCCCGGGGGCGGGTCAGGGTGGGCTTCACGGAGTCCGCCTCGTTCAATCCGCTGGTGACCTCCGCGCTGCGCGGTTTCCGGGCCGCTTATCCGCAGGTCGAGATCTCACTCGAGGAGCACCCGTCCACGGATCTCGCCACAGAGTTGCGGGAAGGCGGGATAGACGTGGGCTTCCTGCGCCCGCCGCTGCGGGACGAACGGGGGTTGGTGTTCGATCTGCTGGAACGGGAGCCTCTGGTCGTCGCGGTGCCGGGCGAGCACAAGTTGGCGCGGCGCCGCAGCGTGCGGCTCAGAGACCTCGCCGCCGAGACGTTCATTCTGTATCCGCGCGCCGTGCGCCCGGGGCTGGCCGACGAGGTGGTCGACGCCTGCGAGGCGGCGGGCTTTACGCCGCGGGTGGGACAATACGCGCCGCAGCTGTCCTCCACGATCAATCTGGTCGCGGCATCGCTCGGCATTTCCGTCGTGCCGGCGAGCATGCGCTCGCTGCAGCCCCGGATGGTGGCGTACGTGCCGCTGCACGGCGAGACGTTGCATGCCCTGCTCGGCGTGGCATACCGGGGTGAGGAGCGCTCGGTGGTGGTGCGCCAGTTCATCGAGCAGGCGCGGGCGGTCTCGCAATGAGCCGGCCGACGGCGCCCGACCCGCAGCGCGCACCGGACGGGCTTCCCGGCGGGTTGACGGCATCGCTCGCTGCGCAGATCCGCCGGGTGTTCGACGCGCAGCTCGCAACGGCGGTGCGCCTGCGCAGCGCCACGGTGCAGGAACGCCTCGAGAGACTCGAGCGCCTGCGCGCGCAGATCCTGAGTCATCGCCGGGAGATCCTCGCGGCGATGCGCGCGGATCTGGGACGCCCCGAGGCGGAGACCGAGCTGGCTGAAGTGCTGCCCCTGTTGGCGGATCTGGCCGACCATCGGCGCAATCTGGCGCGGTGGCTGCGCCCGCAGCGCGTGCGCCCGACCGTCGCAACCCTCGGGACCCGCGCCTGGGTGCGGCGCGAGCCGCGCGGCCGCGCGCTCATCATCTCGCCGTGGAACTATCCGCTGGTGCTCACGTTGGGACCGCTCATCCCCGCGCTCGCCTGTGGCAACACGGCGATCATCAAGACGTCGGAGCTCGCTCCGTACAGCTCCCGCCTGCTCGCGAGGCTGGTCCGGGAGGCGTTCGACGAGAGCGAGGTGGCGTTGTTCGAGGGCGACGCGACGGTGGCCGGCGCCCTGCTCGAGCTGCCCTTCGACCATATTTTCTTTACGGGCTCGCCGGCTGTCGGTCGCGTGGTGATGAGCGCCGCGGCGCGGCACCTCTCGAGCATCACGCTCGAGCTCGGCGGCAAGTCGCCGGCGATCATCGACGCGAGCGCGGACGTCGATCGCGCCGCCGATGTCATCGCCTGGGGCAAGTGTCTCAATGCGGGGCAGACGTGCATCGCGCCGGATCACCTGTACGTGCACGAGACCGTCTACGAGCCGGTGCTCGCGCGGCTCAAGCGGCGTCTCGCGGCCTGGTACGGCTCCGATCCCGAGCGCTCGCCGGATCTGGCCCGGATCGTCAATGCGCGCCACACCGGGCGACTTGCCGAGCTGCTCGAGGATGCCCGCTCGCGCGGCGCGCAGGTGTTGCACGGCGGCGAGGTCGTCCTGGACCGGCGATTCGTCGCCCCCACGTTGCTGGGGGGAATACCCGACGACGCGCGCATCATGCAGGAAGAGATTTTCGGGCCGCTGCTGCCGATCATCACCTACCGCGCGCAGGACGATCTCATCGCGCGGATCACTGCCGCGCCGAAGCCGCTCGCGATGTACATCTGGACACGCCGGTTGCGCGAGGCGCGCGGGCTCATCGCGCGGACCGGCGCCGGCGGGACCTGCGTCAATCAGGTTGCCCTGCAGTTCCTGCAGCACAACCTGCCGTTCGGCGGTGTCAATCAATCCGGCATCGGCAGCTATCACGGCGAGTGGGGCATCCGCGCGTTCTCGCACGAGCGCGCGATCGTCGACGCCAGATTGCAGCTCTCAGGCGCACTCTTTCCACCGTATGGCGCGCGCGTCCGGCGCACGGTGGCGCTGCTGCGCAGGCTGTCCGCTTGGCTCGGGTAAGTGACTAACGTCCGTCCTTGGCGTCGCCGCCGGCGACGCTCGCGGCGGTCTGTCCGAACAATATGTGGCGTGATGCGTCGGTCACCACCGGCTGCGATGACAACCCCTCCGCACGCGCGTAGGCGCGCTGCGTCGCGGGGCGCGCGGCGATGCCGGTGAACCAGCGCTTGAGGTTCGGGAATTCATCCAGGTTCTGCCGCTGCCGCTCATGGGGGACGATCCACGGATAGCTGGCGATGTCGGCCACCGTGTAGGCCTCGCCGGCGATGAACGGGCGGTCCGCGAGGCGCCGCTCGAGCACTCCATACAGCCGGTTGGTCTCCCGCACGTACCGCTCGATGGCGTAGGGAATTTTCTCGGGCGCGTACTGGCCGAAGTGGTGATTCTGCCCGGCCATCGGTCCGAGACCGGCGACCTGCCAGAACAGCCATTGCAGCGTCTCGACCTCACCGCGCGGGTCCGCGGGGATGAGCTGGCCGGTCTTCTTGCCGAGATACCACAGGATGGCGCCGGACTCGAACACCGCCAGCGGCGCGCCGCCGCAGGCCGGCGCGTGATCGACGATCGCGGGCATGCGGTTGTTCGGGGAAATGGCCAGGAATTCCGGCCGGAACTGCTCGCCTTTGCCGATGTTCACCGGCACGATGCGATACGCCAGTCCCGACTCCTCGAGAAACAGGGTGATCTTGTGACCGTTCGGCGTCGGCCAGTAGTACAGATCGATCACGCCGCACCTCCATCGATGATCAACGCCCGCGCGCATTGCCCGGCGAGAATACACCCTGGCACGAACCCCGCGCGACGCGGCCTGCGCCGGCGGACCCGAGCTCTTCACTTGCGCGTGGATCCTGCGTACGATCGGGGCGTCATGCCGCCACGAACCAACACGATGAGCACCGAGCTGCCGCTGATCTACCTCGTGCGCCACGGCGAAACGCCCTGGAGCCTTACCGGGCAGCACACCGGCCTGACCGATCTGCCGCTGACCGAGCACGGTGAGCGGGTCGCGCGCGAGCTCGCGCCGCGGCTGCGGGCCGTGCCCTTCGCGCTGGTGTTGACCAGTCCGCTGCGGCGCGCGGCGCGCACCTGCGAGCTGGCGGGCTTCGCCGCCGCGGCGCGGACAGACCGGGATCTGTGTGAGTGGAACTACGGGGCCTACGAGGGACGGCGTACGGCGCAGATCCGGGCGGAGCGGCCCGATTGGGACCTGTTTCGCGACGGCTGTCCCGACGGAGAGTGCGCCGCCGACGTCGCCGCGCGGGCCGATCGCGTGATCGCCCGGGTGCGTGCCTCGGGCGGCAACGCCCTGCTGTTCTCGAGCGGGCACATTCTGCGGGTGTTGGCGGCGCGCTGGCTCGGCCAGCCGCCGCAATCCGGCCGGCTGCTGCAGCTGGGCACCGGCAGCGTGAGCATGCTCGGCTACGAGCACGGGCCGCACGAGCCCGTGGTGCACCTCTGGAACGAAATGCGCCGCTGAGCGCGCGCCGCGGCAAGACTGTTCCGGCGGGCGTGGCCGGCACGAGTGCGGCCCAGGGCCCCACGGTACGCTCCGGGCCCAGTCAGCCGGAGGATTCACCGATGGACTTTCGCCTGACGGGGCTCTCCCCGCGGCCCCGCCGATCGCTGTCCGGGTTTTCCGCCGCGCATTGCGCTTGAGAATCCAGGCCGCGGCCGCCGATAATGGTGGCAACGGGCTTTCCCCCTGGCCGGGATGCCGGGCGGTTGAGCGCCGCGCGCGCCGATCCGCTCTGCTCGGTGAGGGGCTCCGATCTCGAACGCGAACGATGTGGGAGGGTGCGCATGACGGAAGCGGCGCTGGCCGTCGAGGGCTTGTGCAAGCGCTTCATCCAGCCTGCGGTCGAGCACTTGAGTCTCACGCTCCCGCCCGGCGAGCTGTACGCGCTGCTCGGACCCAACGGCGCGGGCAAGACCACCACTTTGCGCATGATCGTGGGCCTGCTCGCGCCGGATCTCGGCGCCATCCACGTGTTCGGCGCCGATGCGCTGGCCGATCCCATCGGCGCCAAGCGCATGATCGCCTGGCTGCCCGACGAGCCCATGCTCTACGACAAGCTGACGCCGCTCGAGTATCTGGAATTCGTCGCCGGGCTCTGGGGGGTGGACGGGACCGCCGCCGCGGCGCGCGCCGAGGAGCTGCTGCGCTGGCTCGAGCTCTGGGACCAACGGGACCAGCGCTGCGAGGAATTCTCCCGAGGCATGAAGCAGAAGGCGGCGCTCGCCGGGGCGCTGATTCACGACCCGAGGCTGTTGATTCTCGATGAGCCCCTGTCCGGGTTGGATGCGGCCATGGGGCGGCAGGTGAAGAATCTGCTGCTCGAGCGGGTCAAGCAGGGCACCACCGTCATCCTGACGACGCATATTCTGGAAGTCGCCGAGCGTCTCGCCGAGCGGATCGGCATCATCCACAAAGGACGTCTGCTCGCCGAAGGGACATTGGAGGAGCTGCGCGCGCAGTCTGGACTTGCCGGCTCGTCTCTCGAGGACGTGTTCCTGCAGCTCACCTCGGCGGGGCGCACGTGATGCGGCTTGCGCCCGGGTCGGTGCCGTGGCTGCTGCGTCACGAGCTGCGCCTGGTGTTGCGAATGTCGGCGAAGGTCGTCTGGCGCCTGATCGCGATTCTCGGCGTCATGCTGGTGGGACTGGCGGCCATCGCCGGCGCGCCGCTCGCCGCGGCGCTGGCTCATCGGCATCTGGCGGCAAGTCCGGCGGCGGCTCTGGCGACGGACCTGATGCTCGCCATTCTGTTCTGCTTGATGCTCTCGCAGGCGCTGTCCATGACCGTTCTGGCGTTCTATCAGCGCGGCGATCTGGATCTGCTCCTCTCGAGCCCGCTGCCCCCGCGGCGCGTGCTGTTCGTGCGTTGCGCCGCAATCGCGCTCGGCGCGGTCGGCCCGTATCTCGTGCTCGTCACCGCGCTGCTCGCGCCGCTCGTCGCGCGCGGACGTTGGCCGCTGCTCGCGGTCTATCCGCTGCTGCTCGCGCTGGGCCTCGCGGCCACGGGCGGCGGTTTGCTGCTCGCCGCAGCGTTGTTTCGTGCGCTCGGCCCGCGCCGGACCCGGACGGTCGGCCAGGTGCTCGCGGCCTTCTGCGGCGCGTTCGTCATTCTGGCTTTCCAGGTTCCGCAATTCCTGCCGCACCACCACGCGATTCTCGCGCAATGGCTTTCGGCCGCGTTGCAGCGCGGCTGGTTCGCGCCGTCATCGGTTCTGTCGTGGCCGCTGCGCGCGGCTTTCGGCGCGCCGGGCCCACTGCTCGCGCTTGCCGGCGCGTCCGCCGCCGTGTTCGTCGGCGCCGTCGAGGTCGCCGGGATCCGCTTTGCGGCGCAAGTGTCGGCGGCGGCCGGCATCGGTCCGCGGCGAAGGAGCAGCCGGCAGGCGCGCCCATTCCGCACCGGGTTGCGCTCCGTACTGATCCACAAGGAATTGCGGCTGGTCGCCCGCGATCCGATGCTGCTGTCCCGGGTGCTGCTGCCGGTCTTGTACCTCATACCGGCGCTGCTCGTCAGCTTTGGCCACGGCGCGTCCGCCAACTCGCGCATGGCGGCAGCGGCCGGCGCCGCGTTGTTGACGGTCATTGCCGGCCAGATCGCCGGCGGCCTCGCCTGGATCACGATCTCGGCCGAGGATGCGCCGGATCTGCTGCGCTGTGCGCCGGTGGCGCGCTCGGTCACGCTGCGCGCGAAGTTGACGGCTGCCGCCCTTCCGCTGGGGGTGCTCGTGATCCCGGTGGGCGCGCTCGCGTGGCTGCATCCGTGGGCGGCGGCTGCCGCGATGATCTGCATCGCCGCGAGCGCGCTCTCCAACGCGCTCATCCAGCTTTGGTATCAGAAGCCGATGCCCCGTAGCGCGTTCCGGCGGCTCCCATCGGGCTCGTTACTGCCGAACCTCGGGGGTCTCCTCGTGGGTGTCGGCTGGGGCGCCGTGGCCGCACTCGCCGCCGAAGCCACACCGGTCGCTCTCGCGATCGCGATGGGGGTCGCGCTGTTGTCTGGGGCATTGCTGCTGCTCTTGTGGCTCGGCAGAAACCGCGAGGAGCGGCCGATCTACAGGCGGCGGGTTGACGTCCCCGTGGCACCACCGTGAGGCGCAACGGCGGCTGACCGGCCCGCCGTGCCGTGCGCGCCGGCGCGTCTCGCGCGATGCGGCGTATCGCTCGCGGCGCCCGGGATCCGGCGGCGCGAGGCAACGCAGCGGCCCGTCGAACAAGAGCGGCCGGATCTCACGGACCTGTTCCGGTGAAGTACCTGCTCGATGCGAATGCCGTCATCGCGTTGCTGAAGGGCCAGGAGCGCTTTCCCGCTCAGGACCTTGACAGCGGCACAAAATCGTCCCGGGACGCGCGGGCGGGCGGACTGACGGGCCGGGCCCGACTGTGCTAGTCTACAAAACGTGTGGCGTGCCGCCGGATGACGTTCGGCCAACACCGCCTTGCGGCCGGGTAGGCGGCCAACGACCGGCTTCGACAGGCCGGCCGCCACGGAAGGCTGGTGCGACGGACCTGACGGCGCCCGCCGCGATCGCCCCGATCGAATGAAACGACTCCTCCTGCGAGTACGCCCGTCGGGAACGCCGGTGGAGGCGCGCTTCTGCGACTTGAGACGGAGATGACACGATGAAAGCGACGCAGCTACTGCACCAGTCCGGACAGAGCATCTGGCTCGACAACATCACTCGTGATCTGCTCGACAGCGGAACGCTGCGGCGTTACATCGCCGAGCTGTCGGTAACCGGCTTGACCTCGAACCCGACCATCTTCGACCACGCGTTGAAGAACAGCGCCGCGTATGACGATTCGATCCGCGCGGAGCTCAAGGCGGGACGCAAGGGCGAGACGCTGTTCTTCAACCTGGCGCTCGCGGACATCACGCGCGCGGCGGACGAATTCCGCCCGACGTTCGAGCGCACCAACGGGGTCGACGGTTGGGTATCGCTCGAGGTCTCCCCGCAGCTCGCCTACGACACCGACAAGACCATCGCGGCGGCCAAGGCGCTGCATGCGCAGGCCAACCGGCCGAATCTGTTCATCAAGATCCCGGGCACCAAGGCGGGATTGCCGGCCATCGAGGCGGCGATCTTCGCGGGCATTCCCGTCAACGTGACGCTGCTGTTCTCGCGTGAGCAGTACCTGGCCGCCGCCGAGGCGTATCTGCGCGGCATCGAGCGGCGTGTCGCGGCGGGACTGAATCCCGATGTCGGCTCCGTGGCTTCGGTGTTCATCAGCCGCTGGGATGTGGCGGTCGCCGGCAAGACGCCGGCGGATCTGACCAACCGTCTCGGCATCGCCATCGCCGGGCGCACCTACCGCGCGGCTCAGCAGCTGTTGTTCTCGGCGCGCGCGCGGCGCTTGTACAACGCCGGCGCGCGGCCGCAGCGGTTGCTCTGGGCCAG
>JAJYFU010000122.1 GCA_021790795.1 Pseudomonadota bacterium
TCTTCCGCTTGCCCTGCTTTCGCCTCACGAGCGCGTCTGTGATGCGCTATGGGCCATCGGCGGCGAGGGCGTTGGGATGCGGCGGAGAGGGCGGTCGGACGGGGACCGGCGAGGTGGTGTTGCCGGTGCATCCGCTGGAGCACGCCCGGTACGCGGTGGCGCTCGCCGGTGTGGGGGCGACGGATTCGCCGGCGGAGGGTCCGCGGTTGTGGGCGACGCCGACTTCGAGCACGCGGACCCTCCTGATGTGGCCGGGGGATCGGCCGCAGGCGATGAGCTTCGTCAAACTGTCGCTGACGTGCCGCGAGCTGGGCGACCGTGCGCTGACGCGCACTCGGGTGGCGCGCAGCGTGGGACTGTCGGGGCTCGTGGGACGGGAGCGCGAGCGGCTTCCGGAGGCGATCGGGTTCTTCCCGGAGTGGGGCGGCGTGGTGCCGCGGGCGCTCCCGGACGGCGGGGTCATTTTTCGCGCGATTCCGCAGGAGGTCCTGGCTGGGCGGGTCATTCCGGCACCGTTGTTCGCACTCATGGGCGGCAGCGAGGGCCATCCGCCGCTGTTGCGCCAGCTCATGGAGCGGATGGGCCGCGGCGCCCGGGACGCCGTCGAGGGGGCGCTGCTCGCGCGGTTTGCGCGGCTATGGGTGGATCTGGTGTTCGACTTCGGCCTGATTCTGGAAGCGCATGCCCAGAATCTGCTGCTCGCGCTTTCCCCGGAAGGGGTTCCGCTCGGCCGTTTCTATTACCGGGACTTCGAGGGTCTGACGGTTGATTGGGTGTTGCGGCGCGCGAAGGGTCTGCCGGCGGGGGAGTTGCCGGGTGCCGGCGAGTGGTTCCCGACGTACGAAACGTGGGGCTACCCGTTGTACCAGCTGGTGTCGGTCAAGCTGATGACCAGTCTGTTCGATTATCTCGAGCTGGTGCTGGGGGAGCTCGAGTCGGCGCTGTTGGAATGGCAGGTTGCCGGCGGGATCGCGGGACCGAGGGTTCGCTCAGGGGAGCTGACCGGACGCTTTTCCGGGTACGTCAGAGGCGCGATCGCGGATAAATTCGGAATCCGCGAGGGCGCGCAATACGATGCCCGCCAGCACCTGAAGCGCTTCGTGAAATTCCTCATGAGGGTGAGGCGCGAGGTGTTGCACGCCGGCGGGGACGCGGCCTGAGGCGTTCGCCGCTTGCGATGATTTAGCGCGCAAGCGGTTGATCGAGGAGGCGTTCTGAGCTGCCTGCCGTTGCGGCGCCCGGGCCGCGGTGGGGGCGATGCGCCGCTCGCCGCGACTCAGAACACGAATTCGATCGTCCCTTCGTCCATGGCTTGTATGATGGCCGCCGCCATATGGGGACAGTATCCCTGCCGGCGCAGGCGAAGGCGTTCCTGGAAGTATTCGCACTTGCAGACCCAGAGACGGTCGTTGCCCATCTGATAGCAGACAACTTCCTGGCCTTCGATATTGAACCGGAAGATCTTGTTGGTTTCAGTGGTGGTCATGACCCTGTGCCGTTTTTTGCCCTGATATCGGTCGGGTTGGCTGATTGTACCCCTTTGGCGCGTGTCCGCCGTGCCGGGGCCGAGGGGCTGTTGCGCGAGTCACCGCTCTTGCGGCGGGTCGTGAGCGGCGCGGCGCCGCGCGAGCCCAGGCCCGGATCGGGCTCGGAGCTGGAATTGACCGGTCCCGCCGCAGCATTGGGGCGTGAGGGCCTGAGGGACGCCGGCGCGCGGCGCGCTATGGGGGCCCGGCGCGCCGCAGTGGGGACATTGCTTCCAGGTGACGGTCACGCTCGAGGTCGGTGAGAGACCGGAGATGGCTTGTCTCATGTGGCGGCCGGGCCCTGCTGCTGTGCGCGCCATGCGGCGGCATAGGCGCCGTTCTGCCGCAGCAGGCTGGGATGCGTCCCGCGCTCGACGATGCGCCCACCGTCGAGCACCACGATCTCATCGGCGTGCACGACGGTTGAGAGCCGATGCGCGATCACCAGGGTGGAGCGGTGCTCGGAGATCTCACGCAGGCTCGCCAGGATGTCCTGTTCGGTCCGGCTGTCGAGCGAGGCGGTGGCCTCATCGAAGACATAGAGGATCGGGGACGCCAGAACCGCCCGGGCGATTGAGACGCGCTGGCGCTCGCCGCCGGAGAGCTTCACGCCTCGTTCTCCGACCCGGGTCTCGTAGCCGTCCGGGAGGCCCATGATGAAGTCGTGCAGGTGGGCGATGCGGGCGGCCCGCTGAACGTCGGCGAGGGTCGCGCTCGTGCGGCCGAGCGCGATGTTGTAGGCCAGAGAGTCGTTGAAGAGCACGGTGTCCTGGGGCACCACGGCGATCGCCCGGCGCAATTGCGCCAGGGACAGATGGGCTATCGGTACGTCATCGAGCAGGATCCGCCCCCCATCCGGCTCGACCAGGCGCACCAGAAGCCGCACGAGGGTCGACTTGCCCGATCCGCTCGATCCCACGACCGCGAGCGTGCGCCGGGCCTCGAGCCTGAAGCTGATGTCGCGGAGCACGGGGCAGCCGCTGCGGTACGACAGGCTCACCTGGTCGAAGGCCAGTGCGCCGGGTCCGGCGGCGGCGCCGCAGCGGCTCTGGGCGGCCGGTTCCGGCGTCTCGTGAAACAGCCCCAGCATCTTCTCCAGCAGGGCCAGGCCCTGGGAGAAGCCCTGCGCGGCGTAGCCGAGCGTCTCGACGGGCCGCGCCAGCTGGAGCATGTAGGTGTTGACGAGGACGAAATCGCCGATGCTCATGCGGCCGTCGCGCACATCGACCGTGGCGCACCAGGTGGTTGCGGCGAGAAACGCCGCGAAGACGCTGGCCACGAGCAGGCCGTTGCCGGCAAACCGGCGATAGAACGCGATCCATTCGCGCTCGCTGCGCGCCATGGCCTGTCCGACCCGCTCCCGCAGCGCCGGTTCCGCGGCGAAGTACTTCACGGTCTCATAGTTCAGCAGGCCGTCGGTGAGGGCTGCGCCGGCTTGCACTCGGGCATCCGCCGCCAGGCGCGCGGTCGCGGCAAGAGTCACCGCCGAATAGCCGAAGACCGCCGCATAACACAACAGCGCGGCGCAGAAGAGGCCGAGGAACAGCGGGGGCGCCAGGCGCCACAGGACCACGATGACGGTCGCCAGCTCCACGGTGACCGGCAGGAGCGTGAACACCAGGTGGTGCAGGATCGTCTGCAAGCCTTCCAGGCCGTTGGTGAGCGTCTCGGTGACGGCGCCGGTCTGGCGGTCCAGATGGAAGCGCAGCGGCAGGTTCAGCAAATGGGCGAACAGCCGCTCGCTCAGGGTGCGAAACAGCCGCCGCTCGATGCGCCCGTACACCAGGCCCCGCAACTCGCCGGCCGCCCGGGCGAGCCACTGGCTGAGCGCGTACAGCACGACCAGCAGGACCACCGCGCCCCGCGCCGCTCCCGTGAAGCCGTCGATGATCTGCTTCAGCGCGATGGGACCGAGGGCCGTCAGCACGGCGGCGCAGATCACCAGCCCCAGGACGACGGCGAGTCTGTGGCGGACGAAGGGTGTGGCTTCCCGATAGAGGATCTCGAGCACCTGGGCAGCGCTCGTGCCGCGCGCCGGCATCTACGGCGTCCCGTACGGGGCGCTCGTCTGCGCCGCCCGCGGTGCGGGGACGGGTGCCGGCGCGGGCAGATCCGGGAACAAGTCCGGTGTGGCGAGGGCGAAGTACTGTGGATGCGCGCGCCGATGCCGGTGGATCAGGTAGCGCAGGTCCGAGCTCGTGACGCCGAACCATCCGCCCACCGTCCCAATCCGCGCCGCCCCGGTCCGCATCGCATACCAGGCGACGAGCGCCCGGGCGAGTGCGCCCCGATGGGTCGAGGCGCAGGCGACGCCGGGCTCGGTATGCAGTACCGTGCACGTCACCTCCCGCAGGAGGTCTTCGGGGGAGGGCGCCGGGACCGGCGTGCGGCACCGCTCGCGCACGGCCTGCCGGTAGCCTCGTTCCCCGATGACCGGTCGCGCGAGCAGGTCCGCGATGGCGGGACTGTCGCCGCGCGCCATGAATTCGAAGTAGGCGCCGGGACCGACATAACCCAGAGGCTCCAGCGCCGCGCGCAGGGCGCTTACGCGGAAGCGCGCCGGCGGCGCTCTTCGGCCGCAGTAGATCAGGCTGGAACTGAACGGATGGTTGACGGCGCGCCGCCGCGCGGCCGGCAGTTCCCGGCGCTGCACGTAGCGAACGGCGTAGGGCAGTTTCGCGGGCTGGACGAGCTGCGCCTTGTACCGGCGTGGAAAGAGCTTCGCGCCCCTGGGCGTCGGATGTTCCCCGCCAAGGTGCCGTGCGTAGCGCGAGAGCAGGTCGTGCATCAGCCAGGACAGCGGCGCGCCGCCGCTTTGCAGGACGATCAGCGCGGTGTTCGGCTCCGTGACATAGGCGTGAACCCAGGCGTCGTATTGCTCGCACGCGTCCCACAGCAAGCGCTCGAAGACTTCCACGTGCGGCGCGTGGGCGCGCGGGTTGTCCGGGAAGCGCGTGAACAGGTCCGGATCGTAAAACACATGCGCGCCGGGCGAGCCGCCGGCGCTCACCAGGTGCAGGGCGCCTGGGAACTCACAGCGCGGGGGTCTTGCCACGGCGGGCTCTCCAACGCCTTCGATCGCCTCACGCCGCGGTCGGCGCGCGCTCGGCGCAGTCGCGGCGAGTCAGGACCGCGATTACGGCTTGGGTGAGAACCTGCTCGAGGCGGGCGTCGACCCGCGCGTTGGGGATTCTGAGCACCACGTCCCGGCGCTGGCGCTCGAAGCGCAACAGCGGCTCGCCGTTGGGTCCCTTGATCACCCGGCTCGTGCTCCGCCGGCCGATGCGGCCGGCGGGGCCCCGGTCGGCGAGCAGCAGCTCGTACACCGACACCGCCGGCGGGCGCGGCATGCGCCTCTGGAGGGTCCGGGCCCGCTCCACGAGCACACGGCGGCGATCGTCACTCCAGGCCTTGTGCAGCTCGACGGCCCAGGATTCCAGGATGTCGTGTGGAGAGGCGAATGCGCCGAGGATCGCCGCCGGAAGCTCGGCGAACTTCAGCAGCCGGGTTACTTGCGTGGGCGTGATCCCCAACCCGCGGGCCATCTCCTCCCGCGAGCCGAACAGATTCCGGCGCAGCAGCTTCGCCAGCCACAGACCCCGCTCGTACGCGCTGGCCTGCTTGCGCAGGGTGTTCTCGGCTTCGACGGCCGCGGCCGCCTGCCGGTCGGTGAGCTCGCGGAGCTCGACACGCAGCGGTACCTTCAGCTGTCGCGCGATGAACAGCCGGCGCGTGCCGCAGATGATCTCGATATCGAAGTCCGGTTCGCCGGCGAGCGCCCGACCGACCACCGGAACCAGCTGTCCGTTGCGCGCCACGCTGTCGAGCTCGGCCCGGCACGACACCTCGGTCACGTCATCTTCGATCCGCTCATTGAGCGCCCAGAGGCGACACCGGAACGGATCGGCGTTCACGAGCGGACCGACGTCGCGGATGGCGTGCCCGCTCACGGCGCATCTCCGTCCTCTCGGGACTCGCGGGCGTAGAAGTCGCGCAGCTCGCGCTCGGTGCTCGCGGGTATGGCATCGACGGCGGGCAGACTATGCGAAGCGGTCTCGAACAGGACCGCCGGATCCTGTCCCTCGTACCCGCCCAGGTTGGGACGGTGGATACGATAGCCGAGCAGGTCGCGCAGGGCCGGCGGGAACTGCTTGGCCACGGCCGGCGGATAGGACAGGAAGGCGTTCTCGTACTGCTTCAGCCAGCCGAGGCAGTAGCTCAGGATCAACCCGGTCCGCGGCCGGTCACTTCGATTCGCGCCCGCGCAGTGTGTCAGCGAGCCGAGGTACACCAGCGCCGACCCGCGCGGCATGGCGGCGACCGTGGCCTGCGCGAGATCGAGCTCGCGCGACAGGCGGGTGAACTGGCTGCGGGGCCAGAGTAGGGTGGCGCCGTTGTCGGCGGTGAAATCAGACAGCGCCCACATGACATTGACCAGGTACTCGACGCCGCCCTTTGGGCACGGCCACATCTCCTCGTCCCGGTGCGGTACCTGCCGCCGCTCGCCGGGGTGCAGCCGAACCGCCTGGGTCAGGTTGAGTTGATACCAGTCGCAGTGCGGCCCGAGCACCGCGTCGAGGAGGCTCAGTATCACCGGGTGCAGGACCAGCTCGTGCGAGGCCGGCGACTTCAGCGGCACGGAACCGAAGCGGGTGGTGTTCCAGCCGTAGAAATCGCCCTGGCAGCGCGGCGTCGCCGCGAACCACGGATCGAGCTGCGCGTTCAGGCGGGTCACGCCGTCATCGGGCAGCAGCCGATCGAAGATGACGTAGCCGCTGGCGCGTAGAAGGTCGAGCGGCGTCGGGGAGGCATGGACGCGGGCGCCCCCGCGCGGCTCGTTCGCCCGAATCGACACCATGGTTTCGTTCATGACCGCGCTCGTCGGGGGATGGACGGGTCCGCGGCGAGCGCCGCGGGCGGCGGGGAGACGAAGGCGTGCAGACGCATGACGGGGATCGGTATGCGGTGCAGCCGCCGAACGCGGCGCAGTCCCGCCGTCGTGATCGTCGCGGCGGCCGCGGCAATCTCCTGGTCGCCGGCGCCGAGGCGCGGGCCGAGGGATCGTGCCTCCCAACCGCAGTGCAGCACGAGGCGCAGCAGAGCGCGGTTCACCGCGAAGACAACTTCCTCGATGCCGTACAGGAGGCCGGTCTCGAGCACACCGCACACCGTCTCCCAGATGAGCGCGTGCGAGCGGCGGCCGCCGCGCAGGCCCGGGGCCACGCAGAACCGCGAGGCCTCCCAGACTGTCGGCCCCCGCGGGATGGCGGCCAGGCATGCGACCGGGAACAGCTCGCCCATCAGGTGCGGACGTTCCGTCGGCAGCAGCCGCACCGAGGCGAGAATGGTGCCGGACGGCTCGTCCTTGGCGAGCAGATAAA
>JAJYFU010000035.1 GCA_021790795.1 Pseudomonadota bacterium
TGTGACGCGATGTACAAGTTCCTGTTCCGAGAAGGAAACCGATGAGGACCACCTTTGGTCCAACCGGCATGCGCGCTATCGTATGGATGGTGCTGGCCGCCTTCCTGAACGCAACCGTCGCGTCCGCTGCCGTTTCTCCGGCGATCAGTCCTCCCGGCGCCCATCCGCCGCGCGCCGCCGAGCCTCGGGCAACCGCCTCCGCTGCCGCTCCCCCGCCGCTGCCTCCGATCCCGCTCACCACCGATCTGCCCTCGGCGCTCGAGTCGGAGCTGCCCGGCCTGGGAAGTCCCGCCTCCGCGGCCCTGCCGTTCCACGAGCAGTACCAGATCGGCTACGAGATGATGCTGCAGATGCGCGCGCAGCATCGTCTCCTGCAGGACCCCGAAGTCGAAGAGTACCTCAACTCGGTCGGCAAGCGCCTCGCCGCGCAAAGCCATCTCGGCGCGGCGACGTTTCACTATCTGTGCATCGATACGCCGGTGGTCAACTCCGAGGCCGCCCTGGGCCATTTCGTCTTCATCAACTCCGGACTGATTCTGTTCACCGACACCGAGTCGCAGCTGGCCGCGGTGATGGCCCACGAGACCGCGCACGAGGTTCAGAACCACATTGCGCGCAAGATTCTCAACGCCGAGCACGTCAATATCGATTCGCTCGCGGGCATATTCGCCGCCATTCTGCTCGGCGCCGCCGGCGGCGGCGGACAGGCGATCGCGGGCGGCATGGTTGCCTCGCAAGGCCTCGCTCAACAGGAGCAGATCGATTACAGCCGCAGTGTGGAGGAGGAAGCCGACCGCGTCGGTCTGGAGCTGATGGCCGCCGCGGGCTTCGACCCTCAGGGCATGCCGCAGATGTTCGAGAAGCTGATGAGGCTACAGGGACTACAGGGCGCCTGGGTGCCCGCGGTACTCATCGGCCACCCGATGACCGCCGAGCGCATCGCCTATTCCCAGGCGCACGCGGCCCAGTACCCGCCGGTACCCGACACCAGCTCGCCGAATTATTACATCATCAAGGCGCGCGTGCGGGTCATCACCGCCCGGCCCAGCCAGCACGTTGAACGCTACTACTCACGGCGCATCGCCGCGGGGATTCACAGCCTCGGCACCGAGTATGGCTACGCTCTGGCGCTGGTGCGCAATGATCATGCCAAGCGCGCCGTGCCGATCTTCACGCGCCTGCTCGCCGAGCATCCGCAGCTGCATCTGCTCTACTCGGCCCTGGGCCAGGCCCAGGCACAGGCGGGCCAGATGAAGCAGGCGCTGGCGACGTTCGCTCAAGCCAAGCAGCTCTTTCCCCTCAATGTGCCGATCACCGTGCGCTACGCGCAGACACTGATGCTCGCCGGGAAGTATGCGCAGGCACACCACATGCTGAACAGTCTGTTCAACGTCGTGGAGCCGACGCTGAGCGAGATCCGGCTCACCGCGCGGGCCGCCGGCGCCGCCGGCGATCTCGGCGGCGCCTACTCCGACATGGGCCAATACCAGCTCGCGGTGGGCAATCTGACCCTCGCCGCGAAGCAGTTTGAAATCGCCCTGACGATGCCGAACCTGAACAATGTGCAACGCGCCCGCATCAGCGCGCAACTCAAGCAGGTCACGCATTACCTGGACATCCTGCACGCGCACAAGGGCTGAAACTCGGGGCCCTGGCCGGGCCTGGCGCCAACGCAGGCGAGTGCTGATACACTGCGCAATCGCAATGCGCATGGACAGGACATGGACTCACGACACAAAGCGCTCAGACTCCTCGCCCTGGCGACTTTTTCGCTCTCGCTGTTCGGCTGCGCCGCGGTCCCGCGCGCGGAGCGCGATCCGCGCGACCCGTGGCAGCGCGTGAACCGGACGACGTTCAAGTTCGACATGGGATTCGAGAAGCACATCGCCGCGCCGGTGGCGACCGGCTACGAGGACGCGGTGCCTCACGTGGTGCGCCTCGGCATCTCGAACTTCTTCGACAACCTCAGCTACCCGGCCGTCATCGTGAACGACCTGTTGCAGGGTCAGTTCAAATGGTTTCTCAAAGACACCTGCCGGCTGGTCGTGAATTCGACACTGGGCATCGGCGGCCTGTTCAACCCCGCCTCGCAGATCGGCCTGCCGCCCGACGACCGGGATTTCGGCCAGACCTTCGGCAAATGGGGCATCCCGCCGGGGCCGTATCTCGTGCTGCCGATCCTCGGGCCCTCGGACGTCCGCGATGCCGTCGGGCAGGCGATCGACGTCTTCGCCAGTCCGATGCACTACACACCCAATACTTTGATCTGGTACACGCCGGATGCCGTCGACACCCTCAACGACGACGCGCGTCTGCAGCCGATGCTTCATCTGGTCATGCACGCATACAATCCGTATGCGTTCATGCGCCACGCCTATCTGTCGCAGCGTCACTACATGGTGCACGGTCCGAGCCGCGGCAACCCGGCTGCCGAGGAGCTGAAGGAACTGCAGGGCGCGGGCAAGTGATGCCGGCGCGCGCCACGGCTCAGACGCCCTGCTGGAGCAATCCGTCGACGGCGCTGATGCGCGCCAGGCGCAGCAAGTCATCCGGCAGGTGCTCGAAGCGCAGGTGGCGCCCCGCCTGACGCGCTTCGGAGAGCCAGTCGAGCAACACGGCCAGCCCGGCGCTGTCGGTCGGACCGAGTGCTCCGCAATCGATCACCAGGGCGCTCTGCGCGGCGCGCAGGGCCTCCAGGCCGGCCGCGCGCGCGCGTCGAGCCGTGGCGAAGACGAGCGGTCCGCCGGCCTCGCTGCGCTCCGGGGAGCGGACGGTGAATTGGAAGCTCGCGCCGCCCACAGACCCGGTTGAATTCTCCTGGCTCGCCACGCTCAGCGTCTCTTCGGATGGGGCTTCGGCGCAGTCAGCTTCTCGCCGCCCGCGAGCCGCTGGATCACCGTATCCAGGCCGACCTGCTGCAGCTGCGGGGCCAGCTCGGCACGATAGCTCATGTCGTAACTGACGCCTTCGACGACCAGATCGAACACCTTCCAGCCGCTCGGGGTCATGAGGACGTAGAAGTCGACCGGCAGGCGCGTCCCGTTCGTCTCCGTCAGGACCGTGCGCACCGTGGCCGAAGTCGTGCCCGGCCGCAGATGGGTCGGGTAGACCGTCAGCATGTGCGAGTGGAAGTCCAGCAGCGCGGTGCCATAGCTCTTGACCAGCGCGTTGCGCATGGCCGTGACGAAGCGCTCCTTCTGCTCCGCCGACGCGTGGCGTCCGAAGCGCCCGAGAACCAGATCGGCGGCGAGCGCCGAGTCGAAATGCGGCAGGAGGTACTTCTCGATGATCGCCGAGATCTGTTGCGGGTGGGCGCGCAATTCGGCGCGGTGTCCGTTGATCTCATTCAAGAGCGCATTGGCGACCGAGTGGATCATCTGCGAGGGCTGCTCGAAGGGCGCCGGCGCGGCCTGGGCCGTTGCCGCGGCTGCAAGCCCGGGCTGCAGCAGCAGACCCGCGGCGCACGCCACCGCGGTGATGACGGTCGAGAATTTCATCATTTGGACTCCTTTGCGCCGCCACCCGAGCCGTGGCTCTTGTTCGCCTCTGTGGCGAAGAACTTGTTGATCAGGTTCTCGAGCACCAGCGCCGATTGAGTTTCCAGGATCTGGCTGCCGTTGGTGAGATAGGTCGGCATCGCCCCGGGGCTGATGGCGATGTACTGGCCGCCGAGCAGCCCCTCGGTGTCGATCGCGGCCGAGCTGTCCGCCGGAATCTGGTTGAAGCGCGGATTGATGCGCAGCCAGACCTTGGCGCGCTCCGTATTGGTGTCGAAATCGATCTTGGTCACCTGGCCGATGCGCACCCCGGCCATGCGCACGGGAGCCCCGACCTTCAGGTCACCGATGTTGTCGAACTGCGCGGTCACGTCGTAGCCGATCGGCTTTTGGAAGGAGAACTTCAAGCCGTTCGCCGGCAACTGCATGCTGAGGAACAGCAGCGCGGCGAATCCGAGCAGCACGAACAGGCCCGTGCCGATTTCAAGAGAGCGATTGGCGCGCATGGCGGATTGGATCCTCTTACAAAAATATGGCGGTCAGCACGTAATCGAGCAACAAGGTCATCACCGACGAGGCGACCACGGTGCGCGTGGTGGCCCTGCCGATGCCCTCGGCGGTCGGCTCGGAGTGATACCCCTCGTTGACCGCGATCAGGCTGACGACGGCGCCGAACACGATGCTCTTGACGACTCCCTCGGTCACATCCTTCAGGGCCACCGCGCTTTGAGCCTGCGACCAGAATATGCCGTGATCGACGCCGAGAAACTGCACGCCGATCAGCTGCGCGCCGAACAGCCCGACGACGGTGAATATCGCCGTCAGCAGCGGCATTGCAATCAGTCCGCCGAGGAAGCGCGGCGCGGCCACGTGGCGGATCGGATCGACGGCCATCACGTCCATGGCCGTCAGCTGGTCGGTGGCGCGCATCAAGCCGATTTCCGAGGTGAGCGCGGTACCGGCGCGGCCGGCGAACAGCAGCGCCGTCAGCACCGGCCCGAGCTCCTTCAGCAGCGCGAGCGCCACGGCCGTGCCGAGCGCCTCGGTGGCGCCGAAACGGTTGAGCACATCGTAGAACTGCAGACCCAACACCATGCCGGTGAACAGGCCCGAGAGCATGATGATGATGAGCGAGCGCGCCCCGGCGTTGTAGATCTGCGCGATGATCAGGCGCGGCCGGCTGAGCGCCGGAATGCATGCCGCGAGCAAGCGCACGAAAAATACGCCCGTCTCGCCCGTCTTGCGCACCAGCTCGAGCACGCCCGCCCGGGCTCCGTTGCTCATCGCGCGACCTCCATGAGCTCCTCGGCGTAGTCAGGCGCCGGATAATGAAAGCGTACCGGCCCCTCGGCGCCGCCGGTCATGAACTGACGCACGGTTGCCGAATCGCTGCGCGCCAGCTCCGCGGGCGTGCCGGAGGCGACCACCTTGCCGTCCGAGAGCAGATAGCTGTAATCGGCGATGGTGGCGATCTCGTGTACGTCGTGCGAGACGACCACGCTGGTGATCTTCAGCGCGTCGTTCATCTGCTTCACCAGGCGCAGGATCACGCCCAGGGAGATCGGATCGAGACCGACGAACGGCTCGTCGTAGATCAGTATCTCCGGATCCGTGACGATGGCGCGCGCCAGCGCCACGCGCCGGGCCATGCCGCCGGAGAGTTCCGCCGGCATCAGCTCGGCCGCCCCGCGCAGCCCCACCGCCTCGAGCTTGGTGAGCACCAGCTTGCGGATCAGCGACTCGGGCAGATCCGTGTGCTCGCGAACCGGGAAGGCCACGTTTTCGTACACATCGAGGTCGGTCAAGAGCGCGCCGTTCTGGAACAGCACGCCCATGCGCCGGCGGGTCGCGTACAGCTCGCGGCTGGTCAGGGTACCGACGTCGCGGCCGAACACCGCCACCCGGCCACTGCCGGCGTAGATCTCGCCGGTGATCAGCCGCAGCAGCGTCGTCTTGCCCGTGCCGCTCGGCCCCATGACCGCGGTGATCAGACCGCGTTTCACGGTCAAATCCAGTCCAGCGAAGATCGGCCGATCGCCGATGGCGTAATGCACGCCGCGAACGTCGATCACGGCCTCGGCCGCATCCGCGCCCGGGTTGCTTTGGGAGTCGCTCACGCGGGGTCTTTCGTCCTCGTTCTGCCGGCTCAAGCGGCTTTTTGTTCCATGTCCGCGGTGTAGCGGCCGGCGGCCGCGAGACTGTTCAGGCGGGCCCGGTGCGCGAACTCCTGCTGACCGGCCGCGAAATCGCCGCTGCGCCCGCCCCAGGCCTCGATCGCCGTCTCCTGCAGCGCGCGCCCGTAGCTGAAGGTCAGCGACCAGGGCAACGGCCCCAGACGGTTGATCAGCGACAGGTGCAGCGTGGCCTCCTGCGGCGACTGGCCGCCGGAGAGGAAGGCGATTCCGGGCACCGCCGGGGGCACATGGCGCTTCAGGCAGCGCACCGTGGCCTGCGCCACCGCCTCGGCGGAGGCGCGGCGCGCGGCTTTCTTGCCGGAGATCACCATGTTGGGCTTGAGCACCATGCCTTCGAGCTCCACCCGATGATCCTGCAGGCGCTTGAACACGCAACTCAGCGTCGCGTCCGTCACTTCCTCGCAGCGCTCGATCGAATGATCGCCGTCCATCAGCACCTCCGGCTCGACGATCGGCACGATCTCGTTCTCCTGGCAGAGCGCGGCATACCGGGCCAGCGCATGAGCGTTCGCCTCGATACCGAATGACGTGGGAATCCCCGCGCCGATGTCGATGACCGCGCGCCATTTGGCGAAGCGCGCGCCGAGCTTGCGGTACTCGATCAGCCGCTCGCGAAGACCGTCCAGCCCCTCGGTGATGGTCTCGCCCGGAAAGCCGGCCAGCGGCTTCGCGCCCAGATCGACCTTGATGCCCGGAATGATGCCCTGCTGCGTCAGGTACTGCGCAAACGGCCGGCCGTCGGCGGTCTTCTGGCGGATCGTTTCGTCGTAGAAAATGACACCGCTGATCCATTCGGCCGCGCCGGGCGTGGTGAACAGCAGCTCACGGTAGACCCGCCGGTGTTCCTCGGTGGATTCGAGCTTGATGGCCTCGAAGCGCTTGCGGATGGTTCCCGTACTCTCGTCGGCCGCCAGAAGTCCCTTGCCTTTGACCACCATTGCCTGGGCGATTCGAGCGAGCTCACTGCGATTCATGAGGATTCTCCGCGACACTATAGTGATTCGGCCGCGCGCGCCGGTGCATCGGCTTGACTCTGGTGCGCGCCACGGGAACGGCAAGAATACCAAATGACCGGCCCTGCATGCCCTTGGTTCCTTCGCCAATTAGTACTAAAATAGTCCTAGTTAACGAGGGTACTCCGGATGGTCCGTATCAGCCGGCTCACAGACTACGCCACGGTCCTGCTTGCCGTGCTTGCCGCGCAGCCCGAGCGCTTGCACACGGCCGCGGCGCTCGCGGAGCAGACGCGCGTTGCGGCGCCGACCGTCAGCAAGCTGCTGAAGCAGCTGCAGCGGGCGGGCCTGGTCGTCTCGACCCGGGGGCTGCACGGCGGCTATCAATTGGCGCGCCCCGCGGCGCAGATCAGTGCGGCGGCGATTCTCGATGCGCTCGAGGGCCCGGTGGCGCTCACCGACTGCGCGGTGGCCCACGGCAACTGCGAGATCGAGCAGACCTGCCGCGTCGGACACACGTGGCAGCAGCTGAATCTGGCCATCCGGCGCTCCCTCGGGGACGTCAACCTGGCGCAGCTGGCGGGCATCGACCCCATCCACGCCCGCCTGCCGGTGCTCGAGCGCGACGTGAAGGCGGCGATGTCTCCGGCACTGCTGCGCATCCCAAACGCGTGATCCATCCATTGGCTTATTGGACATGAAAGAAGCGACACAGCTCGAGGATCTGCTCGGCCGCGGCTACCGGCACGGCTTCGTGACCGAGATCGACGCCGATACCGTTCCTCCCGGCCTCGACGAGGACGTGGTCCGTCTCATCTCGCGCAAGAAGGGCGAGCCGGCCTTCCTCACCGAGTGGCGCCTGAAGGCGCTGCGGCACTGGCTGACGATGCGCGAGCCGCACTGGCCGCACGCGCACTATCCCCCGATCGACTATCAGGCGATCTCCTACTATTCGGCGCCAAAGCGCAACAGCGACGGGCCGAAGAGCCTGGCCGAGGTGGATCCGAAGCTGCTGGAGACCTACGAGAAGCTGGGTGTGCCGCTGCACGAGCGGGCGCGGCTCGCGGGCGTCGCGGTGGACGCCGTGTTCGACAGCGTCTCGGTCGCCACGACGTTCAAGCAGCGTCTGCACGATGCGGGCGTGATTTTCTGTCCGTTCTCCGAGGCGGTGACCGATCACCCCGAGCTCATCGAGCGCTACCTCGGCAGCGTGGTTCCGTACAGCGACAACTTCTTCGCGGCGCTGAACTCGGCGGTGTTCTCCGACGGCTCGTTCGTGTACGTGCCCAAAGGCGTGCGCTGCCCGATGGAGCTCTCGACCTACTTCCGCATCAACGCGGCGAAGACCGGCCAGTTCGAGCGCACTCTGATCATCGCCGAGGAAGGCGCGTCCGTGAGCTATCTCGAAGGATGCTCCGCCCCGCAGCGCGACGAGAACCAGCTGCACGCCGCGGTGGTGGAGCTCGTGGCGCTCGAGGAGGCCTACATCAAGTACTCGACGGTGCAGAACTGGTACCCGGGCGACGCACAAGGCGTCGGCGGCATCTATAACTTCGTCACCAAGCGCGGCGAGTGCCGCGGCCGCAACTCGCACATCTCGTGGACGCAGGTCGAGACCGGCTCGGCGATCACCTGGAAGTACCCGAGCTGCGTGCTGCGCGGCGACGGCTCGGTGGGCGAGTTCTACTCGGTGGCCACGGTCAACAATCGGCAGCAGGCCGATACCGGCACCAAGATGATCCACATCGGCCGCGACACGCGCAGCACGATCATTTCCAAGGGCATCTCCGCCGGCCGCGGCCAGAACACCTACCGCGGCCTGGTGAAAGTGCTGCCGAGCGCGCATGGTGCGCGCAACTTCACCCAGTGCGACTCGCTGCTGATGGGCGGGCAATGCGGCGCGCACACCTTCCCGTACGTGGAGGTGAAGAACCCCTCGGCCACCGTCGAGCACGAGGCGAGCACCTCGAAGATCAGCGAGGACGAGCTCTTCTATTGTCTGGCGCGCGGCATCTCCGCCGAGGATGCGGTCAATCTCATCGTCAGCGGCTTCTGCAAGTCGGTATTCAAGGAGCTGCCGATGGAGTTCGCGGTCGAGGCGCAGAAGCTCCTCGCGGTCAGCCTCGAAGGCGCGGTCGGTTAGAAACGCAGGTCATCAGCATGCTCAAGATCGAAAACCTTCACGCCACGGTCGATGGCAAGGAAATTCTCAAAGGCCTCGACCTCGAAGTGCCCGCGGGCGAGGTCCACGCCGTCATGGGCCCGAACGGCTCGGGGAAAAGCACCCTGGCCTACGTGCTCGCGGGTCGTCCCGGCTACGCGGTCACCGCCGGCCGGATCAGTTTCCAAGGGCACGATCTGCTCGCGCTCGCTCCCGAGGAGCGCGCGCGCGCGGGCGTGTTCCTCGGCTTTCAGTATCCCGTCGAGATCCCGGGGGTCAACAACGTCTATCTGCTCAAGGCGGCCATCAACGCCGCGCGCAAGCAGCGCGGCGAGCCGGAGGTCGACGCGTTCGAGTTCCTCACCCTGGTGCGCGAGAAGATGCGGCTGATGCGCATGGATGAAAGCATGCTCTCGCGCGGGGTCAACGAAGGCTTCTCCGGAGGCGAGAAGAAGCGCAACGAGATCCTGCAGATGCTGGTGCTCGAGCCGCGCCTGGCGGTGCTCGACGAGACCGACTCGGGACTGGATATCGATGCGCTCAAGATCGTCGCGCACGGCGTCAACACCCTGCGCGCCCCGGAGCGCTCGCTGGTGCTTGTGACCCATTACCAACGGCTGCTCGAGCACATCGTGCCGGACCGGGTGCACGTGCTGGTCAACGGCCGCATCGTGCGCAGCGGCGACCGTACGCTTGCCCTGGAGCTCGAGCGGCGCGGCTACGATTGGCTGATCAGCGAGGCGGCATGAGCCCGGCGGTGACGGAACAGATCAGGAAAGAATACGGCGCGGTACATGCCGCGCTGCCCGCGAGCGTCATCGATCCCGGTCGCCGGGACGAGGCGATCGAGAAGCTTTGTGCGCAAGGCCTGCCGGCCACGCGTGAGGAGAACTGGCGCTACACGAACCTGCGCGTCCTCGAGCACGCCCGCTTCGCGCCGGTCGAGACGCACGGCCCGGCGATGCCGTCCCTGCCGCAAGTGCCTCCGGGCTTCGTGCGCTACGTATTCGTCGACGGCCTGCTGCGGTCGGGTGCTCCGGCCTCGGGCCCGGACCTCACCGTGCGGAGTCTGCGCTCATCCGGGCCGTCGAGCAGCGACGCCTGGCTTCCGTGCCCGGACTTTCCCGAGGCGCGCCTGGCATTGCTCAACGAGGCCTTTGCGACTGATGCGCTCTCGATCGAAGTGCGCGCGAATGCGGCGCCCGCGGGTATCGAGCTGATCTTCGTGGCGACGGCCGGCGCCCAAGCCGGCGCATCGTATCCGCGCGTGCGCGTGGCTCTCGAGGCCGGCGCCGAGCTGACCGTGCTCGAGCGGCACGTGGGCGCGCCGGAAGCGGCGAGCCTGGTCAACAGCGCGGTACGCGTCGATGTGGGCGAGAACGCGCGCCTGACCCACTACCGCCTGCAGCAATGCGCGGCGCGCGCCGCCTGGTTCGACACGCTCACGGCGCAACTGTCCGCGCATGCCCGCTATCACCTGCTGGCCGTCGGCACCGGCGCGCTGACGGCGCGCTCGACGGCGCACGTGCGCCTCGCCGGCGCGGGCGCGGAGTTGGCGCTCTCGGCCGCGGCGCTCGCAGATCATCAGCAAAGCCATGACATGTACGCCCTCAGCGAGCATGTGGCGCCGAACACGCGCACGATCGAGACATTCCGCGGCATCGCCTCGGGACGGGCGCGCGTGGCGTTCAACGGCAAGATCGTGGTGCGCGAGCGGGCGTGCGGCACCGACTCCCGCCAGTCGCTGCGCGGATTGCTCGACGGCCCGCAGGCCGAAATCGACGTGCGCCCGCAGCTGGAGATCTACACCGACGAGGTCCGATGCAGCCACGGCGCGACCGCCGGTAAGCTCGATGAGAACATGCTGTTCTACCTGCTCTCGCGCGGCATCGCGCCGCAGACCGCCCACCACTTGCTCAAATGGGCGTTCCTGGAGGACGTGGTGGCCAAGATCGAGCGCACCGAGCTGCGCCGGCAGATCGAGCGGGATCTGGCCGAACAGATGAGCGGCGCCGCCGCCCTGATGGAGCTGCTCTGATGGCCACCCCTCTCGCCTCCGCGTCCCGCAGCTTCGACGCCGAGCGCGTACGGCGCGACTTCCCCATCCTCGCGCAGCACGTCAATGGGCGGCCGCTGGTGTACCTAGACAACGCCGCCTCCGGCCAGCGGCCGCTCGCCGTGCTGCGCGCGGTCGAGCACTATGAGACTCACACTCACGCCAATGTGCACCGTGGCGTGCACGCGCTCAGTCAGGCCGCGACCGACGCGTTCGAGGGCGCGCGCGAGCGGGCGCGGCGCTTCATCAACGCCCGCTCGAGCCGGGAGATCGTGTTCGTGCGTGGCACCACGGAAGGCATCAATCTCGTCGCGCAGTCCTTCGGCCGCTCGCGCCTCGGCAAGGGCGATGAGATCCTGATCAGCGCGCTGGAGCACCACGCCAACATCGTGCCCTGGCAGATGCTCTGTGAGCAGACCGGCTGCACACTCAAGGTCGCGCCGATCAACCGGCGCGGCGAGGTCGAGCTCGAGCCATTGCTCGGGCTGCTGACCGGACGCACCCGCCTCGTAGCGGTGGCGCACGTGTCGAATGCGCTCGGGACCGTCGTGCCCGTCGAGCGCATCGTGCAAGCGGCGCATTCGTGCGGCGCGCTCGTGTTGATCGACGGCGCCCAGGCCGTCGCCCACTCGCCGATCGACGTGCGCGCGCTCGGCTGCGATTTCTACGCCTTCTCGGGCCACAAGCTCTACGGTCCGACGGGCGTCGGGGTGCTGTACGGCCGTGAGGAGTTGCTCGAGGAGATGCCCCCCTGGCAGGGCGGCGGCGAGATGATCCGCACCGTCTCGTTCGAGCGCACCACGTACAATGAGCTGCCGTGGAAGTTCGAGGCCGGCACTCCGAACATCTCCGGAGCGGTGGGGCTCGCCGCGGCGATGGACTATCTCGAGAGCCTGGGCCTGGAGGCGCTCGCGGCGCACGAGCGCCACCTGCTCGCGCAGGCCACCGCCGCCATCGAGCGGCTGCCCGGCATCGAGATCATCGGCACGGCGGCGCACAAGGCGGCGGTCCTGTCGTTCACGATGCGCGGCTGCCATCCCCACGACCTGGGAACCATTCTCGACAGCCAGGGGGTGGCCATCCGGACCGGCCATCACTGCGCCATGCCGGTGATGACCTTCTTCGATATTCCGGCCACGGCCCGCGCGTCCTTCGGCTGTTACAACACCGAGGCGGACGTCGCGGCGCTGGTGGCCGCGCTGGAGAAAGCCCGCGAGGTATTCGGTTGATGGACCTGAAAGATCTCTACCGCGACGTCATCCTGGATCACAACCGCCAGCCGCGCAATTTCGGCGCGCTGACGGATCCTGATACGCACGCCGAGGGGCACAATCCGCTCTGCGGCGACCGCCTGACCGTGTGGCTGCGCTTCGATGGCGATCGCATCGCCGACATCCGCTTCGAGGGCAAGGGCTGCGCCATCTCGACCGCCTCGGCCTCGCTGATGACCGAGGCGGTCAAGGGCAAGGACAAAGCCGCGATCAGGGAGCTCTACGATCGCATCCACGCCGTGCTCACCCAGCCGGACGCCGCGCCGCCTGATGCCTCGCTCGGCAAGCTCGCCGCGCTCGCCGGCGTCCGCGAATTCCCCGCCCGCGTCAAGTGCGCGACGCTGTGCTGGCATACGCTCAACGCCGCGCTCGAGCGCAGCGCGGACGCCGTCTCGACGGAGTGAGCATCCGATCATGAGCGGCTATGAAAGCGAACCGTTCGTCGTGCAACACGAGGTGCGCGCGGTCATCGTGCCGGCGGGCACGGAAGTCACCCTGCAGCCGGGCCAATCCGGCTACATCACCCAGGCGCTGGGCGGCAGCTTCACGGTGTACATCGAAGGCAATCTGTTTCGCATCAGCGGCGAGGATGCCGAGTCGATCGGACACGAGCCGGTCAAAGCGCCGGAGCTGCCGCCGAACGCCACCGAGGACGACGTGCGTCAGCTCGCCTGGGAACAGATGCGCACCTGTTATGACCCGGAGATTCCCATCAACATCGTCGATCTGGGTCTGGTCTACGGCTGCGACGTCGTGGCGAACGACGACGGCACACGCAGCGTCGACGTCAAACTGACCCTGACCGCTCCAGGCTGCGGCATGGGGGATATTCTGGTCGATGACGTCCGCGACAAGATCGAGCGCATCCCCACGGTACGCGAGGCGAGGGTCGAGCTGACGTTCGATCCGCCCTGGAACCAAAGCATGATGTCGGAAGCGGCTCGTCTGCAGACAGGGATGTACTGATGAGTTGGATCGACGCCGGACCGGCCGATGCGCTGGCCGAGCAGGCGCCCCTCGAGGCCGATCTCGGCGGCCAACCCGTGCTGGTCGTGCGCTGCGGCGACGCCGTCTATGCGGTCGACGACGTCTGCACCCACGACGGAGAGCGCCTGGGCGGCGCCGAGATCGAGTCCTGCCAGATCATCTGCCCCCGCCATGGCGCGCGCTTCTGCCTGCGCACCGGCGAGGCCCTGACGCCGCCGGCCTACGAGCCGCTGCGCACCTACTCGGTGCGGATCGAGGCGGACCGTATCCTGATCGAGCAGGCGGACTGATCGCGGACCGCCGCGCTCACCCGGCGGCGTTCGGCCGAGCTTGCGCCACGGCCGCAATACACGATAATGCGGCAGCGACCACTCTCCAGGGGATCGGCATGCGCAGCAGAGTTGCGATCAGCGCCGGCGCGCTGTGTTGTCTCGTGTTCGGCGCGGCACACGCCGTCAATCTGACCTGTGCCTCGGTCCCGCGCCTCTCGGCCGATCTCGCCGCTCACCGGGTGAGCGCGCAGAGGCTGGTGCGCCTCTACGAGGCGCGCATTGCCCGGATCAATCCGAAAATCCATGCCGTCATCGCCGTGAATCCGCGCGCCATGGCCGAGGCGCGCGCCTCCGACGCGCGCCGCGCCGCCGGCCGTCCTCTCGGTCCGCTCGATGGAATCCCGGTTCTGGTCAAAGACAACATCGACATCGCGGGGCTACCCACCACGGCCGGCTCGCTCGCGCTGGCGAAGAACATTCGCTCGGTCAGCGCCACGGTGATCCGCAACCTGCGCCGCGCCGGCGTGGTGATTCTCGGCCGGGCAAATCTCTCGGAATGGGCCAACATCCGCTCCGCCCACTCCGTCAGCGGCTGGAGCGCCGTCGGCGGCCTGACCCGCAATCCCTACATGCTCGATCGCACCGCCTGCGGCTCCAGCTCGGGCCCGGCCGCGGCCGTTGCGGCCGGCCTGGCGCCCGCCGCCATCGGCACCGAGACCGACGGCTCGATCAGCTGCCCCTCGTCGATGAACGGCGTGGTGGGACTGAAGCCGACGGTCGGGCTGGTGTCGCGCACCGGCATCGTCCCGATCAGCCGCACGCAGGACACCGCCGGTCCCATCACCCACACCGTGCGTGGCGCGGCCATGTTGCTGACCGCCATGGCCGGCTCGGACCCGGCCGATCCGGCCACCGCGCACGCCGACGCCCATCGCGGCAACTACGTCGCCGCGCTCAATCCCCATGCCCTCGAGGGGGTGCGGCTCGGGATCGCGCAGTTCCTGCTGAAGAATTTCTCGCCCAAGACGCTCGCGGTATTTCACCATGCGTTGGCGCTGCTGAGGGCCCAGGGCGCGGTGCTGGTCAAAGTCGATGACTATCACATGGCGCCGCTCGAGAAGAACGAGAACCTGGTGCTGCTCACCGAGCTGAAAGTCGACATGAACGAGTACCTGGCCGGATCGCCACCGGCGGTCAAGAGCCGCACGCTCGCCGGACTGATCGCCTTCGATGACACGCACCCGCGCGAGATGCGCTGGTTCGGCCAGAGCCTGTTCCTCCAGGCCGAGCGCACCAAGGGGCTGGGCGACGCGGCCTATATCCGCGCGCGCGCGACGAATCTGCGCCTGGCGGGACCCGATGGCATCGATCGGCTGCTGGCGGAGCATCACGTCGCGGCACTGATCTCCCCGACACAGAATCCGGCATCGGTGATCGACCTCGTGAACGGCGATGTCGGCATTCAAGGCGGCGACAGCACGCTGCCGGCGGTCGCCGGTTACCCCTACATCACCGTGCCGATGGGCCAGGTCGAGGGCCTGCCGGTGGGCCTGTCGTTCATCGGACCGAAGTGGTCCGAGCCCCGGCTGCTCGGCTTCGCATATGCGTTCGAGCGGGCCGCGCGCGCCTTCAGTCCGCCGACTTACGCGCCCAACGTTCTGCAGTGGCGGCCGAGCCGAACGCGCTGCGGATACTGAGCCACACCGGCGTTGCTCGGCGGATGGCTCAGCCGAGATGCGACTCGATCGCCTGGCGGCTCAGCCACGCCTGCAGGTGCGTTGCGTCCATGGGCTTGGCGATCAGAAAGCCCTGATACTCGTCGCAGCCCGCGGCGGCCAGCAGGTCACGCTGCTGCGCGCTTTCCACGCCCTCGGCCACGACGCGCGCGCCGAGCGTTCGGGCGATGTCGATGATCGCCCGCGCGATCGCGGCGTCGCGCTCGTGCATCGCGATGCGGGCGACCAGGGATTTGTCGATTTTGATCGCCGCGAGCGGCAGCCGCATCAGCTGGCTCAAGTTGGAATACCCCGTGCCGAAATCGTCGATCACCACGCGCACGCCCTCGCGGCCGACCTCGCTCAGACAACGCAGCGCGGCGTCCGCGTCGCGCATCACCGCGGACTCCGTGACCTCCACTTCCACCATCCGCGGATGCACGCCGTATCGTTGCAGGGTCTGCAGGATCCGCGGGCCCGTCTGGGGCGCGCACAGCTGAATGGCGGATAGATTGATCGCCACCGGCAGCGGCGGCGCGTGCTCGCGCTGCCAGCTCATGATCTGCCGGCACGCCGCGTCGATCACCCAGTCGCCGAGCCGCACGATCAATCCGCTCTCCTCGGCGATGGGAATGAACTCCCCGGGCGCGACCAGGCCCCGCGTCGGGCACCGCCAACGGACCAGCGCCTCGACGCCGCACACACGCCCCGTGCATAGCGCCAGCTTCGGTTGATAATGCAGCTCGAACTCGCCGCGCTCGATCGCCGCGCGCAGCTCCCCCTCGAGACTCACCCGCCGCAGCGCCTCCTCGCGCATATGTGGCGCGAAGAATTGCGCCGTATGAAGCCTGCGGACCCGGGCCTCGTGCAGCGCGACGTCGGCGTTGGCGAGCAGCTCGGCGGCATCGTGGCCATGCTGTCCGCCGACCGCCAAGCCGATATGAGCCGTCACGGCGACCAGGTGCCCGCCGATCTCGTGGCTGCGGCAGATCAATTCGGCCAGGCGCCGCGCCTCCTCGGCGAGTTGCGCCGAGGTGAGCCCATCGCGGATGACGACGAAACGATCTGCGCCGAGGCGGCCGAGCACGGCGCCGCACGGCACGGAGCGGATCAGATCCGCCGCGATCCGCGCCAGCACCGCCGTACCCACGTTGTCGCCGAAGGAGTCGACGATATCCTCCACCCCGGTGATGCCGATCGACATGACTCCGACGGGCGCCTGGCGCGCGGCGGGCGCGCTCAGCAGGTCCTCGAGCGCTCCCCGCAACGCGCTCTCGTCGCACAGCCCCGTCAGGGGATCATGACCGTCGCCGCTCGACGCAGCGGCGCAGAGGGCGCGCATTCGCGCGGCCTCGGTGCCCTCCTCGATCAGCCCCAGCAGCAGGTGAATCCGCTCCCAGCAGCCCACGGCCGCAAGGGGCTCGACGGCCAGCAGCTCGACCACCGCGTCCGCGGCCTTGACGTCGGTCGGATCGGCGAGATAACCGCAACAGCGATCGGCGAAGCGCCGCAGCATCGCAATGTCGCGCGGCGCGAGCTCGCCGGCGCGCAGGCCGGGATCGAGCCGCTCGGCGATGCGGACGACCACGGACGACAGGCTCGTCAGGCCCAAAGCGCGCGCCGTGCGGACCAACCGGAGCAAATCGCGGCGTAAGGCGCGCGAGTTCGCCGACGCGTCACTGCGCAGGTCGTTCTTCGCCGTGCCACGGCGATCTCCAGGGACGGCGCTCAGCGGGTCTTTCGCGCCGCGTTGAACCGACTGCCGGCCGACCGCTTCCTTCATTCGCATCGTTGCCAACCGTGAGCGGACGTCGAAACAAAGGTCAGAACGCGCATGATTTCACCCATCTCATCGTATTCTCTGAGCTCGATGACCGGCTTGCCGCGCTCGCGCGAGAGCGCCAGCGAGAACAGCGCCTCGAAGAACCACACACGCGCGCCATCGGTCCATGCCCGCCATATCGAATCGCGCCGCTCGACGGCGCGGCTGAGCAGGCGCAGCGGCCCCGACAGCGCCGCGGCCGAAGCCACGGGCGTCAGGCCGGGGGGAACTACCTGCCGGGACTCTATGAGCGACTCGAGCAGATCGCCCATTCGCCCCGGATGCTGAATCGTCCGCAACCGTTCGGTTTGCATGGCCTTGCACGACTGCCGCGGTGCGACGTGCGTCGTACGCCGCGCGGAGCGAATAAGGGAGGGCGGAGCCAGGGCCCGGGAGAGCTGTGGCGCGGGAATGCGGCGGCCGGCGCGAATGCGCCCAAACCGGGCGCACGAGGTTCGGGTGCGCCCGGATTAGTTATGTTATCTGGTTTTTGTGACCGAACTGTGCGCCGCGTCACGGTCCCGGGCGCCGAGCGCGTTGATCGACTCCAGCGCCGCGAGCGCCTCCGCGGCGCTGTCGAGCAGGCGCATGCGCCGCGCGCGGGCCGCGGCGCGCAGCCGCTCGAAGGCCTCGCGGCGATTCAACCGGAAGCGCTCCATCAAGACACCGCAGGCGGTGCTGATCGTCCGGGCATCATGCAAGGCCTGCGTGAGCTTGCGCACACGCTCCTGATATTCGCGCAGCTCGGCATGGTGCGCCATCGCCGCGATGATCGCCGGGACGCATTCCTGCAGACGGGTCGGTGCGCCGACGAGAAAGCAGAGCGCACCGCTTTCAGCGGCGGTGCGCACACCGCTCTCGTCCCAGCTATCCGCCAGCACGATGAACGGAACCGCGAACATGGTCACGAGCGTGACGCCGAGCGAGCACTCCCAATCGCCGCCGCCGGCCACACACAGAATCACCAGCGCCGGAGCCCTCGCCCCCACGGCGAGCATCAAATCGGAGGCCTCGAGGTAAACCGAGACCTCGTGGCCGCGCTGCCGCAGCAGCTCCGCGATCGGGCGCGCGCCGGATCGCTCGTTCCCGAGGATGAAAATCGGCGGTTTGATCGGACTCTTCACCGTCACGCCAGTGCAGCTCCCAGCGGCCCCTGTCCGGCCGCGCAGCGCGCGAAGGCTGCGTGCGGCATCGCCACGGTCGGATGGCGATGCGCGCAATCCGGAGACAATGAGCATCGGTCCATTGCGCCACCCTTCAATCGGACTGCCGGCACGACACCTCGTTCTGCCGCTCGGTATCCGCAGCGGCGGCCGGGACAGGCGCGGCCACCTCTTCACTCTAGGGGTGGTGCGCTGAATTCAGCCTGAATCCCTCTCAGGCCGTCGCCGATTCGAGCCGACCGCTCATTGTGCCGGCCAAGCCAACGCTTTGGCACCACTTTTTCCATAAGGCCCGACGCAGGCGCTTCTTTGGGCGCGGTGCGCGAAATCCCCGGCGGGCGCGCCACCGGCCGATCAGCTGGCGCGGCGGACCGGCCGGCGCGCGCCGGCGCCCGGATGTGCCGCCGCAGCCTCGATCAACTCCAGCACCTCGGAAAGCAATGCGTGCATCGCAAGCCCGGCGCGCTCGGCGTCTCCGGCCGCAATCGCGTCGAGCACCTCTTCGTGGCCGGCGATGCCGGCCGCACGGCCCTTGACGCGGTTGGTGAAGCGGATCGAGATCCTGAGCGCGGTGTTGATGAGCGGATCGAGCTGCGCGTAGAAGCGGTTGCCGGTCGCGGCGAGGATGGCCGTATGGAAGGCGATGTCGGCGGTCACCGGCTCTTCATCGCCCAACCCGGCGGCAACCATCCGCCGCAGCCCGTCGCGGATCCGGGCGACGGCGTCGGGATCGGCGCGCCGGGCGGCGAGCCGCGCGGCCGCCGGCTCGATCGCCAACCGCATCTCGGTGAACTCGGCCAGCAGCCGCAGCGAGAACTTGCGCTCGAGCAGCCAGCGCAACACGTCCGGATCGAGCAGATTCCACTGCGCTTCCGGCGTGACGCTCGTGCCCTGACGCGGTCGCGCCTGCAGGAGCCCCTTGGCGGTGAGCATCTTCACCGCCTCGCGCGTGACCGAGCGGCTGGTGCCGTGCTGCCGGGACAACTCCCCCTCGGTGGGAAAGGCCTTGGCATCGAATTCGCCCGTGACGATCAATTGGCCCAGGGATTCGACCAGGCCGTAAGTCAAATTGTGGTCGCGCGGAATTCTGGTGAGGGCCACGAATGCCTCGTTCGGCTCGCCGATGTCGGGTAGGTGTCGATTATATCTGCAGCGCGGCCGTCATTCGCGGGCTGCGCCCACGGTACGCCGGGTTTTCACGTGCTCCGACATATTATATGATTATTATTCTCAAAGTATCCAGACCGAGCGGGACATCATGAGTGCAACAGACCGAAAACAAGCCCCGGGACCGAAACTGCGCTCACGCGCCTGGTTCGACGACCCGGCGGACCCGGACATGACCGCCCTGCACCTCGAGCGCTATCTCAATTACGGCCTGACGCTCTCGGAACTGCAGTCGGGCAAGCCGATCATCGGCATCGCCCAGACGGGCTCGGACCTCTCACCCTGCAACCGGCATCACGTCGTGCTCGCCGAGCGCACGGCCGCCGGCATCCGCAGCGCCGGTGGCGTGCCGATCGAATTTCCGGTTCATCCCATTCAGGAGACCAGCCGCCGTCCGACCGCCGCGCTCGACCGCAACCTCGCCTACCTCGGACTGGTCGAGGTGCTGCACGGTTATCCGATCGACGGGGTCGTGCTGACCATCGGCTGCGACAAGACGACCCCGGCGTGCCTGATGGCCGCCGCTACCATGGACATTCCCGCCATCGCGCTCTCGGTCGGCCCGATGACCAACGGCTGGTTCGAGGGCAGGCGCGTCGGCTCGGGAACCATCGTGTGGGAGTCCCGGCAGCTGCTCGCGGCCGGAAAGATCGACTACGCGGGATTCATCGAGCGGGTCGCCGCCGCCACGCCCTCGACCGGCTACTGCAACACCATGGGCACGGCGAGCACCATGAACTCCATCGCCGAGGCGCTCGGCATGCAGCTGCCGGGGGCGGGAAACATTCCGGCGCCGTACCGCGAGCGGGCGCAGATCGCGTATGAGACCGGCATGCGCATCGTCGAGATGGTGCGCGAGGATCTGCGTCCATCGGCCATCATGACGCGCGAGGCGTTCCTCAACGCCATAGTGGTTGCCTCGGCCATCGGTGGCTCGACCAACGCGCCGATTCATCTCGAGGCGATCGCCCGGCACATGGGCGTGGAATTGAGCCTCGAGGATTGGCAGACCTACGGCTACGAGGTGCCTCTGCTGGTGAACCTGCAACCGGCCGGGGAGTATCTCGCCGAGGATTTCCACCGCGCCGGCGGCGTGCCGGCCGTGGTCAATCAACTCATGCAGGCGGGCCTGATCCGCGAGCAGGCCCTCACCGCCAACGGCCGCACCCTCGGGGAGAACTGCCGCGGCCGCGCCATCGCCGACAGCGAGGTGATCCGCCCGATCGAGCGGCCGCTGAAGACGAACGCCGGCGTTCTCGTGATGCGCGGCAACCTGTTCGACTCGGCGATCATGAAGACTAGCGTGATTTCCGAGGAATTCCGCGACCGCCACCTCGGCAACCCCGCCGATCCGGACGCCTTCGAGGCGCCGGTGGCGGTGTTCGACGGTCCGGAGGACTATCACGCGCGCATCGACGATCCGCTGCTCGGCATCGACGCGCACACCGTGCTGGTGATGCGCGGCACGGGCCCCATCGGCTACCCGGGGTCGGCCGAAGTCGTCAACATGCGCCCCCCGGATTACCTGATCAAACAGGGCGTCACCGTGCTGCCGTGCATCGGCGACGGCCGCCAGTCGGGCACCTCCGGCTCCCCCTCGATCCTCAACGCCTCGCCGGAAGCGGCCGCTGGGGGCGGCTTGGCACTGCTCAAGAGCGGCGACCGGATCCGCATCGATCTGCGCAAGCGCGAGGTCAACGTGCTGCTCGATGAGCGCGAGCTCGCCGCACGGCGCGCGGCGCTCGAGGCCGCCGGCGGCTACCGCTCACCGCCGTCGCAGACGCCGTGGCAGCAGATCCAGCGCGCCCTGGTGGGCCAGCTCGGGGAAGGCATGATTCTCAACGGTGCGGAGAAATATCAGCGGGTCGAGGCGCGCTTCGGCGTGCCGCGCGACAATCACTGAGGGTCGTTTCGCTCCACCCGCCCGCCAGGGGAGCGGGAGCATTGCCGCCGCGAAGGCGGGCGCCCCGGGCCCACCACAGTCCGCAGACACCGCCCGACCGATGCTCGGAACTCGCCTACGTCCGCGGACTCGTCCCGCCACCGGAACGTCCTGCTCGGCAAAACGCAGCCGTCCCTTTGCGATGGCAGTAGACCCCGCTCATCCGTACCACGCTGACGCCTGGAGGCCCATCGACCTCGTGCCACGCCAATGCCTCGGGACATCCGAACTCACCAGGGCCCAAACGGTCAGTAGGTCGCCAGATGCACGTGAAGGATCTGCGGCCTCGAGGCGAAATTCAGTCCCCAATCCGTCTCGTCTCCGTTCCAGATGCGCATGAACTTCCACGTTCCGTGCCGATAAGTCCCCTGCACGACCCGGTTGAAAATCATGAACTCGTTCGCATTCCGCTGGGCCAGCGAGAACGAAACACGCGCATGCACCCCAGTCACCAGAAACTCATTCGGTCCAAGCCGTGCGATGACCGCGCCACCATCGAGCGGTTGCGGGCGCTTATAGGGACTGTCGCCGAACATGGGCATGTCGTAAGAGACCTTCGCCTCCCAGCGTCCGAGCCGGATGGTTTGCGAACGCCGGTTGTCGGGCTCCGATACGCCGTACACCCGGCCCGCGAAACTCAAGCGCGCCAACAGCGAATCCATCGGCCGCAGCAAGTGATATTCCAGGGAAAATGGGGCGAATGTATGCGCATCGATCCGACGGGCGCCGAGCGGAAAATTGGAATAACCGGTGTAGTCTATTCCGAATGGAGAAAACCCGATTCCCTGATGACCGAGTGTGGCGAACAGATAGCGCGCGTAGACCGGGGCGTTGCCGGTTTCGCTGACGAACAGCGGATTATCGGGCCGGTGGTATTGCCGGAGAACCTTGAAATAGAGCCGCGAGCTCCGCATGTAGATGTCCGGTCCGATGACATTGATATCCGGCGCGGCGACTTTCCACACGCGAATCGCATTGTATGTCGGGCCACCGTACTCATATGGGAGTGGCGGTTTGTGATGAAACGGATTGCGCAACGCGGCATTGACGTACATCGGCAGCGGATAGACCGCCTTGCCGGCCGCGGCGACCTTGTTCACGAAACGGGCGATGTTCCAGGCATGAAAGAGATCCGCGGCGCGGCGAGCGAACACCTGCCTCCAGGTTCCGGGCCGCAGCCCGAGCGCCCGCACGAGACGTCGGGGAACGGGGCCGTTGAACAATCGATTCGCAGTCGCCGAATAGTCGCGCCTGGAGCCGTAGGTGCCGGTCTCGTTCTCGACCTGAACCATGATGACCGTGTGCTGGGGATCGACCGCCTTGAGATGCTTCATCAGAGCCACGAAAGCCGTGCGATCGGCATCAAGGGTCGTCTTCGCCAGCGGCGAGAGGGAGTTGACCAGGAGTCCCTTCCGATTGACCACCCGAGGGAAGCGGTTGTTGTCGAGCTTGACCCACGACGGGCAGTAGTTCGGAGCGCCGTTCTTCCAGGTGGCGAACCACAACAGAATTGCATGCACGTGATGCTGTCGAGCTTGTCGCAGAAACCGGTCGAGGAATGAGAAATCGAATCGACCTGGACGCGGCTCAATCTGTTGCCACGCGATCGGCATCACGATCGTGTTGGCATCGACGTCCATGATGGCAGGCCAGACCTCGGGCAATGTTGCCGAGTAATTGCTCGAATTGTTCACCTGCGCGCCGAGGATGAAATACGGCTTCCCGCCGACTTTCAGCTCATATCGGCCGTGAGCGGAGATCAGCTGTGGCAATGGAGCCGCGCCTGCGGCCCACGCGGGACCGAGCAAAGCCATACCCACCAAGCCCAGCAACAGAAAGTCCCGGCCGAACCGTCGGACACAGATCTTGTTCGCTCCACCTATCATCGTCGCCTCCGCGCGTGGCCTTCGATCATTTTGCGGCATTCCGCAATCGACAACGTATCGGCCCGGAAAATTCGCGTCCTTCACCGGGCGTGGAGCACCGCCGGGGATTCGCGAAACGAGCGCGCGCCTGATCGCGAGAATCCGCCCTGCACGGGGACTGACCACGACCCGGCGACTGCCTCGGCGCGACTCCTTCACCGCGTGAAAACCGAGTGCCGCACACGTCGAGCCGCGGTCCAACGCAGTTCACGGGGAACGGACCTTATCTTCCGGGCCGCGAGACGCGCTACCGCCATGCGGATGAATGTGGTGTACCATCGGGTCCCATCACGCTACGCTGTGATATCGGGTCACTATCCACCACCGTTGCGGCAGCCGCACCACCCTCCATAATTGGCATGCGCAGATGCTTGCCAGATCTGCACGCCTGTACTATAAATATTATCACAGCAAAGATACCGGGGCGGCAATGCAGGTCATCACGATGAAAGCGTCTGATGCCGACGAACCAAGGCCGGCGCCGGGTGCGGTCGCAGAAGCTCCCCGCGGCGTTCTTGACGAGCCTAATCGCGCAGGGCCCACCGCTTCGCGCGGCCGCCCGAATCGCTATTCGCTCGTGTAGAAACCGGCGATCGCGCCATTGGGCAGGGGAAAACCAGTCCTCGAAACACGCGCGGCGGCCATCGACGCCGCGCTCCGCGCGCGTCCGCAGCATTTTCGTGGCGCAACGCCTCGCCAAGCGTTGCGTAGAGCGAGGGCCGCGTTGCAGCGCTTTTGCAATGCGTTCGCCCCGATCCCGCTTTGGATAGCCCCGGCGTCAGAATCGATGCGCCCCGTGCCCTATCGTGAACCTTCGGATCACGGGCCGAGCGTTCTTGCGTGACTCTCGAGCACTGCCGCACCGGCCTTCAATCAGGCCGAAGCTTGGCCTTGCGCCATTTCGCCGCGTGATCACGTCCGAACATCCGCATGCAATGCGAAAATCCGCCTTGCGCACCTCGCGCCCTTGCCGTGATACGACCCCATGCCGCCATTCAGCAGCGAACCATTTGCCCCGGACCTTACGTCCATCAGACCCCCGGGTCGGG
>JAJYFU010000123.1 GCA_021790795.1 Pseudomonadota bacterium
CCCCCAGTCCATTGATTTGGGCTGGGGAGGGCGGCGTTTCAGAACTTGCCCGGAATTGAGTATTCCGCGCGCACGCCGGCATGGAGGGCCGTCTGACCCGTGGCTGCGCGCTCCACAGCCTAGGATATGATAAACTGGTCTATAGACTGGTTTATATGAGGGTTAGACTCATGGGGAGCGAGATCGGCGCCTACGAGGCCAAGACAACGCTACCGGAGCTGCTGCGCCAGGTGCAGGCCGGCAAGCGCTTCACGATCACCCACCGCGGAAAGCCGGTTGCCGAACTCGGCCCGCCGGTCACGGCGTCGCGAGCAGACGCCAAGGCAGCGATTGACTCGTTCGAGGTATACCGGCGCACACATCCGATGCGCCGGAAGGTCGATATCAAGCCCTTGATCGAGGAAGGTCGCGAGTGAAGTTCGTCCTCGACGCCTCGGTTGCGTTGAGCTGGCTGCTGGAGGACGCGGGCCCGGGACAGCAGTACGCCGCGGCGGTCTTTAATACGCTTGCCCGTCCGGACGCCGCGGCGCATGTGCCCGTCACCTGGGGCCTCGAGATCGCCAACGTCATCGCCAAGTGCGAGTCCCACGGCGATTTGCTCGAGGGTCGCAGCCAGGCGTTTCTGATCACCCTCGAGGCGGCACCAATCCTCTCGGATCCAGCCACGCATGCGAAGGCGCTGCATGAGACGCTCGATCTCGCACGCCGCTATCGGCTGTCCTCCTATGACGCCTCTTATCTCGAGCTCGCACTGCGCACGATGCTGCCGCTGGCAACGCTCGACGCCGATCTGCGCCGCGCCGCCAGCCGCGCCGGCGTGAAGCGCTTCACGCCGGCATGAGGCGGCCTCTGACGCCATCGAGGCGGAAGGTCGGGATCCAAAGCTGACGCACTTCTGCGCTTCGGGAACAAGCGAGCGAATCTTCGCTCGGAGATTCTCGAGCGCTCTGCGGCGGCCCTCGGGGACGCTCTTGAGGTAATCGTCGATGGTCGAAGGTTTGCGCGCGGCAGTCATGTGACACGACGGCGCACACGCAAAGCCGCTCGGCCGGCTCCCGCCTGAAAAGGTGAAAATCGAGTCGGTGTCCTGTTCATCGCCGGTCCGGCTCGATGAGCCGGATGTGCGGATGCAGTTGTGGTCCATCAATTGATGGCGCCGCCAGCACGCGAGAGTCGGCAACGGTCGCGCTGCGCTTACGACCGCCATGACGTCTGGACTCTGTCCGCCAGTTGCGTAATTTTTCGACCGCCGAGGCCGCGCAGCCCGTGATTCCGGACTGAAGGCGCCGCGAATCGGACTCTCCAACGCGCACCTCGGATGAGAGTTGGAAAAGTGGAAAATTCTCCTGTCTGAATCGGAAAGCCGGCCGGGACGCCGTTATGATTGTGTTGCCGCATATATGCATTATTTACAGGCGGTTCGGTGCCGAATTCAGGGGAATTCATGTCATTATTCAGGGGAGAACCGCCGTCGTTCGCGGCGCCCGGATCGACGCTCTGGAAATCGTGATAGCGATTCGGAAGCGACGGACATTTGGCAAGCTGGTCGTACACAATGGGTTCATTTCCGGAAAATTCCGTCTTGATACGGGACAACCTGTCTGGCCGCGCGCGCTGGATGCTCTTTCGCCGTCCCACGGAGATCCTTGCGACCCGTGACATCGACAAGGTCGAGGCCTGTCTGCGGGGCGCGGAGGAGAGAACGCGGGAAGGGCTGTACGCGGCCGGGTTTGTCGCTTATGAGGCCTCCGGCGCTTTTGACCCTGCGCTGCGAACTCATGCCCTGAACGACTTCCCGTTGATTTGGCTCGGCATCTATAGCGACTACGAGCTGATCACTCTTGCGCGCCGCGTCGAAGATTCGACTGTGCTGGATTCCTGGCGGACATCCGTGACGCCGGAGGAATACCACGGGGCATTCGCAAGAATCAAGGAACACATTTCCAGGGGGAACACCTATCAGGTCAATTACACGCTGCGACTGCGCCATGCCTTCTCCGGCGACCCGTGGAAATTATTTCTTTCGCTTCAGAGCGCGCAACGCGGCGCTTACGCCGCCTATCTGAATCTGGGCAGACACCACATATGCTCCGCCTCGCCCGAGCTGTTCTTTTCGCTGGATGGAGGACGGCTCGTCTCGAAGCCTATGAAAGGAACCGCGCCGCGCGGCGACACCACCGCGGATGACAGACGCAGACGAGAGTGGCTTGCGCGATCCCCAAAGAATCGTGCCGAGAACGTGATGATCGTCGACATGATCAGAAACGACATGGGGCGCGTGGCGGATGCCGGTACCGTCCGCGTCGACAAGCTGTTTTCCATCGAGAGATATCCAACGATACTGCAAATGACCTCTACGGTAACGTCACGTGCGTCCGGCAGTGTCGCCGACATCTTGCGCGCCATGTTTCCCTGTGCGTCCATCACCGGCGCGCCGAAGGTGAGGACCATGGAGATCATCAAGGAGTTGGAGTCGTCTCCCAGAGGGATCTATACCGGCTGCATCGGCTACATTGGGCCGGAGCGCAGGGCGCAATTCAACGTGGCGATCCGCACGGCGGTCGTGGATACCGAGAAGCGAAGCGTCGAATTTGGTGTCGGAGGAGGAATTGTCTGGGATTCGGACGAAGCCGAGGAGTACGCGGAGTGTCGGGCAAAGGCGCGCATCGTGCTCGACAGAGGCCCGCGGTTCGATCTGGTGGAATCCCTGCTGTGGCGCGCCGGCGGAGGATTCTATCTTCTCGAGCCGCACGTAGCGCGCCTCGAGGATTCGGCGGCGTACTTTCAATTCAAGTTTTCCGCGGAGAATCTTCGTAAAGCGCTCCTCGATTTCGCCGCACGGCCTCCGCAAGGGGATAGCAAGGTGCGTATCCTTCTCGCCCGCGAGGGAAGGCTGGTCATTCGCTCCGAGTCGTTGAATTCCATAACGGGCGCGACTCTTGCGCTCAGTGCAAAACCCGTGAAGAAATCGCGATTTCTATTGCATAAGACTACGCATCGCGAGCAATACGCTGAATTACTGCAAGAACACCGCGGTCGAATCCCGGGGCTCACGGACCTCATATACTGGAACGAGGCCGGCCTCGTTACGGAGGCCGGGTTTGCGAATGTCGTGGTCGATATCGATGGGGTATTTTGCACGCCGCGCGTCGAGGCGGGCGCTCTGCCCGGTATTTTCAGGCAATACCTGCTGGGATTGAATATGGTCGAGGAGAGAGAAATCCGTGTCGGTGACCTGGTCCGAGCGAGAAATCTGTATTTGATCAATTCGGTTCGCGGCTGGATGCCTCTGATGCGAGCGGCACGGGAAGGCGTGTGGACGATTATGGGCGATCTGAACTATGAGACGGATGGCGCGCGGATAAGGCATGGCGTCCGTGGCGTCGTGTCGCAAGGTGTCGAACGGTAAACCCGCCCGTGGGCTGATTTTCGACCGCGAGGGCGCGTGAGGAGATCATCCGGAAATATGCCAGGCCTGGGTCTGCTCGACCCCGGATCGAGCGCGGGGCGCGCAGTCTGCGGCTGCTGCGCGCATGGGCGTGGTCGGTGAGATGCGCCTGCGGGACGCCGAGCCGGGCGCGTCGATCAGCCCGGTAGTCGCGGTTGGCTGACGGGGAGCACCAGCGCGATCACGCCGAATGCCGGATTGTCGTAGTAATTGCGCTGATAAAACAGCACCCGGCGGGTCTCGTTCATGACGAACGTGGTGCCGGGGGCGGCATCGAGCCCCGGCGGCGGGTGCCGCATGGTGTAATGGAGGGTCAGACCGAGATGCAGGTAGACCCCGCGCTCCAGATAGATCAGGCCGCGCAGACCCGGCACATGGACGCCGAGCTCCTTGAGGTTGAAGCCCGCGTGCGTGCCCCAGTCGCTCGCCGTCTGAATCCATGCCAGGTGGATTACGGGGTGATAGTCGGCGCTGGCGCGCAGGCGCGCCCAGAGGGCATCGAGCTTGTACGCCGAGGGCGGCTCGAGACGCACCAGATGTCCGACACCGGTGCCGGTCTGCGCCTCCCCGCCGCTGACGGTGGGCGCCGTATTGAGCTCGGCCTGCCAGTCCTCGGGACTGCCGAGCGCCGCGAGGGCGCGGAACACGATGAGTTCGACGTAGTACTCGCGATGGTGCTTGGCGGGCTTGGCCGCAGGGGCCTGGGCGCTCGAGCCGGCGGGATGGGCGGTGATTCCCGGGTGGGCCTGCAGAGAGTGCGTGCCGTGCGCGGCGGCCGGAAGAGTCCAGGCGAGCGTCGCGAGCAGAAGCAGAGCCGTTGCGAGTCGGTACTTCATCCTTCGAAGTCTAATCGAAGCTAGCTTGCCTTGCCTCCCAGATGTTTCAGGAGCGCGCCGGCGAACTCGAAGCGTGCCGCCTCCTCGGGCATGGGGCGCGAGATGCGCAGCTTCATCGATCCCTCCAGCCGGTATTCGCCGGGTGAGCGCTGCATCAGCTTCACCAGCGTCGCCGGGTTGACGGCGGTGCGCTCCTCGAACAGCACCATTGCGCCCTGAGGACCGAGATCCAGACGCCGGATGCCCAATGCGCGGGCCGACAATTTCAGCTTCGCAATGCGCACCAGGCGCTGCGCGGGGGCGGGCAGGGGTCCGAAGCGATCATAGATCTCCCCGCTGAGCGTATCGAGCGCATCGGCGCTCTCGGCCGCGGCGATGCGCTTGTACAAGCCGAGCCGCACGTGCACGTCGCCGATGTACGCCTCGGGCAGCAATGCCGGCAGACGGATTTCGACTTCGGTGGCCGCCGCAAGCGGCCGCTCGAGATCCGGCTCGCGTCCCGCCTTGAGGGCTTCGACCGCCTCGCCGAGCAGATCGAGATACATCGCGAGCCCGATTTCCGACATCTGACCGCTTTGCGCCTCGCCGAGCAGCTCGCCGGCGCCGCGGATCTCCAGATCGTGGGTGGCCAGCGCGAAGCCGGCGCCGAGTTCCTCCATCGACTCGATCGCCTCGAGCCGCTTGGCGGCATCCGCGCTCAAGGCGCGCCGCGGCGGGGCCACGAGGTAGGCGTAGGCGCGGTGATGCGAGCGCCCGACGCGGCCGCGCAGCTGGTGCAGCTGGGCGAGTCCCATGTGATCGGCGCGGTTGATGATGATCGTGTTGGCGGTCGGCACGTCGATGCCGCTTTCGATGATGGTGGTGCACAGCAGCAGATCGAAGCGGCGGTGGTAGAAGTCCACCATCAGCTGCTCGAGGTCCCGTTCGCGCATCTGGCCGTGGCCGACGCGCAGGCTCGCCTCGGGAATCAGTCGCGCGATGTCGGCGCCGATCTTCTCGATGGTGCGGATCTCGTTGTGCACGAAATAGATCTGGCCCCCGCGGCGCAGCTCGCGCAACACCGCCTCGCGCAACGTCGGACCGTGCCACTCGATGACGAAAGTCTTGATCGCCAGGCGCTGCGCCGGCGGTGTGGTGATCAGCGACAGGTCGCGCAGGCCGCCGAGCGCCATGTTGAGCGTGCGCGGGATTGGAGTGGCGGTGAGTGTCAACACGTGCACGTTGGCGCGCAGCGCCTGCAGGCGCTCCTTGTCGCGCACGCCGAAGCGCTGCTCCTCGTCGACGATCAGCAGCCCGAGGTCCTTGAACCGCGTGTGCGCGTGCAGCAGGCGGTGCGTGGCGATCACGATGTCGACGCTGCCTCGCTCCAGTCCCTCGAGCGTCGCCCGGGTTTCCTTGGCGTTGCCGAAGCGCGAGAGACCCTCGATGCGCACCGGCCAGTCGGCGAAGCGGTCGCGGAAGTTGGTCAGGTGCTGCTGCGCCAGCAGCGTCGTCGGGGCGAGCACCGCGATCTGCTTGCCCGATTGCACCGCGGCGAACGCCGCGCGCATGGCCACCTCGGTCTTGCCGAAGCCCACGTCGCCGCAGACGATGCGGTCCATGGGCCGCTCGCTGCGCAGATCGGCAAGCACCTGGGCGATCGCCTGGGACTGATCGAGCGTCTCCTCGAAGGGAAACGCCTCGGCGAAGGCGCGGTAATCGGCCTCGTTGACCGCCAGCTTCAGTCCCCGCTGCGCCTTGCGGCGCGCATACAGATCCAGCAGCTCGGCGGCGATGTCGCGGATCTGCTCGGCGGCGCGCCGCCGGGCCTTGGTCCACTGATCGGTGCCGAGCTTGTGCAGCGGGGCGCTCTCGCTCGCCGCGCCCGTGTAGCGCGCGACCAGATGCAGCGACTGCACCGGCACGTAGATCCGGTCGCCACCCTGGTATTCCAACACCAGGAACTCGCCGGCCTCGCCGGCGACCTCCATCGGCTGCAGCCCGACGTAGCGTCCGACACCGTACTGCTCGTGCACCACGGGCGCGCCGGGGTTGAGGTCCTGCAAATCCCGCAGCACGGCTTGCGGGTCGGCGGCGGCGCGCGCGCGCCGCCGTTCCTGAGGGGCGCGCGCTCCGAACAACTGCGATTCGGCGATGACCGCGAGCGGCGGGTCGGTCACCCAGAGGCCGGCGAGATCGGGCGCCACGGTGAGCGCGAGCGGGGCGCGCGACGCAAGGAAGGCTTCCCAGTCGGCGACCGGCTCGACGGGGTGCCCGTGGGCGCGCAGCTGTTCCTGCAGAACCTCGCGCCGCCCAGGCGAATCGGCCGCGATCAGCGCTCGGCCGCCGAGCTCGCCGAGGAAGGCGTCCAGGCGCTGCAGCGGCCGGTCGGCGCGCGTGTCGATGCGCAGATCCTGCGGCTCGCGCGTCGCGAAGACGCGTTGCCCGCCGTCGCCGCTCGCTTGCGGGCTCTCGAGGGTCACGGAGGCGAACCGCTCGAGCTCGGTGGCCAACGGTTCGGGCCCCAGAAACAGCTCCGCGGGCGCCAGCACCGGGCGCTCGATGTCATG
>JAJYFU010000036.1 GCA_021790795.1 Pseudomonadota bacterium
GTGTCGGTGGTGAGCGCGACCGCCGCGAGCGCGCGCCGGTCGCGCACGAACCGACCGGTCAGCTCCGCGGCGATGTGCTGGCTGTCGGCGGCCGAGCCGCCGTTGCCGCACAACAGCAGCTTGCGCCCGGCCGAGAGCGTCTCGGCCATCAGCGCCCCGGCCCGCTCGATCTCCCCGGCGAGCGGCGCCAGACGCTCGAACAGGGCGTGATGCTCGAGCAGGTTGGCTTCGAAAATGCTCTTCGGCATTCGCCGGGAACCTCAGCGGGCCGCGCCGTAGAATCCGCCGATGCGCTCGACCACGTAGCGCAGCTGCTCCCCGGAGAGCTCCGGATAGATCGGCAGGGCCAGCGTGTCGAGCGCGGCGCGCTCGGCTTCGGGGAAATCCCCGGCGTGGTGACCGAGATCGGCGAAACACTCCTGCAGGTGCAGCGGGATGGGATAGTAGATCTCGGTGCCGACCCCGGCGCCCGCGAGGTGCTCGCGCAGCGCATCGCGCCGTTTCACCCGGATCACGTACTGATTGAAGATGTGATGAAAGCCCGGGAGCACCCGGGGCGTGACCACGTGGTCCCCGAGCCCGGCCCGCGCGAACGCCTCGTCGTAGACCCGCGCGTTGTGCTGGCGCCGGCCGGACCACTCGTCGAGAAAATCGAGCTTCACGTTGAGCACCGCGGCCTGCAGCTCGTCGATGCGGAAGTTGCCGCCGATGAAGGCGTGATGGTACTTCGGCTTGCCCCCGTGCACGCGCAGCACCCGCATGTGCTCGGTCAGGGCCTCGTCCTGCGCCACGCACAGGCCGGCATCCCCGAAGGCACCGAGGTTCTTGGTCGGAAAGAACGAGAAGCAACCGACATCCCCGAAGCTGCCGGCCGGGCGCCCGGCGGCATCTCGGGCGCCAATGGCCTGCGCGGCATCCTCGATCACCCGCAGCCCCGCCTCGCGCGCCAGCGCGAGCAGCGGCTCCATCGGGCAGACCTGGCCGTACAGGTGCACCGGCATGATCGCCTTGACTCGCGTGCCGCTCGCCCGGTGCACCAGCTGCCCGCCGCGGCGCTCGCACTGCTGCGCGATGAGCGCCCGCACCGCGGGCGCGGACAGATTGAACGTCTCGGGCTCGATGTCGCAAAACAGCGGCCGCGCGCCGGTGCGGGCAATGGTCCCGGCCGTGGCGAAGAAGGTATAGGGCGTCGTGATCACCGCGTCGCCGGGGCCGATGTCGAGCCCCATCAGGGCGAGCAGCAGCGCGTCGGTGCCGGAAGACACCCCGATGCCGTAGCGGCTCTGGCTGTAGGCCGCGAGGCGCGCCTCGAGCGTCCTGACCTCGGGGCCGAGGATGAACTGTTGGCTGGCACACACCGCCTCGAGCGCCGCGCGCACGCGCGGGGCGATGGTCTCGTATTGGGGCTTCAGATCGAGCAGCGGCACGCGCAGCGCCGGCCCTGGGGATTTTTCACTCACGAATCACTTCCCTCGCTCACCACCGTAGTCTAGCGCGCCGCGCAGGCCAGCCGCGCGGCGCGCGACCTCAGGCATCACCCGGCGGCGGGGGTTCCTCCCACAGGCAGCACCCGCCGCTCGCCTGGCGGATCACGCGCAGCACCTGCGCGTGGGCCTCCCGCTCCTGCTCGCTCGCGGCGAGCACCTTCAGGGGCCCCGCCGCGCCGCGCGGCCGCTCGGGGCGCGCCCCCGCGGCGGGCTGCTCGCGGGTGAGCGCCAGCGCCGCCTGCCCGCCGGTCATCGCCAGATACACGTCCGCCAGGATGCGCGCATCGAGCAGCGCGCCGTGCAGATCGCGCCGGGAATTATCGACGTTGTAGCGCCTGCACAGCGCATCGAGACTGTTGCGCTGTCCCGGATGCAGCTCGCGGGCGAGCGCCAGCGTATCGAGCACGTGGCAGCGCTCGGCCAGCTTCTCGGCCCGCCCACAGCGCTCGAGCTCGTACTCGAGAAAGCCCACGTCGAATGCCGCGTTGTGGGCGATGATCTCGGCCGTCTCGATGAATTCCAGCAGCTCGAACGCGACGTCCCCGAACAGGGGCTGGTCGGCGAGCGAGGCGCGCGAGATGCCGTGCACGGCAAGCGCGCGTTCGTCGATGTCCCGCTCGGGATTGAGGTAGCGGTGGAAGGTCCGGCCGGTGACGCGGCGATTGAGCAGCTCCACGCAGCCGATTTCGATGATGCGGTGCCCGAGGGAGGTCTCGAGGCCGGTGGTCTCGGTATCCAAAACGATCTGTCGCATGGGCGCCAGTGTACCCGCTGTCTAGCGGGCCGGTTCGTCCGCGGGGCCCGTCAGGGCGTCGATGGCCTCGTTCGCCAGGCGATCGACGCGCTCGTTGCCCGGCACGCCCGCGTGTCCCGGCACCCAGTGCCACTCGATTTGGTGGCGGCTCGCCAGCTGCTCGAGGCTCTGCCACAGATCCTGGTTCTTCACCGGCTTGCGATCGGCGGTCCGCCAGCCCTTGGCCTTCCACCCCCTCAGCCACTCGGTGATTCCGCGGCGCACGTACTGCGAATCGGTGTACACGCGCGCCCGGACCGGCCGCTTGAGCGCCTCGAGCGCCCCGATCACGGCCCTCAATTCCATGCGGTTGTTGGTCGTGTGCGGCTCGGCGCCCGAGAGCGTCTTCTCGTGCGCCCCGAGGATCAGCAGCGCGGCCCAGCCCCCCGGCCCCGGATTGCCGCGGCAGGCGCCATCGGTATAGATCTCGACGATTTGTGTCCCCTCGCCGGCCCGCCGGGCGGCGCTCATGGCGTACGCCTGACGCCGTGGCGCACCGGCGGGGCGGGCTTGACGAGCCCGCCGAGCATCGCCTTGCGCGCCCGCGGACGCAGGGGCGTGACGGTGTAGACCTGCTTGCGCGCCCTGAGCAGATAGGCGCCCGCCGGCAACGGGAACGTCAATCCCCGCCGCAGCAGCCGATCCGCGCCCTCGCCGGCGGCGAGCCCGCCCCCCCAGGGATTGCGATACAGGTAGCGCCGCGCCGCGAAAACCTCGTAGCCGAGCAGCGCCAGCCATTCGCGCACGCGCCGCTCGGGGAGCACGCGGCGCAGCCCCGGCGGAAAGCCGCTGCGGCTGAATCGGGCGCGGGCGCCCCAGAGACTCAGGGGACGGAAGCCGAGCACCAGCAGCTGGCCCTCCCCCACCAGCACCCGGTCGACCTCGCGCACGATCGCGTACGGATCGCTCGCGAATTCCAGTGTGTGCGGCAGGAGCACCGCGTCGATCGAATCCCCGCTCACGGGCAGTTGGGTCGGCCGGCCGATGATGTCCGCATCCGCCGACAGTCCGGGCGAGGCCAGCACGGCCCGATGGCGGGTCCGGCACGCCGCCAACAGCTCGCGGCCCGCGCCCCAGGCGCCGATCTGCAGGCATTCCCAGCCGAAAACATCTTCCAGGGCCTCGGTCACCAGCACCGCTTCGGCGGCGATCACGGCCTCGCCGGCGGGGCTGGCCCACCAGTGCCGCCGCGCGTGCACCGGCTCGCAAGACGCAGAACTGTGAGTTTGTCCCATCAAGGACTAGTCAACCTGTGATATCACAAGGTAAATTTCGCGACTGGACTCGATTATTGTAATGTGCCGCCCGGTGGCGCGCGAAACGCCGGCGCGGATGCAATTTAGCACGCCGCAAAGATTAAATAGAGGGTCGGGAATTGACGACGTCTTCCGTGAGCTGGGCACGCTGTGCCCTGGGTCTCCTGGGTGCGCTGGCATTGGCGGCATGCGCCACGCGCACACCCATCCGTCCGGCCCGTACCGAGCATGTGGTGCTTCCACCCCCGTTACCGGCGGTGACGGCCCTGCGCTCGCCCCCCGCGGCGGCAACCGCCCCGACGCCTTCGGCCGTTCCCACCGCGCAAGTCATCGCGCCGGTTCCGGCCGCCGCGCCGAAACCTCATTACGCCAACCTCTTCGCGCGCATCCGCGCCGGCCTGCGGCTGCCCCAGCCGAATATGCCGATCATCGCGCAGGAGGCGCACTGGTACGCCAACCACCCGCAATTCCTGCAGCGGTCCTTCAATCGGGCCGACATGTATCTCTACTACATCGTCACGCAGCTGCAGAAGCGCCACATGCCGCTCGAGCTGTCCCTGCTGCCGATCATCGAGAGCGCCTACCGGCCCTACGCCTACTCCTGGGCGCGGGCGGCGGGCATGTGGCAGTTCACCTCGGGGACCGGCAAGCTCTTCGGCCTGAAGCAGGACTGGTGGTATGACGGCCGGCTCAACGTCGTCGCCTCCACCCAGGCGGCGCTCGATTACCTGCAGCAGCTGCACAAGCAGCTCGGCGGGAGCTGGCTGCTGGCGATCGCCGCGTACAACTGTGGCGTCGCGAACGTGGAGCGCGCGGTCCGCTACAACCAGGCCAGGGGCCTGCCGACGGACTTCTGGAATCTGATCCTGCCGCGCGAGACCGAGCTGTACGTCCCGCAGCTGCTGGCGATGGCCCGCCTGGTCGCCGATCCGGCCAAGTACGGCCTGTCCTTCAGTCCGATCCCGGACCGGCCGTACTTCACGAAGGTGCCCACGGGCGGACAGGTCAATCTGGAGGTGGCCGCGCGCCTGGCCGGGATCACCTCGGATGAGATCTATCAGCTGAACCCGGCGTTCCTGCGTTGGGCCACCGACCCCACCGGACCGTTCTACCTGCTGCTGCCGATCGACGCCGCGCCGGTGTTCGAGCAGAACATCAAGGATCTCACCGCGAACGAGCGCATGGGCGTCGAGCGCTACATGGTGCGCGCCGGGGATACGGTCTATTCCATCGCGCGCCGCTTCAACACGACCACGGACCTGCTGAGCCGCCTCAACAACCTGCCCAACGGGCGTCTGCTCGTCGGCCAGGACATCGATGTGCCGACGACGGCCTATCAATTGCCGCACAATGTGCTGGTTGCCGCCGAGCAGAACGATCGTTCGCTGTGGCGGCATGATTTCCGCTTCCGCGTCGTGCGGGTGCGCCCGGGCGACTCCCTGTGGGGGATCGCGCAGCGCAACGGGATGAGCGTTCAGCGTCTGGCGCAGATCAATGGGCTGTCGGTGCGTCACTCGATCCTGTATCCCGGCGAGCCGCTGCGACTGTATGCCGATGCGCGCGTCGGGCGCTTCACCCGTCCGGGCGTGCGCGTGGTGCAAGTGCGCCCCGGCGACAGCCTCTGGTCGATCGCGGTGCGCAATCACGTGAGCGTGCATGCGTTGGCGCGCGCCAACGGCCTCTCGATCTATCACCCGATTCTGCGGCCCGGCGAACAACTGCGCATCCTGCCGTCGATGGCCACGGTGCAATACAACAACCGGCGCCCCTTCCTGGCCGGCATCGAACAGGGCGTCCATCGGATCATTTATACGGTCCATGCGGGCGATACGCTCTGGCAGATCGCCCGCCGCTTCCAGGTGCGGGTGCATCAGATCCTGGCCTGGAACGAGATGAGCCTGGATCGGCCCATCCTCGCGGGCCAGAAGTTGATGATCCTGGCCGATTCCGGCGGCTGATTGGTCTACACTGACGGCCCGCGCAACCCGGTCGGGCCCGCGGGCCGATTCAGTTCTGCAAGGATCCTCGCATGGGATTTCTCTCGGGTAAGCGCGCCTTCATCGTCGGTGTGGCCTCGGACCGCTCCATCGCCTGGGGCATTGCCCAGGCCCTTCACCGCGAAGGCGCCGAACTCGCGTTCTCCTACGTCAACGACAAGATACGCGAGCGCGTCGAAACCCTGGCCGGCTCGATCGGCTCGCACCTCACGGTACCGCTCGATGTCACCGACGACGGGCAGATCGATGCGGCGTTCGCACTGCTGAAGCGTGAGTGGGGCGCACTGGACGTTCTCGTGCACGCCGTGGCGTACGCGCCGCGCGAGGGGGTCTCGGGCAGCTTCGTCGAGAACACGACCCGCGAGGTCTTTCGCATCGCGCACGATGTATCGAGCTACAGTCTGACGGCGCTCGCGCGGGGCGCGGCGCCCCTGATGAGCGGCCGGGCCGGGGCGCTGCTGACCCTGTCATATCTCGGCGCGGTGCGCTCGATCCCGAGCTACAACGTCATGGGCCTCGCCAAAGCGAGCCTGGAGGCCAACGTACGCTTTCTCGCGGCGGACCTCGGGCCACACGGCATCCGGGTCAACGGCATTTCCGCCGGGCCGGTCAAGACGCTGGCCGCGGCGGGCATAGCCGGCTTTCGCAAGATGTTGAGCCACGTGGCCGACGTGGCGCCGCTGCGGCGCAACGTGACGCTGGAGGACGTGGGCAACGCCGCGGCCTTCCTGTGCTCCGATCTCGCCGCCGGCGTCACCGGCGAGATCCTCTACGTCGACGGCGGATTCAGCACCGTCGGGATGAGCTTTCCGCTCCAAACAGACGGCTGACCCGCTACTGGAAGGCGTGGGGGTTCGTGCGCACCTTGGCCGTGTCACGCATCTGCGTCATATAAGCCACCACGGCGCCGTCGGCATTGGCACGCAGCAACTGCTGCACCAGCGTACGGCTCAGCAGTGGATTGACGTGTGCGGCGGTTCGCACAGCCATCACGGCAAGCAGCACCGCCCCGCCGCCGCCCAGAGCCTTCGCCTCGTACACCGGCCGCCCCGCGGGCTTCGGCGCGGCGAACGCGAGCTGGCCGACCTCGGCGGGCACGGACGGATCATCGCGGCCGATGAAGGTCGCCGGCGTGCTCTTGAGCCGCAGCGATTGCGCGACGCTTTGGAGGGACTTCCCGGCGAGCACCTCTCGCCGGGCCGCCTCGGCCGCCGCGAGCGCGGCTTGGTTGGTGCGTTGCGTCCGCAGGGCCGCGATGATGCTGCTCTTGACCTCGGCAAGCGGCTTCAGCTGCGGGCCATGGCGCGCCAGCACCTTGACGATCACCATCCGGTCGTTGTCCAGGATGATCGGACCCCCGAAGCTGCCGGGGGCCAGGGCCGTGCTGCCAAACACCAGGTTCTGCACCGCCGGGGCCGCCCCGAGCGGCGGCGCGCCCGGGCCCCGCAGGAACAGCGGCACCGCGCCCGTGGTGAGGCCGAAGCGCTTGGCGAGCCCCGCGAGGCTGACGCCCGGCGTGTCGAGGTCGTTCTGCAGGCTGTCTTCGATGTCACCGAAGCGATGGACCGCGAGGTGGTGACGGACCTGGGACGCGAGCTGGGATTTCACCGACGCGAATGGCCGGGTATGGCGCGGGCGAATCCCGTCCAGACGGATGATGTGATAGCCGAACCGTGTCTTCACCGGCCCGGCGATGCCGCCGACCTTCGCGATCGAAAACAGCGCGCTCGTGAAGGTCTTGTCATAGCCGGTGCGGCTCATCCAGCCGAGATTGCCGCCGTTGGCCGCCGAGCCGGGATCCTGCGAGTACGTCTTCGCCAGCGCCGCGAAATTCCGGCCTGAGCGGGCGAGCTGCAGGATGTGCTCGGCCTTGCTCAGGGCGGCCTTGGGATCCTTGCCGAAGGTGATCACGATGTCGCTGGCCTCGCGCTGCTGCGGCACCACGAAATGCGCGATCTCCTTCTGGTATTGCGCCTGCAGGGCCGCGGGGGAGACGTGCTGGCGGCTCTCGAGCTGCGCCAGCGTGAGCTGGCCGTAGCGCAGATCCACCGACTCCGGGAGCATGTACTCGGCCCGATGCGCCTTGTAATACGCCTCGATCGCCGCCGGCGCGATCGGCGCCGGGCTGGCGTAGCGCGTGGCCGGAAAGAGCACGTACTGCACCTTGCGCTGCTGGCTCTGCAGCGTCTGGGCGCGCTCGATCTCCACCGGCGTGAGGAAGTCCGACGAGCGGATGCCGTCGATGAGCTGATTGCGGCGCAGCTGGCTCGCGATCTCTTTTTCGAACTGGGGCAATGAGATGCCCGACTCGGCCAGCACGTCCTCGGCGGCCTGGGCCGAGTACTTGCCGTTCACCTGGAACTGCGGCACCTGGCGGATCGCCGCGATCAGCTCCCCTTGGGTCACCTGGTAGCCGAGCCGCTGGGTGCGCAGCGATATGAGCGTGTCGCGGATCAGGCCGTCGAGCACCTCGGCCTGCAGCTTTTTGCGCTGGCTCGCCGAAAGATTGGTCCCGTAGATCCGCGCGATCTGCGGCTGGGCGCGCAGCCAGGCGTTGCTCGCCTGCTGCAGCGTGATGGCATGACCGTCGACGACGGCTGCATCGGAGGCGCTGCTGCCGAAATTGAGGTTCACGATGCCGTAGGCGCCCCATGCGGAAAACACCAGTGCCAGGGCGCCGAGGACTGTGTACCAGAGCCACTTGTGGGTGGAGAGGCTGTCGGTGAGCTTCTGCAGCATGTTGTCTTGGGGATCCGCCTCTGCGGCACGGTCCGGTCGATGGAAACGGCGAAGAATAGCAAATTCCGGTTCGCCTACGGGGCTGATGAGGCGGGGGGCGGGCACTTCCCCCTGCCGGTCCCGGATACCCGGCTCGACCCTGAAGTATAGAAGAGCGGACGGTCGCTCCGGACGCCACGACACCCGGCGCACGTTCCGACGGCCCGCGATCCGGGGGCGTGGGCGGCGCCACCGGGCGGCTTTGGCGCGTTTCCCGGGTCGTCGCCGGACAAGCCTAAAATCGCGCTTGGGCGCCCCTCAGTCGGTCGGCCCGCCGCCGAAGACGACGCTCTTGGCTTCCGTGCCGGCCAGTGTCACCACCGCCAGCACGATGCCGACGATGCCGAGCGTCCAGGCGAGCACTCCGGCCAGATCGCGCTCGTGGGGACCGGCCAGCGAGGATTGCAGCGGCGCGAGCAGCGCCATCGCGAAGTTGCCGAGCTGATAGGCGAAGGCGGGCAGCACCGCGCGCACGCCCGGCGGGGACAGCTCGTTCAGATGCGCCGGCACGATGCCCCAGGCGCCCTGCACCATGAACTGCATCAGAAACGCCCCCAGCGCCAGCAGCGGCACGCTCGGCGCGTAGGTCCACAGCGGGATCACCGGCAGGGCGAGCAGCGCCGCGCAGGCAATCGCCCGCCTGCGTCCGATGCGCTCGGAGAGCACCCCGAACACCACGCCGCCGAACAGCGCGCCGATGTTCATCAGCATCAGCAGATCGTCGGCGCGCGCCGGACTGAGGCCTCGGCGGATCAGCAGGAACGGCTTGTACAGATCCTGCGAGCCGTGTGAGAACGCGTTGAACACGGCCATGAGAAGGATCATGTACAGCAGCAGCGGCGCGTTCCGGACGACGATCCGCCGCAACTCCCCGAACGAGGCCCGCCGGGCGGTCCGGCCCGCGAGCCAGACGGGGGACTCCGCGACACCGAAGCGGATGTACAGCACCAGCAGCGCCGGCAGCGCACCGATGACGAACAAGCCCCGCCACCCCACCGCCGCGAAGAACAGGCGCGAGACCGCGGCGGCCAGCAGGAAGCCGAGCACATAGCCCTCCTGGAGCAATCCGGAAAAGAAGCCGCGCCCTTCGGCCGGCAGCGTCTCGAACGCCAGGGCCGCGCCCACACCCCACTCCCCGCCCATGGCGAGCCCGAACAGTCCGCGCAGCAGCAGCAGGACGGCCAGATTCGGCGCAAACGCCGTGGCCAGCTCGATCGCCGCGAAGGCCAGCACGTTCGTCATCAAGATCGGCCGGCGTCCGTATTTCTCCGCCAGCCAGCCGAACAGCAGCGCGCCCACCGGCCGCATCGCCAGCGTCAGGGTGATGCCGAAGGCGACCGCGGTGAGGCTGGCGTGAAAGTCGGTGCTGATCGCCTTCAGCGACACGATGAAGATGAAGAAGTCGAACGCATCGAGCGTCCAGCCGCCGAGGGCCGCGAAGTACGCGTGGCGCTGCGCCCGGGTCAGGGCCGTGAACTTGCGGATCAATTTCATGCGCTCAGCCCCCGCCCGCCGGATCTGCGGCGCCGCGCGCCCGCCGCCGGATTATCCCCGAATGCCGTACGGGCCGCATCGAGTCATCGAAGCCGCGCCACCGTGCCGCGGCGGGAGCGCGGATCCCGATCGTCGCACAGGGGGGCCCGGCAGGGTTCCTCGACACCGGGGCGTAGGAGGGTGTCAGGCGAGGTTCAGCCGCGCGAACAGCAGCCGTTTGACGAGATCGAGAACCAGCGTGAACAGCGCGGTTGCCGCGAACACCAGCCCGATGACCGGCCAGGAGAGCCGATGCAGCGGAAAGCCGTAGGCGGCCATGAGCACTATGCTCAGAACATTGACCACGGAAGAGGCGACCACCCAGCCGCTCGGCCGCGAGCTCCAGAGCCAGCGGTGGTCGCGCACCACGTAATAGGTGGCCTGGATGGCGAACACCAGGGTCACGGTGGCGAGGGTGCGCAGCCCGTGATCGGCGACCCAGCCGAAATGGAAGTGGGCGACGGCGACGACGCCGCTGCAAAACACGGCGGCAACGACCCCGAGAACGATTCCCGCGCGAGTGATCTGCCCGATTCGCCAGGCATTCGGCATCGGCGATGCATGCACGTTGTCGGTGGTCGCGGACATGGCGAGAAAATCGCCGCCGATCATGACCAGGACGATCATCATCGGCGTGAGGATGGCGCGCGTTGTGAGCAACAGGCCCACGGTGAGCAGCACCATCTGCGTCATCTTCGCCGTCACGGACCGCAGCGTGTAGGTAAGAATCCGCTGATAGGCCACGCGTCCGGTCTTGACGGTCTCGACGATTCCGCCGAGACCCGGCCGGGTGAGCACGATGCCGGCGGCGGACTTGGCCACGTCGGTGGCCGTCGAGACCGCGATGCCCATTTGGGCTTGGCGCAATGCGGGCGCATCGTTGGCGCCGTCACCGCACATGCCCACGGTACGCCCGTCGCGCTGCAAGGCCTGAACGATTTTGAACTTGTCCTCGGGGAAGACACCGGCAAAGACACCGAAATCCCGTGACCGGGCACTCTGCGGCGGCGGACCGGAACACACGGCCCCGTCGATCCCCACGGCGCGCGCAACCACGGTGGCGGTTGGCGCGGCATCGCCCGTCACCATGACCGTTTCCACGCCGAGGGACTTCAATTCCGCGATGAGCTGGCGGGCATCGGCACGAGGCTCATCGCTCAATCCGATCAGGCCGACCCAGGACAGCGCCTGAGCGGGTCCGGCCGCCACCGCGAGCACGCGGTCGCCGCGGTGCGCCATTCCTTGCGCCGACGCGGTGATGTCCGGCGGGGGCGGCGAGAGCGCCGCGATGCGGCTGAAGGCCCCTTTCACGATCCGCAGCGTCTGACCCGCCGCGTTGCGCGCTTGCGCCTCCGACATCTTCTGCGCCGGATCGAAGGGCACGAAGCGCAGGCGTGCCGGCAAGCCGCTCGCCGGACGCTGCGCCGCGGCGCTGCGGATCGCCGCGTCCACGGGATCGAGTCCCGCGTCGGCACTGGCGAGCGCCCCCAAACCGAGCACCTGCGGCTCATCGAACCCGGGCGCGGCGTATACGGTGGTCACGGCCAGCACATTGCGCGTCAGCGTGCCGGTCTTGTCCGAGCACAACACGTCCATGCTCGCCGCCTCGTCGATCGCCGACAGGCGCGTGGGGAGCACGCCCCGCGCAGCGAGCGTGCGGGCGCCGATGGCCGAGGCGAGCGTGAACGTCGCCGGCAATGCGACGGGAATGGCCGCCAGCACGGCGGTGAGGATCAGGGGAATGGTCTCCCCGCCCGGCATGTGCACCTCGGTCGCATACACCAGCTGCACGAGAACCATCACGGCGCTGAACAGCGCCAGGTTGCGCACGATGCGCACCACCGCCTGCTGCTGCGAGCTCGGGCTTTGAGCGATGCGCACGAGCTCCGCGGTCTTGCCGAATTTCGTTGCGGCGCCCGTCGCGGTGACCTCCGCGACCGCCTCGCCGCGGCGCACGAGCGCTCCGGCATAGGTGGAGACGCCCACGGCCGCCTCCACCGGCAGGGATTCTCCGGTCAGCATGGACTGATCGAGCAGCACGTCACCCTGGCGCAGCACGACGTCCGCCGGAACGATGCCGCCGAGGGAGAGCTTCACCACATCGCCCGGGACCAGATCCGCCGCGGGCAGGGTGAGCCACTGCCCATCGCGCATCGTCACGGCGTTCAGCGCGAGCCGCTCTTTCAGCGCTTTGAGCGTCGCTCGCGCGCGGCCTTCCTTGATCATGCCCAGGCCGCCATTGAACAGCAGCAGCACGGCGATGACCGCCGCCTCGAGGTACTCGTGCAGCATGAACTGCAGCAGGACCGCCGCTTCGAGCATCCACGGAATCGGCGCCCAGAATTTGCCGAGCGCCCGCAACCACGGGCTCGGCTCGGTCTCCGGTACGGCGTTCGGACCGTGCTGCGCGAGCCGCCGGCGAGCCTCCTCGCGCGTCAGCCCCAGAACACTCGCGGGCGTTTCCGCCTCGAGCGCCGCTCCCGCGCTCCCGGTGGATTGGGCGGCGCGATCGGCGCTCATCGAGCTGCCATCCGCCCATCGCGACACGCACCGCCGCGCTGCGCGCGGGACGCCACGGTGGCCGTGGAGCGCCCGTCGGCGCATCCGACGCACATGGTTTCGGGCATGGGATCTCCCGTTGGGATCTGCGGCCGATCGAGTCGAAAAATTATCGATCGCGCCGCATCCGGCGCACAAGTACGCACCGGACCGCCGCGTGTACGGGATTGCCGCAATTGGCCCCAGCCGCCACGGCGCTCAGCCGGCAGTCCATCGCCGGCCAGCGCTTCGACACATGCGCCGCGACCGGAGCGCTAGCGACGCGCTCCGGCGCCGTTCCCCGAACTCACCGGTGCGTCCGCTTAAAGGCCGCCTCGATACCCGCCTCAGCCAGGGGCGCCATGACCGCATAGCCGGCCGGCGACGGATGGACGCCGTCCGGACTGAGAGAGTGCTTCAATCCCCCCGCGGCGTTCTTCATCACGGCGTAGTAGTTCACGTAGACGTCATGGTGCTTCGCGGCATAAGCCCGGATCCACCGGTTGAGCACGGCGATCCGGTGCGCCGGATCGGGCACCTGCGGGTGCCACCAGTAATGGACGGTCGGCAGCAGCGAGCACAGGACCACGGCGATGCCGTTGGCCCTGCCCAACTGCGCCATGGATTCCAGGTTGCCCTCGACCTGGCGCAACGTCACCGGACCGGCATTGCCGGCCAGATCGTTGGTGCCCCCGAGGATCACGACCACCTTGGGATGAAGGTCGATGACGTCCTGGCGAAAACGCAGCAGCATCTGCGAGGTGGTCTGCCCGCTGATGCCGCGGTTGATATAGGGCTTGCCGGGGAAGGACTTGCTCAGCTTCCACCCCTCCGTGATCGAATCGCCGAGAAAGACGACCCGGTCGGTGCCCGGCGCCGGTTGACCCACCCGCCGATCCGCCGCCCGGAAGTGCGCCAGGTCGGCGAAGTCCACCAGCAGATTGTGATCGAAGTTGGCCCAGTACGTGCCGGACTGCCAGGCCGGAGCGGTGAGCACGACGGGCGCGTGCGTCTTGCGCGGTCTGGAGGGAAGTTTCATGGCCATCGCCGAGAGCGAAACGCCCAGCGCGGCGAGCGCCGTCAGCACCCATGTCAACCGTTTACGCATTACCATACTCCCTCGCGCGTCTTTGCTCGCGCGACTATACAACCTGGACTCTCGATTCGAAAGCGTGTTGGTGACGCCTCGCGCGTCTCCCGGCACCTCGGCGCAACGATGTTGCGACAGCCCGAAAGCCGCGGCTCACTTCCCGGTCGCGAACACACGCGCCGCAAACCGGATGAAGTACGGCCAGTTCGGCGCGGGCGTGTGGCCGTAAGGCTGGCGGCGGAACGCCGCGTATCTGGAACCGACCATCGTGTCGACCGGCGGGTACGGCGTGCGCGTTCCGAGCCCTTTCTCGCCGTACATCCTCCACGCCGGACTGGCCGCCGCCTCCGCCATGAACATCCCGCGCGCGTCCTGCCAGGCATCGCCCGGAATCGCGCAGGCCGGATGCATGATCAGCGAGCCGGCGCCGATGAAGATCGCGCGGGGCGCCACGAGGGCGACGAGTTCCTGGCTGTCCACCGGCATGTCGTTGGCCGTGTGGCCCGGGGAGGCATAGCGCAGGAAATTGCCGGCGAACCACTGGAACTCCGTCGCTGAGGCGAGGCTGCCGAGGTTTTCGCCGTAATTGCGGCGATAGAGATCGGCGCCGCCCTTGCCCGAGGAGGAGATGTAGCCCACGGCGATGCGCGGGTCGTAGGCGAGCGCCAGCAACGCCGCCTTGCCGTCGCGCGAATGGCCCATCACGCCGATTTCACGGGGATTGACCTCGGGGTCGGTCTCCAGATAGTCGACCGTGCGGTTGATGGCCCAGGCCCAGGCGCGCAACACACCCCAGGTGTCCATCTTGCGCGGCTGGCCTCGATGGGTCAGGCCGATGATGCCCTTGACCAGGTCCGCGCCGTTATCCGGCTGCACCGCATCGTAATCGACCGAGGCGAACCCCCAGCCGCGCTCGAGCAGCTGCTGCGCCGCCGGCTCGGTGGGCGGACCGACGGCGATGCACATGCTCGTGCCCGGGAAATGCAGGTAGGGTCCGTGATGGCCGTTCATGCCGGGGAAGAACGGATGAATGAAGATGTCGCCGATGATCACCGGCACCGGCTTGCCCCGGGCGGCCGCCGGCGTCGCGAGCGTGACCGGAATGTCGACCGTGATGGCCGGGTCCCTGGAGTTGTCCACCTGGCCTATCAGGTGCGTGACGATGGCCGCAACGCCGTAGACCTTCTCTTCACGGACACCGGCGACTTTCCAGGTGACCTTCGGAACATCCTTGGGCTTGCGGCCATAAACATACTCGGCGAACAGCGCTCTGATCTGGGCGCGACGCTCGCGCCACTGCGCCAGGGTCTTGACCGGGGTTCCGTTGCGCAAAGTCATGAGCGGCGGCAGATGCGGATAGGGATTCGCCTTGGCTTCGACGTAATTGGCGAAATCCGGACGCTTCGGATAGATCGCGTTCTTCCCCTTGCGCAGTGCGGTGATGCCGAGTATCCGCATCTCGCGCCTTCTCTCCCGCCGCGACGCTCTCATCACCGCCGGCGACATCCCGAAAGTGAACACTTTCCGGTGCGGCCGCGCCCCTGCGACGGCCGCATTGGCGAGCACCGCGCCGACCACGAGCACCGCGCCGTACCGCGCGAGATTGCGGCTCGCGCCTTTGCGCCCGCGCCCTGCGCACTCTTGATCACGCCTCTTCATCGTGGATTCTCCCGGTCATTGCTCTTGAGATACGGTTCTCGCCGGTGTGGATTCCGTGTTCCCGCTTTCGGTCCGCCTGCGGCGCGCCCGTGGCGACACGTCGCGTTCGGGCGACGAGCGCCGGGGGGCAATAGGTGCAACTCCCGATGCCCCGTCTGCGGAATTCTGTGGCACAAAGACGCCCGGAATTCCGCTGGGAACCCTGGCCGCCATGCGTATCGCCGACAGCTTGCAGGGTCGAATCGCTCCGGTCGCGCACGAGTCCGTCGGTGGGGGTACCCGGTCCATCGTCGGTTCACTGCGTACCTTCCGCGCATCGCTCTTTCAACACATCGTCGAAAGCAGCGCCAGTTGCGTCATGGTCGTCGACACGGCGCCCGACCATCAACCGATCGTCTATGCGAGCCCGGCGCTCGAGAAGCTTATCGGCTACAGCGCTGCAGAGCTCCTCGGCGCCGACTGGGGACTGTTCCTGAGCCGGCGCGTCGACGGCTCGCCGCCCGGCGCGGTGCGCGCCGCGCTGCGGCGCGGCTCGGCGGTGCGCGAGATCCTCCGGGTGCGGCGTGGCGACCGCTCGGTGCTGTACGTCGACGTGTGCTTCGCTCCGCTGTCCGGTGGAACGGGAATCACCGCCCTTCGCGTCGCGTTTCTCAACGACGTCACCGCCGACTTCTGCGCGCGCGAGACGCTCGAATACCGTGCCTGTCACGACCCGCTCACCGGGCTCGCGAATCGATATTTGTTGCAGGATCGTTTCGACCGCACGGCGTTCCAGACACAACGGCACGGCGGCGGATTCACGGTGGTCCTGCTCGATCTGGACGGGTTCAAGCAGATCAACGACCGGCTGGGACACCGAGCCGGCGATGCGGTCCTGCGCGCCGTCGGCGCCCGATTGAAGGGGCTCGTGCGCGGGGAAGACACTGTGGCGCGATGGGGCGGCGATGAGTTCGTGATGATTCTCACACAGACCGAGGGCACCGAGGCGATCCAGATCACTTTACGCCGGATACAGACAGCCTTGATCCACTGGGATGGGGGCGGTGGCACTGAGAACTTCGATGTGCACTGCAGCGCGGGAGTTGCCACGTATCCGGGGGATGGCGCGACCCTCGAGGCGCTGCTGGAAAAGGCCGATCAGCGCCTCTACCGCGAGAAAGGATGACGACCCCGAGACGATTGCGCGCAGCCGCTTCGAATACCGACCGACCCGGGACCGAGCGAGCGACTCCGGAGCGAGTGAAGGCCCGCGGACATCGGCCGTTCACGACGTCCGGACCGTGTTGGCCATCCATTGCATCAATTTCCCCATGGCCTGCACGCGAACCGATTCGGCCGACTCTTCATGAATCTGCCAGTGCCACTGCAGGACCTGCGGATCGTGAATTTCCCGCACCTCGAGGAACTCGGTGATCGGGCACGATGCGATCTCGCCCGGAAGCCGCACGGCCAGTGTGTCGTGCATCATCATCCACTGGCAAGCCAGGGCGCCGATCCAGCTGCGCAGCCCGCCTCCGGCGCTGCCACGGAAGGGTTGGGTCCTGATCCACTCCGAGAGCGCCGCTGCGGGCATCGGCCGCGCCAGCTCATACCCCTGTCCGAGGCGGCAGCCCAGGTGGCACGCCGCCTCGATGATTCCCGCATTCTCCAGGCCTTCCGCCACCACCTCACGTCCCAGATAATGGCCGATCTGCACGGCGGTTCGGATCAGACTCAGCGTCCTGATCGGGTCGCGGGTGATGTCCTTGACGATGTTCTGATCGATCTTGATCACGTCGAAGGGCAGTTCCGCGATGCGCTTCAAGTTGCTGAACCCCGCTCCCAGGTCGTCGAGCGCAAGCTTCACGCCCGCCGAAGCCAGACGGGCGATGGCCTCATCGACTGCAGCCGCCTCCAACGCCTGGCTCTCGAGCAGCTCCAGGGTCAGGTGTCGTGGTGACACCTGCGCCTCGCGCAGCGCCTCCTCGATCCAGCGCGCGCAGTCCGGATGCGCCAGAGAACTCGGTGCGAGATTGATCGATAGATTGATGTCGAGCTTCTCGTCGCGCCAGCGGCGCACGTGACCGAGCCCCTGCACCAGGCCCTGGCGAAAAAGCGCATCGAGATCGGTTTCCCCCAGCGCCGGCAGGAACTGCCCGGGAACCAAAGTCGTGCCATCGGGCGCGCGCAGGCGCGCGAGCGCCTCGACCTTCACCAGCGCACCGTCCGCGAGATTCACGATGGGCTGCACGAACATCTCCACGCCGCCGCCGTAGAGAAGCGAGCGGATCCGTGCCGCCTGACCTGTCTCGATGGCTTGCACATTGCCGTGCGTGGCCGCCGTCATCACGTCCCATCGATTCTGCAGCGACAGGCGCCAGGTGCGCATCCAACCGGAGGTAAACTGGTTCGGATACGCCCCAAAGAGCATCAACACGGCATGGATCGCGCCATGTCGACGTACGGGCAGCGTCACGGCGCTGCGGATCCCGAACCCCTGCATCAGCGCCTGCCAGGGGAGCGAACGGCTCTCATGCGCAAAGGACGCGGTCTCCTGCTGGCACTCGGTCATCCAGGTCGTCGCAACCAGCCCCTGGCCGCGAACGTCCCGCCGGTCGAGCGTCGGGTGCAGATCGCGGGCGCGGAATGCCTCGACGAGGCCGGCCACACCGTCACCGGCCGCCCGCTCGATGTCCAGCCGGTTGTGAACGTCCGGCCGCCACACCACCGCCGCGCGGACGCCCGGCAGCGCCGCCAGGGCATTGAGTTCCGCCTCTGCCCAGTCCACCACCAGCGTCCGGCCGTCCATCGGGCGCGCAAGCAGCATCTGGTACTGGTCGAGAATGGACTGCATGGCCTGCAGCTGGCTCTCGATGTCCAACTGCAGCCGGGCGTCCGCAACTTGCAAGGTACGGTAGCGCGTGCGTGCGGCAAGCAGCGACGCATTCAGATGGGTACGCAGTAAATCGCGATACAGTCCCATCGCCCGCGTCATCCACGCGCTGGAGATGCCGGTGAGAGCGTGGGCAACGCCGAGTCGGTGCGCGGTCTGAGCCACCGACTGCTCCGTGGTTCCCGCATCGAGCAGAAAGCGCAGGTGGTTGGCCTGTTTGCATCCGAGATCCCGATACTCCGCACCCGAGAGACAGGTGAGGATCGCGGCACTCTCCGGGAATGCCCGCAACTCGCGGTAGAACGACGCCGAAAACTTCTCCGCCACGGCCTGCAGATGCGCTGTGAGACCCCGCATCAACTCCTGCGCCTCGGATCCGAACGCGTCAAACGACGTCTCGGCGATCTGCTCCGGCGGCGGCGTCACGCCGACTTGCCACCACTGTGTCCGCTCCCTCTTGGCCTGCTTGGCCTGATACATCGCCGCATCGGCCCGTCGCAGGAGCACCTTCGGTTCATTGCCATCCGTGGGATACAAGGCCACACCCATGGTCATGTCGATCGAAACGACCTCCCCGGCGGCCAGCTTGAACGGGGTCTCGACGGCTCGATGCAGACACTCCAACGCAGAGCTGAGCTGCGACATCACCTGCGTCGTCTCGAACCCCTCCAGGATCACCACGAACTCATCGCCGTCCAGGCGGGCAATGAAATCCGTGTCTCTGGACGCCTCGAGCAGGCCACGGGAAATGGACCGCAGCAACTCGTCCGCGGTTTCGTGTCCCAGCTGATCGTTGATGAGATTGAAATCGTCCACATCGATCACGCCGACCGCCAGCAACGCGCCGCTGCGGTGCGCGCGGGCGATGGCCTGCGGCAGGTACTCCTCGATGGCCAGGCGGTTCGGCAGTCCAGTGAGCGCGTCACTGCGCGCCATGCGCGCATCCTGAGCTTGCTGCGCCTGCGAGCAGCCCTTGGCATCCAGTTCATCGAGACCATGACCCAATAAGGTCACGATCCGCGAACACGCTGCGATCGTGGATTCATCGAAGCACCCGCGACGGGGCGACGCCAGCGCCAGAATCCCCCACATCTGGCCAGCGCGCATAACCGGAATCGCGAGCACACTGAACCAGCGATGTTGGGCGAAGCCCGTATGCCACGGCCGCAACGTCGGATCGGCCAAGGTGTCGTTGCAAACCACCCGCTGCTGCCTGTTCCAGGCCTTGCCGACGACAGAAGCGGTCTCCCGATCCGTCGATTCCGGTGGTGCCGTTCGGAGCTGATCAGCGCCTTCGCCGGCAAGCGCCAGCACGTCGAATACGTTCGCTTGGCCGGGCCTGCCGATCCATGCCGTATGGAACATGCTTTCCTGAACCAGTCTGGCGCAGAGGCTCTCGAGCATCTCTTGCTCTTGGCGGCCATGACTCAACACCTCGCCGCACTGCAGCAACGTCCGGTACAGGGTCTGCAGCTTCATAAGCTGCTGCTGTTGTCCGAGCAAGGCGAATGTCTGCTTCCCCAGGTGCTCCGTAAACCGGTTTACAGTCTCCGCAACGTCATCCCCGGAATCATGGACCGGCGCAAGCGCAACATCATCCTGAGCGTCGCCGGCCCGCAGGCGATGAATTTCGCGCGCCATCCTTCTGTCCATTCCCATGATGTGGTGCAGCAGCCATTGCGCCAAAAACGCCAGCAACTCGACGGTCACCTCTAGCGCGTGCTCTTCGGCGAACACTCGGGCTTGTTGCAGGAATCCACGAAAGCTCTCATGGGCTTGCAGATGCGTCTTGCGGTGTCTGGAATCGACCCGCCACTGTCGGATGAGCCGCTCTTCCTCCCGGAAGTGATCGCGCGTGTACTCGACCAGTTCATCGAGACACGCGAGCACCGTCTTATGCGAGATATCCGCTGTCTGCGCCAGAGCGATCCGGTTGAAAATCTCCAGCAGGCGTTGATGCTGCTCATCGACCGTGTCGATGCCCGTGGCCATGGCATCGGTCCACCGCAGCGGTCTTGCTGAATCAGACACGATGATTCTTTTCGGGGCAGGAACCGGCTGTGAGCAGCGGCGCCCCCGGATCCGGACAGGCGCCACCAACGCGGCGGACGAAGCGGCATTGCCTGGAGAAATCGACGCGACCACCGCTTGCGTGACAACGATGTGGGTGAATACTCGCCCCCCGGGAGACAGCGGTCCGGGCACCGGTGTGAGTCGTGCACGGCAAGCGTCCAGCACCGCGCTGCCGCAGTGACCGGCCTGTGCCGCCACCCCGGCCCGCGCGGAATCGCCTCGTCATCTCGGGCAGCTCCGCAGCGACGCGCTGCCGCGGCAGGCACCATCGGCCCGCGCGCCGCGCTGCAGAGGGTACGGATCCCGGCTCTGTGCGGCGAACCTCTCAGATGCACCGGGCGGACGTGAATCGTGGCGGGCTGTGTCGCATAGTCCCACCCGGCATATCCGGCCGCGCCCGTGGAATTTCCCCTTGCGGGGGGTGCTCTGCCCTCCGAATTCCCTGAACAGCGACTCCAGCGCCAGCGCTTGAGACCTTTCTGTCGTTGACCTCGGTCTTGGTGCCCGCATGAGTTTCTAGATACCCCCGTTCCACTCGGCCGAAAAGGTACCACGTCTACATTCCGTGGATGTCACCGCCCCCCCATGATCATTATAAAGGACAGTGGGACCCTGAGCTCCCGAGCAACGTACGCCAACGGGTTCACAGAATCCCATTCGGGCACAAGCGTGACGGAATGCGGGGACCATGCCCGCAAACCCGCTGAAGCACAGGTGGGCACACGTGCTGTTCGGCCGCTCAGTGCCCGACCGCTCGAGATCCTCTTGGGCCCGGGCCTTTGGGATGGGCCAGGCTAAGCGACGTCGTGTCAATCCAGTTCAGACTGAGCGCCGCGAAAAGTCCGGAGGCGCGGCGGATCAGCCTCACGCCCAGCCGGCGTTCGCTGACACACAGGCGCCCTAAAACCACTCGACGGGACTCTACCTGTGCCTGGAGGGCGTCGGCCCACGGGACCGATGCGCGCAAGCGCGCCCCCGCGAATGTGACACAACTCCTTACCTTGTACGGATCTTGTCGGGTTATTCGACGCCCCGGGAACGACCCATCGTCCGAGCGCCACAGTCCTGACCGTGCCCTCTCGATCGGGCACATGATGAAGCGATCGACGGGGCGAAGCGCCTCGAACCGCCGCGAGCCGATCTCCGGCAGCACGCAATCCCGGATCGAGTGCTCCGTCGCGCGCTGGCTGTTCGCGGGGCCGAGTTCCGGCAGGTGCTGCGCCAGCCCCCGCTCGGCGGCCCCGGCAAACGTGGTTGCGGCGCCGCTACCGCTCAGCTCGTTCTCGCGCTCGGCCGCCCACCGATCCGCATCGCGGCGGAGCCTGAAGAGCCGGGATTCCCGTCGGGCGGCGACGAACCGGTGTGCGTGCCAGCCCTCGCCGGAGGGCGCAATCGATGCCATCGCCGCGCGGGCTGCGTGCCTCTTTTTTGACCAGGAATGGCATTCCGGCCGGACGCAGCGGGACGCGCGACAGCTCAACTCGTTGATTTTTCAGCTTCTGTCATGTCCGCGTGCGGGGCAGGACAAGGCTGGCGGAGCGGACGGGACTCGAACCCGCGACCCCCGGCGTGACAGGCCGGTATTCTAACCAGCTGAACTACCGCTCCACCGGAAAGGGCGCGCATCCTATCGGACACCCTGACCGATGTCCACCCGGGAGCGCGCTGGACCGCCGGGCGCCCCCCGGCGGCAGGGTCGCCCAACGTGAACCGGTACGCCAAATGCGGCACTAATTCGTTGAAGCCCTAAGGGTACCTTCCGCTATAGTCCGGCCATGAACAAAGTCCTTGCCGCCGCGGCGGCGCTCGCAGCCTTCGGCAGCGGCGGCCTCCTCACAGCCGCCTTTACCCCGGCCCACGCCGCCCTCGGCCAGCCTGCGGCCTCGGTCACGGCCGACCAGATGCGCATGAAAGCTCAGCTACGCCAAGTCGCCGGCGCGGGCTATACGGTCGATCAGATCACCACGCCCGCCGGCACCGTGGTCAAGGAATTCATTTCCCCGGCCGGCATCGTATTCGCCATCAGCTGGTTCGGTCCGACCATGCCCAATCTCGCGCAGCTCCTCGGTTCGGCGTATTTCCAGACGCTGACCGCCGCGGAGAAGACGCATGGCTTTGGCCACGATCACGTGCAGCTGCGCACCCCTCAATTGGTGGTGCATGCCGGCGGACACATGCGCCAGTTTTTCGGGCTCGCGTACGTGCCCTCCCTGGTGCCGTCCAATCTTTCCATTTCGGACCTTCACTGACCCCAGGGAGGCTTCCCCGTGCGCAAGGCCCTTCTCGCCGGTCTTCTGCCCCTCGTGCTCTCGATCGCCGGATGCGGTGGCGGCGGCATCTCGGCCGCGGGCGGCTCGAGCCCCCACAACGGCCAGACCATTTCCGGCTCCGGCCCGAATGTCGTCACCATGACGGTCGACGGCGGGCCGGTCAGCAGCTCTCCCGCTGTGGACACCCCTTACATCACCGTGACGGTGTGCGTGCCCGGCAGCACGACGCAATGCCAGACGTTCGACAACATCGAGGTCGATACCGGTTCGTACGGCTTCCGCATCCTGGCGGATGCCACCGACACCTCCGGCAACCCGTTCGATCTGCCGCTTCCGGCGGAGAATGACACCAACGGGGCTCCCTTCGCCGAGTGCGCGCAGTTCGTTGATGGCTTCACCTGGGGCACCGTCGCGACAGCCGACGTGAACGTCAGCGGCGAGACGGCCAGCGGCGTTCCCGTGCAGGTGATCGGCGATCCGACCGTCAGTGGCGAGTCCAGCTTTCCGGCGATTCCCACCGCCTGCAGCGGCGTCGGCACCTCCGAGGACACCGTGACCACATTCGGCGCGAACGGCATCCTCGGCATCGGCCCGTTCGCGCAGGACTGCGGCTCGGGCTGCGCCGTAACCACCGACAACGGCGACTACTACGTCTGCCCGGCCAGCGGTTGCCAGCCGAGCACCATGGCCCTCAATGCGCAGGTCACGAACCCGGTGTTCGACTTCCAGACCGACAACAACGGCATCATCGTCGAGCTGCCCGCGCTCGGGTCTTCGGGCACCGCGCCCTCGAGCACGGGCGCGCTGGTTTTCGGGATCGGCACCCGGGGCAACAATCAGCTCAACGCCTCGACGATACTCACCACCAACAATTACGGCGACATCACCACCCTGTTCAACGGCCAGTCGCTCCCGTACTCGTACTTCGATACCGGCTCGAATGCATATTACTTCAACGACAGCGCCATCCCGGACACGTGCATGAGCAACGCCGGCTGGTTCTGCCCGACCAGCACGCTCACTCTCGATGCGACCAACGAGGGCGTGAACGGCACGGAATCCACGGTGAGTTTCTCCATCGCCAACGCCCAGACCCAGTTCAATACATATCAGAACAACTCGGCGTTCGACGACATCGGCGCGAGCGCGGGCAACGAATCGTCCTTCTGCCCGAACGGCGCCAGCAACTGCGCGTTCGACTTCGGCCTGCCGTTCTTCTTCGGCCGCGACATCTACATCGCCTACGAGGGCGCCAACACCAGCGCCGGCCTGGGGCCCTTCTACGCCTATTGATAAGCGCCGGATCCGGGCTCCCGCCCGGCCGGCGCTTCTACATCGACCGTAGGGGCGGCACCCGGATCGGGGTCAGCCCCGCGCCGTGCAACGCCCGATCGAGCTGCTCGACCTCGGCCGCGGTGCGCCGCCATTGGCGTGCCGCCGCATCGG
>JAJYFU010000124.1 GCA_021790795.1 Pseudomonadota bacterium
CGCTCCCCTGCCGGCGATGTCTCCTGGGTCTGCAATGACGGCGCGGCGACGACCCACACTGTCGCCGGTCCGCCGGCGCTCGTCCCGATCGCCGATGCCGCCACCAATGGGAGCATCTCGAGCGCGGATGACGAGGCCGCGTACCTGCCGCCGATCTGCCAGTAGGCTTCCCCCGCCCCGTTAGACACCCTCGCGCCGGCCCGGCGCGACGCGCCGTTGCGTTCTGGGAGCCCAGTCACGGCGGTTCACCGGCGGCTGTGCGAAGATCCGCGTACATTTGACAATTGCCGGCATCACCGGCTTGGGTACACTTGAGCCTCGCGGATCGGATCGGACACGCCTAGATCCATGAACGACAACGTTTCTGCAGCGCTCGGAACCCTGCGGACGGGACTGGGGGGACTCCCCCAGCGCCTGGTTCAGGATGGCGTGGTCGAAGAGGCCGCCATGCTGGAGGCCCTGAACACCGCCCGGGAGCGCAAGATCTCCCTCGTGACCCAGCTCGTCGACAGCGGTGCGGCCCAGGCGCGCGACATCGCCGTGGCGGCCTCGAACGAGTTCGGCGTCCCGCTGATGGACCTCGACGCCATCACCCCGGACCCCGAGACGGTCCGGCTGGTCGCGGACAAGCTTTTGGTCAAGCATCGGGTGCTGCCGCTGTTCCGCCGGGGCAAGAAGCTGTTCCTGGGCGTGGCCGACCCTACGCACCTGCACGCCATCGACGAGATCAAGTTCCAGACCAGCCTCAGCATCGAGGTGATCATCGTCGATGACGACAAGCTGCAGCAGGCCATCGACAAGGCCATCGAGCAGGCCGAGAGCCAGATCACCCAGCTCGGCACCGAGGGCGACGTCGACCTGGAAGGGCTCGAGGTCAGCGGCGGCGAGGACGAAGGCGAGGAAAAGACCGGGCGCGACGATGTCGAAGACGCCCCGATCGTCAGATTCGTGAACAAGGTGATGCTGGATGCCATCCGCCGCAGCGCCTCGGACATCCACTTCGAGCCCTACGAGAAGACCTACCGGGTCCGCGTGCGCATGGACGGCGTGCTGAAAGAGGTGGCCCAGCCGCCCGTTCAGCTCGGATTCAAGCTCGCCGCGCGCCTGAAGGTCATGGCGCGTCTGGATATCGCCGAGCGCCGCGTGCCCCAGGACGGGCGCATCAAGATGCGGCTCTCGAAGACGCGCGCCATCGACTTCCGCGTCAGCACCTGCCCCACGCTGTTCGGCGAGAAGGTCGTGATGCGTATTCTCGATCCCTCGCAGGCGATGCTCGGCATCGACTCGCTCGGCTACGAGCCGTTCCAGAAGACCCTCTACGAGGAATACCTGGACAAGCCCCAGGGCATGATCCTGGTCACCGGTCCCACGGGCAGCGGCAAGACCGTCTCGCTCTACACGGGACTGAACATTCTCAACCGTGAAGGCACCAACATCTCCACGGCCGAGGATCCGGCCGAGATCAACATCCCCGGCGTCAATCAGGTCAACATCAACCCCAAGGTGGGGCTGACCTTCGCCGCGGCCATGCGCGCCTTCCTGCGCCAGGACCCCGACGTCATCATGGTCGGCGAGATCCGCGACCTCGAGACCGCGGAAATCGCCATCAAGGCGGCCCAGACGGGCCACCTGGTGCTCTCCACGCTGCACACCAACGACGCGCCGCAGACGCTGACGCGGCTCGTCGACATGGGGGTCAAGCCCTACGCCATCGCGACCTCGATCAACCTCATCATCGCCCAGCGCCTCGCCCGCAAGCTGTGCCCCCAGTGCAAGCAGTTGGTGGACGTGCCGAAGGAAGCGCTGCTGAAGGAAGGCTTCACCGAGGACGACGTGCGCGCCGGCTTGAAGATCTTCGCACCGGCCGGCTGCCCGGCCTGCACCGACGGCTACAAGGGGCGCACCGGCGTCTATCAGGTCATGCCCGTCACCAACGCCATCGCCCGGATCATCCTCGCCGGCGGCAGCGCGGTGGAGATCAATGACCAGGCCGCCCGCGAGGGCATCTGGGACATGCGGCGCGCGGGCCTGGAGAAGGTCAAGGCGGGCATCACCAGTCTCCAGGAAATCAACAGCGTCACCATCGACTGACGCAGGACGGCACACCCATGGCCCCGGCAGCAACCGCAACCGCCAAGAACCCCACCCTCAGGACCGCGAAGCCCGACGTCCCGTTCCTCTGGGAAGGACGCGACAAGCGCGGCAAGCGCGTCAAGGGCAACACGATGGCTCCCGACGAGACGGTGGTGCGCGCCGATCTGCGCCGCCAGGGCATCGCGCCATCGCGCGTCCGCCGCAAGCGCGACAGCCTCTCGGGCATGAAGGGCGGCAAGGTCAACGCCGCGGACATTGCCATCTTCAGCCGCCAGCTCTCCACCATGCTGATCGCCGGCATTCCGATGGTGCAATCCTTCGAGATCGTCGCCAGCGGCGTCGACAAGCCCTCCGTGCGCAACCTCATTCTGGCCATCAAGGCCGACGTGGAGTCGGGCACGTCGCTGCACGAGGCGCTCGCCAAGCAGCCGCTGTATTTCGACGACCTGTTCGTCAATCTGGTCCGCGCCGGCGAGCAGGCCGGCGCGCTCGACACCCTGCTCGACAAGATCGCGACCTACAAGGAGAAGTCCGAGGCGACCAAGAAGAAGGTGAAGAAGGCGCTGTTCTATCCGGCCGCGGTGCTGAGCGTGGCCGCGATCGTCACCAGCGTGCTGATGATCTTCGTGATCCCGGAGTTCCAGAAGCTGTTCAAGGGCTTCGGGGCCAATCTGCCCGCGTTCACCATGGTCGTGATCAACATCTCGAATGCCGTGCGGCACTACGGCATCTTCATCGCGATGGGGATCGGCGCGGCGGTCGCGGTGTTTCTGTACTTCAAGAAGCGCTCGCGCAAGTTGCGCGAAGTTCTGGATCGCCTGACGCTGAAGGTCCCGATCATCGGTCCCATCCTCACCAAGGCGGCCATCGCCCGGTTCTCGCGCACGCTTTCCACCATGTTCGCCGCCGGCGTGCCCCTGGTCGAGGCGCTGGAGTCGGTGGCCGGCGCCACCGGCAACATCGTCTACGAGAACGCCGTGCTCGGGATGCGCGACGAGGTCTCGACCGGACAGCGCCTGCAGCGCGCCATGCAGACACAGGGCATCTTCCCCAACATGGTGGTGCAGATGATCGCCGTCGGCGAGGAATCGGGCTCGCTCGACTCGATGGCCGGCAAGGTGGCGACGTTCTACGAGGCGGAGGTCGACAACGCCGTGGACTCGATGTCCGCCCTGCTCGAGCCGCTGATCATGGTCATCCTCGGCATCATCGTCGGCAGCCTGGTTGTCGCGATGTACCTGCCGATCTTCCAACTCGGCAACGTCGTCGGCTGACGTGTCGCTGGCAGCGCTGCTCGCCGCCTCCCCCACCTTGTTCACCGGCGCCTGCCTGGTGCTGGGGCTGGTGGTGGGCAGCTTTCTGAACGTGGTGATCCACCGCCTGCCGATCATGCTGGAGCGGCAGTGGCGGGCGCAGTACGCGGATCTGTACGGCGAGGCGCCGACGCTGCCGGCCGTGAACCGCGGGCGCTACGACCTGGTGGCGCCTCGCTCCGCCTGCCCGGCCTGCGGCGCCCTGATCCATGCCTGGCAGAATATCCCGGTGGTGAGCTACCTGTGGCTGCGGGGCCGCTGCGCCGCCTGCGGGGCGCGCATCAGCCCGCGCTACCCTCTGGTCGAGGCGCTGACCGGACTGTTGTCCGCGGCGGTGGCCTTTCGATTCGGCTTCGGCTGGCCGGCGCTTGCCGCGCTGGTGCTCACCTGGTATCTGGTGGCGCTCGCGGGCATCGATCTCGACCACCAGCTCCTGCCCGACAGTCTCACGCTGCCGCTGATGTGGATCGGACTGCTGCTGGCCCTCGTCGCGCCCGCTTCGGGCGGTGGCCCGATACCCGTGGACCTGCGGTCCAGCCTGATCGGTGCCGCGGCGGGTTACTTGAGCCTCTGGAGCGTCTATCATCTCTTCCGTGCGCTCACCCGGAAGGAAGGCATGGGATATGGGGACTTCAAGCTGCTCGCGGCCCTCGGAGCCTGGCTCGGCTGGCAGATGCTGCTGCCCACGGTGCTGATCGCAGCCCTGCTCGGCGCGGTCTGTGGAACCGCGCTGATCGTGACGCGCCGGCGCGGCAGCGGGGTGCCGATCGCTTTCGGGCCGTTTCTCGCGATCTCGGGATGGCTGATGCTGATGTTCGGCCACCGGCTGGTCGGTGCCTATCTTTCGCTGTATCCGCGATGAAGCTGCTGCGCATCGGCTTGACCGGCGGCATTGCCAGCGGCAAATCCACGGTGGCGGATCTGTTCGGCGCGCTCGAGGTGCCCGTCATCGACACGGACAAGATCGCCCGCGAGGTGGTCGAGCCCGGCCAGCCTCCGCTCGAGAAGCTGGTGGAACGCTTCGGCACCGGCATTCTCACCCCGGACGGACACCTGGACCGGCCGAAACTCCGTGAGATCGTCTTCTCCGATCCCAAGGCCCGCGCCGACCTGGAAGCCCTCACGCATCCGGCCATCGGCAGCGCGGTGGAAGCGATGGCCGCGGCGGCGGGCGGGCCTTACCAGATCCTGGTGATTCCCCTGCTGGTGGAAAAAGGGCTCGGGAAACGCCTCGATCGGGTGCTGGTGGTGGACTGCCCCGAGACGCTGCAGTTGCAGCGCCTGCAGGCGCGCGACGGCTCGAGCCCCGCGCAGGCCCAGGCCATCCTCGATGCGCAGGCCTCGCGCACGGCCCGGCTGAAGGCCGCCGATGACGTGATCCGCAATGAATCCGATGTCGCGGCATTGCGCCAGCAGGTCGAGGCGCTGCATCGCCGCTACCTGGAGTTGGCCCAAAAATCCTGACCGCCCGCCCCGTCGCGGCGATCGGACATTTACGTAACATGTGTTCGTCGCGCACAATACGCGCATGAGCACCGAAATCGGAGATGTAGAGGCCGCCGAAAAATCCGCGCCAGCGCCCGTATCGGCGCCCGCGGCCATGGCCTCCCAGAAGCCCGCGCCGCCGACCTTGGACGCCGCCGGCGGCCGGACGCTGCTGTTCGAGCAACCGCTGAACGAACGGATGCGAACCTTTCTGCGCCTGGATTTTCTGTACAACCAGGCCCTTTATCACAACGAGACCGGCAGCGCCTGGGGCAGCCGGGCGGCCGTCGACAGCCTGATCGACATCCTGGCGGTGGTCTCGCGCAGCGATCTGCGCTCCGACGCACTGAAGGAAATCGAGCGCCAGCTGCATCTGCTGAGCGAGTTTCAAACGCGTCCGGGCGTGGATGCGCAGCGCCTGAAGACCTTCATCGCCAACCTGGCGCAGCTGCGCGCCAATCTGCTGAACGCCGGAGTGGCCTGCCAGCAGCCGTTGCGGGATTCGGAGTTCCTGAACGCCGTGAAGCACCGCAGCGCCATCCCGGGCGGCACCTGCGAGTTCGACCTGCCCGATTACCTCTACTGGCTCTCCCAGCCCAACGAGGCGCGCAAGCAGACGTTCAACCAGTGGCTGGCGCTGCTGCGGCCGGTGTGCGACGCGGTGGCGGAGCTGCTGTGGCTCACCCGCCAGTTCGGGCGCTCGCGCCAGGAATGCGCCGGCGGCGGCACGTTCACCATCACGTTCGACCGGGACAATCCGCTGCAGCTGCTGCGCATCGCGCTGCCGGCCTCGAGCGGGCTGTACCCGGAGGTCAGCGGCAGTCATCACCGCTGCAGCGTGCGCTTCCTGACCTGGAAGGGGCTGTCGGAGCACGCGACGCAGACCACCGAGGACGTGCCCTTTCTGCTCACGACCTGCGCCTGAGAGGCGCCATGCAGGTCACCTGTCCCACCTGTCACCGTCCCATCGACTGGAAGAATACGCCGCACCGGCCGTTCTGCAGCGAGCGCTGCCGGCTGATCGACCTCGGCGGCTGGCTGACCGGGCGCCACGCGATTCCCGGCGAGCCGATCTCGCTCGAGCCTGAGTCCCCGCAGGAAGCCGGATCGGATCATTGAGCCGGACACGCGGCAAGCCGCATGCGACGTGCAGCGGGCGAAATGACGCCGTTCATGCCTCCACACGCGAGCCGTGATGAAGTGCTCATTGAGAAGTTGAACGTCATGTCCCTCCCGCCCGAGCAGCGCGTCACCGCGCAGGAGACACGGGAATGACCACGATTCAAATTGATCTGCCGGACGCCACGGCCCAAGCCGCGCGCGAGGCCGGCCTCTTGACTCCGGAGGCCCTGGAACGGCTCCTCAACGAGGCGCTGCGCCGCAAGCAGGCCGCCGACTCGCTCCTGTCCATCGCCGATCGCGTCGCCGCCGCCGGCATCGAGCCGATGTCGATGGAAGAGATCAACGCCGAGGTCAAAGCCGCGCGGGCGGCGCGTAAGCAGCGTGCGCGCGATCATTGACACCAATGTGCTGCTCTCCGGCCTGCTCTGGCACGGACCGCCGCACACCCTGCTCGATCGCGTTCGCGACGGCACCGTTACGCTCATCAGCAGCCCGGCGCGTGCGCACACGATGGGTCGAATCCGCCTGTAGCAGCGGAACGGACAGGTCGACCGCCGTCGGCGACGTGCTAGACTGAAATATGAAATTGCAACTCTCGCCGGCGGGCCCTACCATGATCGTCAGCCCAAGAGCCGTTGTCGTCCTCGCTTCGGTATTGCTGCTGACCGCATGCGCCACTACGGTCGCCCTTGCGCCTGGGGCCAACAAGGTGCGGATCACATCCAACGCCC
>JAJYFU010000125.1 GCA_021790795.1 Pseudomonadota bacterium
TTTAAATACATCACAGAACGCACTGATATTTCGATAATAAATATATCTCGCTTTGCCGCCCGTGCCGCCGGTCCGGCGCGTGGTTCTCCCGACTGCGCCGGCCCCAATTGACGGGGCCGGCGCTCTTCCCCCGCGCGAAATCTAATTCCCCGTGCGCAGCTCCTTGACGAGCGCGTTGGCGTGATACACGTGCTTCAGTGCCGCGAGAATCACCGCGCTATCAACCGCTACGGCTCTGTTGTTCGCGTCGTCGTACCAGAACGCCCCGCCCAGTGACGGCGGATTGCCGTCGAAGATCAACCCGACCAGGCGGCCGTCGCGATCGATCACCGGGCTGCCGGAATTACCGCCGACGATGTCGTTGCTGGAGACGAAGTTCATGGGTGTGGTGGGCTTGAGCCGGTCCCGCGCCGCGAGCCACGCCGGACTCAGCTTCAACGGGTCGTAATCGCGCGCGCGGCCATAGAGGCCCGCCACGGTGGTGAACGGCGGCACCGGCTTGCCATCGCGCAGCCATCCCTTGACCATCCCGTAGGACACCCGCTCGGTGAATGTCGCGTCGGGGGCAATGCGAGTCCCGTAGATTGCGAAGCGCAGTCGGGCGATCTTGGCCGTGTTCGCCTCGATGGGAGCGCTGATCTCGTCTTCATGCTGCTTATACAGCTTCAGATAGAACGGCAGCACCTTGCGTGCCAGCACGATCATAGGGTCTTTCGACGCCTTCACCGCCTGCTCGCCACCTTTCCACAGCGCTTTGCGAGCCGCGACGTCGCCGAGGCGCGTCTCGCCGACCGCCTGCAGAGCAACCTCGCGGGGGGAGCGATGCGCGAAGATCGCCGCGCAGATTGGCGCATCGTTGCCCAGGAGATCGCGCATCATGGTCAGCGTCGAGACCAGCTCGAGCTTGTTCAGGCTCGGATGCACCGGCGCCGCGGAGAACAGCTGCTGCTCGAGCAGCGGCAGATTCGCGGCGCGATACGCGCTCATTCGCTTGGCGTCCGGCAGCGTCCGCTCATGCGCGCCGAGCACGATGCTGAATGCCAGGTTGAACAGCCGGGCGTCGAAGAACCGCCCGTCGACGATCAGGCTATACGGTATAAACGTCGCCACATTGCGCTTCTCGGCCGCGGCAATCGCCTTCCAGGCGCCGCCGTAGTCACGCTTGAGCCGCGCATTGGCCGCCACTTTGGCCCGCAGCGCCTTCTCGGCGCGCACTTTGCGGACGAACTGCCGCGCGTCATTGAGCGCTGCGAGCTGCCCATCGATGGACTTGATGGCGTTATCGACGAAGAACAGCGTGCCGGCGGCGATCTCGGCGTTGTGGGCGCTCTCGGCCGAGAACGCCTCGAGCAGCCCCTGCTGGTGCGAGAGCAGCTGCAGAAACAGCGGGAATACCGGATAGCGCAGCGACTTCAGCTGCGCGACCGTATCATCGCGCTCGGTCGCACCCGGATTGCCGGAGGTGAACACCAGCTCGTCCGCGTGCGGTCCGCGCGCCGAGAGCCGGAAATACTCCGGCGTGTGCGCCGGCCTGCCGTGTACGAACACCCGCAGCAGGCTGATGTCGTAGTCGTAGCGGGGATAATTGAAATTATCCGGATAGCCGCCGAAGAACGCCGTCGACTGGCTCGGTACGAAGACCAACCGGACGTCCTGATAGCGCCGGTACTTGTACATCCAATCCTGTCCGCCGTGATAGAGGCGAACGAGCTCGCAGCGCCATTTCCGTGCATCACCGGCGACGCAGGCGGATTCCAGACGATTCGACACCGCCCGCATCGCAGCCGCAAAAGCCGCGCCGCTCCTGCCGTGCGTCGCCCGGTTCACCGTCGCCGTCACGTTGCGCATCGACACCAGCTGCTCGATTTCCATCGCCGGGCATCTCGGCTCCTCCTTGCGTGTGGCGGCATAGAAATAGCGGGCCATGAGATCCTGCCCGGGCCGCGACAGGCCCTCGAGGCAGCCGACCGCGCAGTGATGGTTGCTCAGCACCAGTCCGTGCGGCGACACGAACGATCCCGAGCAGCCACCCGCCAGCCGTACGGAAGCGAGCTGCACTTGACGGATCCACTTCGCCGTCGGGGTGAAGCCGAAGCGCCCCTTCAAGGCCGCCGTCGGCAGGTTCGACAGTGGCCACATGCCCTCCGCCGCGCGCGCCGCCGGCATCGCCAGCAGCATCGTCAGCAGCAGCCCGAACACAAACAGAAAACCCCTGTTTTTCATAATTCTCTCCAGTACGAACAGCGCGCTCGCGGCCTGCTCGCGCCGCCTCGCTTGGTGCCGCGAGGATAGGCGCAGTGGCGGCATTTGGAAAGTCCGGCGCGTCCGACGCAGACGCGCTTTTATCGACTATTCAATGAGTTGCGACTCCGCGCATCGCCGGCGATTCGCCGGCGCGGGTGGCTCGGGCGCGGACGTGCGCCGCGGCGCGTATGGCGCCCGCTCGGCGTTCTGTGACGCACCTCTCATCGTGTTACATCGACCGCTCGTCGGTCACGGTCGGCCGCCGGTCGGATGGTGCGGAGTGAGCGTTGCGCACCGGGTAAAGTAGCCCGCAACAGGGATACACGCCGCATCAGCTCCGTGCACAACACGATTACAACATACGCCCCGCAACGCCGTCGCCCCGCCTGGCCGGCGCGCCAGCGCGGCGTGACGATGGCGGAGTTGGTCATCGTCATGATGATCGTCGCGATCATCACCGCAATCGGCGTGCCGATGTATCGCCACGTCACCACGGACAACCGGATGGCGACCGAAGTCAATGCCCTGCTCGGTGATATGGAATATGCGCGCTCGGAGGCCGTGCGCGAAGGACGCACGATCACGGTATGCGTCGCGGGCAGCGTCACCAGTCCGTACTCGTGCGCCGGCGGCGCTACCGACACCTGGCAAAATGGCTGGATCGTCTTCGTCGACGTCAACGACAATCAGACCATCGCGTCCGACCAGGACGTATTGCGGGTGCAAGCGCCGTTTACGAGCGGCGACACCTTCGAATCGAACTACGGCGTCAGCTCCGTCTCCTTCAATCGCGACGGCTTCGCCTATACCGGCGAGGCGAACGTGACGATCACCCTGAAGAACTCGTCGAACGACACCGTATTCACGCGCTGTCTGTTGCTCAGCCAGTCCGGCATGATGACCAGCGCGCTGCATCAGACCGATCCCACCGACTGCCCGTGAACCTGATGAGCCGTTCCACCCAAAATCGCCCCGCGCACGGCTTCAGCCTGGTCGAGGTGCTGGTCGCGCTGATCATCATCGCGGTCGGACTGCTCGGCATCGCCAAAATGCAGGCGCTGCTGCTCGCCGACACCGGCGTCTCGCGCCTGCGCACTCTGGTGGCGCTCGAGGCCTCGAGCCTGGCCGCCTCCATGCACGCCAACACCGCTTACTGGGCGGTCGCGCCGACCACGCTGCCGGGAAATCTCACCGTAACCATCAATCCGAGCGCCGCCACGACCGTGACCTCCTCGGGCGACAATAACCTTGCCAGCGGGATCTCCGCGGCGCTCGGCAATCCCAAGCTCTGCGAGCTCGGCAGCGGCACGGTTCCCTGCACCGCCGCGGACATGGCCGGCTATCAGTTGGTGCAATGGGAGCTGGCGATGGCGAACGTGCTCAACACGGCCACCACCGACATCGTGTGCGCCCCGGTGAACAATGGGATCGCCGAGATCTCCGCCTGCACCATCACGGTGTCCTGGACCGAGAACACGGTGAACGCGAACCGCGAGGAAGACAACAACACCGCCTTCCAAAATCAAAGCTACCAGCTGGTGGTGGACCCATGAGAAGCCTGCGGCACGGCGGCATGGTTTCGCGGCGCGAGCACGGCTACTCGCTCATCGAGTTGATGGTGGCGATTCTCATCGCGCTGTTCCTGATCGCCGGAGTCATCACGATCGAACAGAGCGTGCGCAACTCCTACTCCGACCGCAACGGCGTCGCCCAGCTCGAAAACGACGAGCGCTTCACGATGACGATGCTCAGCGAGATCACCCAGTCGGCGGGCTATTATCCCGATCCAGCCGTGACCTCGCAGGTCGCGGCCCTGCCGGCCGCCACGATCACCGCGCCGAACGGCGCCGGGCTGTCATTCACCTCCGGACAGGCGATCGACGGCGTGCCGAACACGACCATCATCAACGGCACCACCTATGACGACGATTCGCTCGCGGTTCGGTTCATGACCGCGAGCGGCGATGGAATTCCGTTGTGCGACGGCACCTCGAACCAGACGGGAAGCGATACGGTCTATACCAACTACTTCTACATCGCCTCGGTCAACGGCACGAGCTATCTGTATTGCGCGCTGGAGATCGGCAATGCCTGGTCGCAAACCAGCCCCGTGCAACTGGTCGAGAACGTCGAGGCCATGCAGATCTGGTATGGCCTGCATACCGTCGCGAGCGTGACTCCCGGCGACTACTCCGTCGATACCTACGTTCCGGCCGCATCGATGACCGCATCCGACTGGAGCGAGGTCACCGCGGTCAGGATCGCCGTGATGTTCAAGAATCCCCTGCAGGCGGACGTCGGACAGCAGGCGGCAACCTTCACCAAGGTCATCGCGCTGATGAGCCGCACAGGAGGATCGTGAGCATGAGCGCGCCGTACGACAGTCGTTCCGCCACGCAGGACGGCATGGTCCTGGTGACGACGCTCCTGCTGCTGATCGTCATCACCCTCCTCGCGCTGGCCATGTTCCGCGGTGCCGGACTCGACAACCGCATTGCCGGCAACGTGCTCGATAAGCAGCGGGCGCTGCAGGCGGCGGACAGTGCGCAGGAGTACGCCGAGCAGTGGTTGTACGACGACGTCACGACGTCCCCGCTGGTCAGCTGCGCCGCGGAGCCCGCCGCGACCGCCATACCCGTGATTTGCAACGAGCCTCTGGTCTACCAGACTCAGCCGGCCGACGTGCCGTGGGCGGCGGGCGGTGCTTTCGATTACACGACCGACATCGCAACCAGCACCACCGGCGGGCAGAACACGCTGTACGGCTACCCAATGGCCTACATCGGCTACCTCGGCGCCGACGCCACGGTTCCCGGCGCCCAAGATTACGTTGTTGACGCATGGTCATACGGCGGCTCGCAAGCCACGATCGCCGTGGTGGAGAGCACCTACCAGATCCGATACGCCGTCGCATCGGCGAGCGGTCCATGAACTCCCGGAGATCACCCATGGTTCGCAAGAGATTATGGCTCGCAGCGCTGTTCACCGCCTGTGTCATACAGGTGGTCCCGGCGCATGCGCAGACCTCCACGACGTCCACCGTGTCGAATCTGCAAGAGGATTTTACCGGCGCGACCACCGAGAATCCGTGGTACTACTTCAACGGCGCCTGCCTCACCGCGAGCACCGCCAGCGCCGTGGCGGCGCCGGGACCGGGCAGTCCGCCGGGATGCATTGCGATCCAAACGTCCTCCAGCGGCGGCACCGGGGGATCGAACGCTTACTACAATGAGCCGCTCGTCGGAGGCTTCAACGGCGTGTCCGGGAGCGCCGAGACGCTGCCGGATCCTGTCGGCGAAGGCGCCTTGCGCTTCACCAACGGCTGCCTGGGCGGCAGCTGCGGCAGTGGCGGCTACAATCAGAACGGCGCGATCGTCTCTGGCAATACATTCTCCACAAACCAGGGCCTGGACATCACGTTCAAGACCGTCACGTATCGCGGAAATTCCGGCGGCGCGGACGGCGACGGCGCCGACGGCATGAGCTTCTTCCTGGTCAATGCGGCCGAATGGAGCCCCCTGCAGGATTCCATCGGCTCATTCGGCGGGAGCCTCGGCTACGATTGCTCCAACTCAAACCCCGATTATCACGGCATCGTGGGGGCTTATCTGGGCCTCGGCATCGACGAGTTCGGCAATTTCCTCAACGGCACGGTGAACACGCTCGGAGAGAACAGCCTGTACACGAGCGGTGACAACACCGCGACCGGTGGCGGCTATCAGCCCAATCGCATCGGCATGCGCGGCGCCGGGAACATCGCCTGGCCCTGGCTGAACGCCAATTACCCGTCCGACTACCCGAGCATCCTGTCGGCAGGCGAGCAAGAGTCCGCCGTGCAGACGACGTGCGAGACCGGCGACATCTGGAACTTCTCGAATCCGTACCAGCCGCAGAATACCGGCACTCCGGTCATGGATTACCCGGCGATCCCGAACGCCTACGCGGTCCTGCCGACCTCGGGCAAAAATGCCGTGTTGATCGCCGACGAATATGCCAACGGCGGATACTCGCGCCAAGATGCCACGCCGATCACCTATCGCGTGAAGATCACGGATAATGGTCTGCTCAGCATGTGGTACAGCTACGACGGCGGCTCGTGGATCGGGGTACTGCAGAACCAGAATATCACCGACGCGAACGGCCCCCTGCCCTCGCTGCTGCGCTTCGGATTCGCCGGCTCCACTGGCGGCGACACCAACATCCACGAGCTGCTGTGCTTCCGCGCGCAGCCGGCCACTCAGGCCGCGAGCTCCTCGGCGCTGAACCAGCAGCAGTCCTCGCGGGTCCAAAGCGGCTCGCAGGTCTACCTCA
>JAJYFU010000126.1 GCA_021790795.1 Pseudomonadota bacterium
TTGCTCACTCCATAGCCTCCTTCAGGCGGATAATCGATGCTCAGATGCTCTTTACCGACTCGCGCTCCACCAGTGTCACGTCAAACACCGTCGCGCGGCTGGCAATCACCGCACCGCACAGGCGCTCTCGCGCCGGGGCATTCATTCGGTTCTCGGTTTGCACCGGGTGTGATCAAGCGGCTCGCAGCCGTCCCCCAATTGCGGTGAATCGGGCGGAGTATACCGCGGCGGAAGCCGGAAAAAACGTTTAACTCGGCCCGGTGGGGGAGCGCCGCCGCGTGTCTGGCGCGGCGGCCCGGCGCCTCACTGCGCGGCGTCGCGACAGGCGGTGATCCAACGGGCCGTCAGTTTTTCCTGCAGGGAATTCTGGCCCAGACGCTGGCGCAGCACGCCGAAGTCGACGCGGTCCATCTCCTGGTCCTGGTTCAGGCAGGTGAAGACGATCGTCTCGATGCCCGTGGCCGGATCGCGGTGCGACTGGAGACACTGTGCGCAAATCGCCTTCATCATGCACTGCATCGGCGAGTTGATGCTGGCGAGCGCGACATGCCCGCGCTTGAGACGCGCCGCGAGTCCGCCGCGCCTCGCGGCGGCCACCGCGGCCATCATCGGCTCGGAGCCGATGGCGATGATGCGATCGACCTCCTCGAGCGCGATGGGCGTCGCGCCCAGCCCTCCGGCGGCGTAGGCCTCGAGGGCCTGCACGACATTGCCGACGAACTGTCTGTCCTGCGGCCGCGCGGGCTGCGGCGCCGGCGCCGAATCGGTGCACCACACGAGCGCATCGGAGGCGTCCTCGAGATCCTGGCGCTTGAACACGTCCGTACTGGAGCGATAGCCGGCGAAATACAGGACGCGGGAGCCGGCCGCGCGCATGGCGCGGCCGATCGAGAACAACACCGCGTTGCCCAGCCCGCCGCCGAGCAGCACGACTGTTTCATCGCGCGGGATGTGCGTGGGCTCGCCGGTCGGTCCCATCAGCGCGACCGGCTGTCCCGGCTCGAGCAGGGTGCACAGGCTCGATGAGCCGCCCATCTCGAGCGCCACGAGCCCGACGTGTCCGCGCTCCGGGTCGACCCAGGCGCCGGTCAGGGCGATTCCCTCCATCGCCAGGCGCGTGCCGCAGGCCTGCGGCGCGCCGGCCTCGTAGTTCTGCAATCTGAAGAACTGGCCGGGGCGGAACGCCCGGGCCGCAAGCGGCGCCTCGACGACCACCTCGACGATGGTGGCGGTCAAGCGCTCAACCCGCACCACGCGCGCGGAGCCTTGCGAGCGAAGCCGCTCGAGGACCTTGGCGGGCTCGGCGGTGCCGGCGACGCGCTCGAGCAGACGCGAGACGATGGGATAGCCGTTCTTGGCGCTTGCCATCGCCTTCACGACGGTGCCGGCGAACGAAGGGTGAAGATCGCCGAAGAAGCTGATGGCCTTCCCGTCCGCGGCGAGATGCGCAACCACGTGCGTGGCGGCGGGCTTGCCGCAGCGCTCCGGCGAGACCGGCGCGCCGGATTCGTCGTATGCCTGGAAATGGCTGCCGTCGAGGCGCAGGACCGGCGCCTCGCTCGCAAGCACCGTGTTGGGTACCGTGCCCGCGGCGATCAGGACGGTCCGCGCGGCGACCGTGGACTGCGCGCCGGTCACGGCGTCGCGAACGCTCAGGCCGCAGGCGTGACCGAACCGGTCGAGCTGCACCGCAAGGGGCTGAAGATTCTCCGCGTAGGAGATCCCTTCCTCCAGCGCCTTGATGATCTCCTCGTGATTCTTGTAGGCCGGCGACGCCGTCATCACACGCCGGTACAGGATGCGGGCCCCGCCCCAACTGCGCAGCAGGCCGACAATGTCGGGTTCGCGGCCGTCGCGCTCGGCGGCGGCGCGCTCGGCGCGCAGCGCGAGCGCATGCTCCAGAAACTCCTCGGCGATGGTACGGTCCTCGTCCGTCCAGCCGCCGCGGACCTGCTCGGCGCCGAAGCGGGCGCAGAGGCTTTCGTAACGCATCCGGAACCGCTCGACCTGCACCGGATAGTAGGCCAACGCCTCGGTGCAGGTGTCGATGGCGGTCAGGCCGCCGCCGATCACCGCGACCGGCAGCCGCATCTGCAGGTTGGCCAGCGTGTCGGCTCGCGCGGCGCCCGTCAGCTGCAGCGCCATGAGGAAGTCGGAGGCCTGCCGCACACCGCGGGCCAGGCCGTTGGGAATCTCGAGAAGCGTGGGCCTGCCGGCGCCCATGCACAGCGCGATGTGATCGAAGCCGAGCGCGAAGGCGTCCTCGACGCCGAGGGCGCCGCCGAAGCGGATGGCGCCGAGCAGCGCGAACTGCGTGCGCCGCTCGAGCAGCAACCGCAGGATCTTCAGGAAGTTCTTGTCCCAACGGACGGTGATGCCATATTCCGCCACGCCGCCGAATCCGGCGCTGACCCGCTCGGCGAGCGATTCGCGCAACACGTCGATCCGGCGGATCAGGCCGAACCGCGGGCCGCCGCCGTCGCGGCCGGTCAGCTCGGGCGGCAACGGCTCTATCTTCAGCCCGTCGATGAGCGCGACCGCATGGCCGTCGTTGAGCAGGTGATGTGCCAGCGTGTAGCCCGCGGGGCCGGCGCCGACGACCAGCACGGAGCGGCCGCTGGGCGGGCGCGGCAGCGGCCGGCGGAAGTTCAGCGGGTTCCAGCGGGTGAGCAGGCTGTAGATCTCGAAACCCCACGGCAGCTCGAGCACGTCCTTGAGGATGCGGGTCTCGGCCTGGGGAACGTTCACCGGATCGCGGTGTTGCTTCTGGTAGATGCAGCTGACCATGCAATCGTTGCAGATGCGATGACCGGTGCCGGCGAGCAGCGGATTGTCGACGCAGGCGATCGCCAGGGCGGACAAGACATGACCGCGCCGCTTCGCCTCGTGCATCTCCGAGATGCGCTCGCCGAGCGGGCAGCCGGTCTGAAGCGCGCCGACCGCGCTGTGCTCGAATGATCCCGACGCGCCACGCAAGCCGCTCGAGCAGGAATCCTTGTCCTGGTGGTGGCAGTAGATGCAGTAGTGGATCTCGCCCAGTCCTCCCGACAGGTCGCATCCGGCGTCCGTCAGCTCGAACCCCCGCCGCTGGCGCAACGCGTGCTCGGCCGGCGCCTCGAGCCAGGTGATGCCGCCTTCCTGCCGGGCGCTGGTTGCAACCAGCTTCAGCGGGTCGTGCTTGCGGGGCACTTGAAAGAGGGCATGATCGCCGAAGCGCCGCCGCCCGGCGGGGGAGAGCGCGGCCCAGGTCACGAATCGCTCGGCCGCGGCGATCTCGGCGCGGCACTGCGGCTCGCGCTCCAGCCACGAGCGCACCGCCCGGGCAAAGCGCACCGCCTCGAACGGACCCTGCAGGTGCGCTTCGAGCGCGGCGAGCGCCTCGTCGCCGTCGATGGCCGCGGCATCCTCGCGGGTGGCCTTCTTGGCGATATGTCGCTGGACGAACTTGCGGCGCACCTCGAAGACGACCTCGAGATCGTCCTGGCGCTCGACCAACTTCGCCACGTCCGCGCCGATCGAGAATACCGCGCAGAGAAACTCGTCGACGAGCGGGGCAAGGATCAGCCACAGCTCGCTCTCGTCCCGGCGCGCCAGCGCGTCGCCGTCGGCCCGCGCGGCCGCCAGACGCTCGGCCAGCTGCGGGTCGCGCTCGAGCAGGAACTGGCGGAAGCGGGCATCGAGCCGCTCGAGCCCAGGGCGGGAGTAGAGGTCTTCGGGCGTCGGCAGCCCGCATGCCGCGGTGGTGGCGTTCATCGCGTCAGGTCCTGGGCGGGGCGGCACTCATGCGCCGGCGGCCGGTGCTCGATACGGGATCGAGCGTCTCGCCCGTGGCCGGAAACCCGCGCGACACGTGTGCCTCGCGTGCGCGCCGGTACCGCCGATCGGGGGACGGGTCCAGGCAGGCGGGATGTGCGCGCGAAGCATGGCCGGCGGAGTCTACTTTACGGCAACTGTGTCGGTCCAATATGCCCTCGTGCGCCCTGCCGGCCGCACCTCGGTCAATCCGCTCCAGGTATCGGTTCGGAGTCGATAGACACGTTCGCCGGCGCGCAGCTCGATGCAGCCGTGTCTTTTCCCCTTGGCCTCGGCTTTTGACCAGTCGGACTTGTCGATCAGCGCGGCGCTGAGAAGCCTCTCGAAGTCCACCCTGCGGGGGCACGCCGGGAAGCTCGACGTTACCGCCACGGACGGGCCGTTGGCGGGAGGCGGCGCGTGCCGGACGGCGCTGGACACCGTTCGTCGCGCAGCGGACGGCGATTCGCCGGATGCGCTCGACGCCGGGGCAATTCGGCCCGAGCCGCGAGGGTGCGATCCGTTCCAATTGACCGTCAGGGCCGCGATCGAACCGATACTTCGAGTCTTCAGCGAGCGGGGCGACAACCCCAGCCTGGAATATCGAGTCAGGTTGTGGCCGTGGAATTTCGCGAGACACGCGCCGCGCATCGCCCGGTCGATTTCCCGGGCCATCGCCTGCGGGACCGACCGACGGTCCCCCGCATGCGCCGCGGCGATCATGCCCAGCCGGAACTCGTCCCTGCCAAACTGCGCGACGCTCTCGCCATACGGCGCCTGGGCGCAATTCACGTGGGCGCTTGCGACGCTCCAGGCGAGCACGAGACACCCGAGAAATGTAATCCGCGTCTTCATTAACGTCCCTCGTTGGGAAGGATGGAGCATACGCCCGCCATGCTCCACCGAAAAGTTCGGTACGGACAGGGGAATCGACAACAGTCGGTTCGGGGCCTGCTTGCGGGCTACGGGCCAGCCTCCGTGTTGGGCGCGGGCGGGTCGAATGATGCGACCTGGACTCTCGCCAGAGCGTCCTTCAAGGGTCCCAGCCACGGCTCGAAGCGGCGCCACTGATCGAGTCCGGCGCGGTTGAGCGGCTGACGGACCTGCTCGGCGCTCAGGGTATGGACGGCGCGCTCGGTCTCGTGAAACCGGAAACAGGCGGGCTCCGGCCTCAGATCGCAGAATTCGACCAGGCGCCGGACGTTCGCCGCGAAATCCGTGACCAGCTCCTCGTACTGGATCCGCAGTATCTTGCCCGGCAGCACGGCCTCCCAATGGCGCATGAGCTCGAGATACATGCGGTAGTAACGCGCGAGGTCCTCGAATCCGTAGGCGAACTCCGGTCCGGCTCCGGGCAGGAAGATCTGTTTGAAGTTGCTGAAGCAGCAGGCGATCGGTTCGCGGCGCGCGTCGATGATCCGGGCGTTGGGCAGAATGAGGTGAATGAACCCGAGATCCTGGAAATTGCTCGGGCATTTGTCGATGAAGAACGGCTTTCCATGGCGGTACACGAGCGTATCGCGGACGTACTGCTCGCCGAGCCGGCGGCAGTCTTCCCGGCCGAGTTCGGCGAGTGCGCCGGGATAACGCGGCTGCTCGCCCGGGCGGGTGCGGCCCTGCAGATCGGCTGCCAGCTGCGCGATGTTGGGCAGCTCCAGGGTTCCGTCCACCGCGGAATGCGAGGCGAGGATCTGCTCGATCAGCGTCGATCCGGCGCGGGGTAGTCCGACGATGAAAATCGGCGCCGCATCCGGATATCCCCAGCCCCGGCGAGCGGCAAAGAAATTCGCCGTGCAGGTGGCGATCTGCAGACGTGCGAGGTTCTCGACGATCTCGGGGCGGAAGCGGCATTCCCGCTTCTTCAGCGCATTGCCGCGTTCGTAATAACGAAACGATTGCGCGTACTCCCGCCGATCCTCGAGCGCTTTGCCGAGCGCGAAGCACAGATGGTAGCGCTCCACGGGGTTGGTCCGGGTATCCGCCTCGTCACGGATCATCCGCTCGAGCTCGGCGGCCTCGAAACGGAACGCGCTCAACGTCGCCAGGTGCCAACACGCGGTGGCGTAACCGGAGCGCAGGGCCGCGGCCGCGCGATAGGACTGGGCCGCCTCGCCGGCTCGGCCCAGGCTCTTGAGCGCGTGGCCGATGGCCAGATGCACCTCGGCGCTGTCGGGTGTCCGGCTCGCCAGCGTCCGGTATTCGGATAGCGCCTGCTCGATGTCCCCGAGGCGCGCGCATGCGGTGGCATGCGTCAAGCGGTAGGAGGGGTTGTCGGGATCGCTCGCCAGCAGCCTCTCCAATTCCTCCCGCGCGCGCAGATGCTTCAGGCGCCGCAACAATGCGCGGGCGTATTCGTAACGGGCGGCATGGTATTCCGGCGCCCTCTCGAGCACTTTTTCCAGAAGGATCTGCGCATCACGGGGCACGTCGTGCGCCATGGCGATGCGGGCGAGCAGACGCATGCCTTCGATGTCCTCGCCTCGGGTCAGGAGGTAGTGGCGTACCAGTTGTTCGGCGGCGCCGATGTCGCCGTCGGCGAACAGCCCGTGCGCCGTCCTGATCTCGCTCGGGAGTTTCTCGAGCGCCGCACAGGACCGCGCGGCCGATTCGGCTTCTCGAGGTTGCCCACACTTGCGGTACAGGCGCTGGAGCGCGTTCCAGCTCACCGGCAGCCACGGGTTCAGCGTCACGGCTGTCGCGAAGGCCGTTATCGCGGGCTGCGTGGCCTGCTGCGCGAGGTGGCACA
>JAJYFU010000037.1 GCA_021790795.1 Pseudomonadota bacterium
TGGAGCTGATCAGCCCGATTGCGATGGAGGAGGGGCTGCGCTTTGCCATCCGCGAGGGCGGGCACACCGTCGGGGCCGGCGTCGTTGCGAAGATTGTGAAGTGAGAGAGGTGCTTCTTCCGGCGCACGGCGCCGGCGGCCGATGTGTAGGGTCTTGCGGCGGTCGCTTCGGCGATTGCCGCCGGTAAACGTAGGCCAGTAGCTCAATTGGCAGAGCGGCGGTCTCCAAAACCGCAGGTTGGGGGTTCGATTCCCTCCTGGCCTGCCAGCCGATGACATGACAGACGAAACTAAAACCGAAGCGATTGGTACAGCGGACAAGGTCAAGCTGTGGGTGGCTGTGCTCGTGGTCGCCGCGGGCGTGGTTGCCTATTACCTGCTTGGCGCGCAAACGACCTGGCTGCGTTGGCTGTGCGTGGCCGGCGGCTTTGCGGTGGCGGCGCTGATCGTATCGTTCTCGCGATACGGAACGGAGTTTCGCCAATTCGTCGTGAGTGCGCGAGCGGAGCTGCGCAAAATCGTCTGGCCGACCCGCAACGAAACCACGATGACCACCGTGGTCGTATTCGTATTCGTGGCGATCGCGGGTCTGTTCTTCTGGGGCCTGGATTTTGTGCTGACTTGGGCGACGCGGTTATTGACCGGGCAGGGGGGCTGATTCGTGGCGCTGAGATGGTACGTGGTGCATGCCTATTCGAACTTCGAACATCGGGTGGCGGAGTCGCTCCAGGAACGCGTGAAGCGCGCCGGCCTCGAGCCGAAGTTCGGCGAGATCCTGGTTCCGACCGAGGAAGTGGTGGAGATGCGCGACGGCCACAAGCGCCGCAGCGAGCGCAAGTTCTACCCCGGGTACGTGCTGGTGCACATGGAGATGGACGAGAACACCTGGCACCTGGTGCGCGAGGTGCCCAAGGTACTCGGCTTCATCGGCGGCACGCCCGAGAAGCCCGCGCCGATCACCGATCGCGAGGCGATGCAGATCCTGCGCCGCGTCGAGGAAGGCGCCGACAAGCCGCGGCCGAAGGTGCTGTTCGAGCCGGGCGAGGTGGTGCGCGTGATTGACGGGCCGTTCAACGATTTCAACGGCGTCGTCGAGAGCGTCAACTATGAGAAGAGCCGGCTGCAGGTGGCCGTGCAGATTCTCGGGCGCTCGACGCCTGTGGAACTCGACTTCTCGCAGGTGGAGAAGGCGTAACCGCGCGGCGGGTTTGAATTCCGGCCGGCGCGGGCGAGCCGCGAGGCGGCGAGCGACCGCGGGATGCGCGGGCCGGAGGCGTTTTCGCAATGCCGCCGGCACGGCTCCAGCGTGCCGCGGACGTGTTGAGTAGACAGTGGTGGTAAGTCGGGGAGCCTCGAGAAGGCGTTTGCACCCGGGAGAGTATCGATGGCGAAGAAAGTTCAAGGCTATGTGAAATTGCAGGTGCCCGCGGGCGCCGCGAATCCCTCACCGCCCATCGGGCCGGCGCTTGGCCAGCAGGGCGTGAACATCATGGAGTTCTGCAAACAGTTCAACGCGCAGACCCAGAAGCTGGAGAAGGGCCTGCCCATCCCGGTCGTGATCACCGTGTATGCGGATCGCAGCTTCACGTTCGTGATGAAGACGCCGCCCGCCTCCGTGCTGATTCGCAAGGCGATCGGCATCGAAAAGGGCAGCGGCGTGCCCAACACCGCCAAGGTCGGCAAGATCAGCCGCGCGCAGCTCGAGGAGATTGCCAAGACCAAGCAGCCGGATCTGACCGCCGCCGGTCTGGACGCCGCCGTGCGCACCATCGCCGGCAGCGCGCGCAGCATGGGCGTCGACGTGGAGGAGGTCTGATCATGGCGGTGGGCAAACGTGTGAAGACGTGGCAGGGCAGACTCACGCCGGGCAAGCAGTACCCGGCCGACGAGGCGCTGCAGTTGGTCAAGGAGTTCGCCAAGGCCAAGTTCGACGAGTCGGTCGACGCCGCGGTGAATCTCGGAATCGATGCCAGCAAGTCCGACCAGCAGGTCCGTGGCTCGACGGTCATGCCGCACGGCACCGGCAAGACGGTGCGCGTGGCGGTATTCACCTCCGGCAAGAACCAGGAGATCGCCAAGGCCGCCGGCGCCGACATCGTCGGCCTGGAAGATCTGGCCGCCCAGGTCAAGGCGGGTGAGATCAATTTCGATCGCGTGATCGCCAGTCCCGACGCCATGCGCATCGTCGGTCAGCTGGGACAGATTCTCGGTCCCCGCGGTCTGATGCCGAACCCGAAAGTCGGCACGGTGACGCCCGATGTCGCCACGGCGGTCAAGAACGCCAAGGCTGGCCAAGTCACCTACCGCGTCGACAAGGCCGGTATCGTGCACTGCACGATCGGCAAGGCCAGCTTCGAGATCAACGCGCTGAAGGAGAATCTCGCGGCGCTGATCGCCGATCTGCACAGGGCCAAGCCGCCCACGGCCAAGGGGCAGTACCTCAAGCGGGTCACTGTGTCCTCGACCATGGGTCCGGGAGTTCTGGTCGACCAGGCGACGCTGAGCGGTTGAGTTGTGCGCAGGTGCTGGTTGATTTTGCATCGACTGTATCCCGGGGCCGCCGTCGCGACGGCCTCGTGGAGTCCCGCGCATCGGCGCGAGACAGTCTTGGCGGATTCCGTTCCGACGAGATCCGTCATCGAATCAGAGATGCGGGCCACCGCCGCGTAAGCGGTGGTGGTCATCATCGAAGACCGCAGGCGAGGGGCCGCCCCTCTTAATGACCGCCTGCGCAGATGGTGAACCGCTGATCGCATCGAGGCTGAACCTCGAAGCGTGAGGGGTCACCGCGCCGCCTCGGGCCGCTTGGGTCCGTCGCGGCGGAGACGATGGGGAAGCCGGCCGGGGAACCGGTGGCTTCGTTCGTAAACAGTGATCTTCTCACCCGAGAGGAGAGAAGGAATGGCACTTAACCTGGAAGACAAGAAGGCGATGGTAGCCGAGGTGGCCGAAGTGGCCGCCGCGGCGCAGTCCGTCGTGGCTGCCGAGTACCGTGGTCTGACCGTCGGACAGATGACCGAGCTGCGTGCCAAGGCGCGCGTCCAAGGCGTGTACATGCGTGTGGTCAAGAACACGCTGGCCCGTCGGGCGCTCGTCGGCACGGCCTTCGAGCAGGTGGGACCGAAGCTCAAGGGGCCGCTCGTGCTCGCATTCTCGAAGGACGATCCGGGCGCGGCCGCGCGCCTGGTGAAGGACTTCGGGAAGACGAACGAGAAGCTCGTGGCGACCCTGGTCGCGCTCGGCGGGAAAATCCTGCCGGCCGAGGACCTGGACCGGGTCGCGAATCTGCCGACCCGCGAGCAAGCGCTGTCGATGCTGCTCGGCGTGCTCAAGGCGCCGATTCAGAAGTTCGTCGCGACGCTGGCGGAGCCGCCGGCGAAGCTCGCCCGTACCGTGGCCGCGATTCGCGACCAGAAGCAGGCCGCGTAACGCCACGCCCGATTGTTCGATTTCATTTTCCGGAGACTCAACATGGCTGTCAGCAAAGACGAAATTCTCGATGCGATTTCCAATATGACCCTGATGGAGGTCGTCGAGCTCATCTCCGACATGGAGAAGAAGTTCGGCGTCACCGCCGCGGCCCCGGTGGCCGTGGCCGCCGCGCCGGCCGCCGGCGCCGCCGCGGCCCCGGCCGAGGAGAAGACGGAATTCACCGTCATCCTCAAGGAGTACCCGGCCGACAAGAAGGTCACCGTCATCAAGGTGATCCGCGAGATCACCGGCCTGGGATTGAAGGAGGCCAAGGACCTGGTCGAGGCGGCGCCCTCGACCGTCAAGGAAGCGGTTTCCAAGGCCGATTCCGAAGCCTTCAAGAAGAAGCTCGAGGACGCAGGCGCGAAAGTGGAGATCAAGTGAGGCGGTGGACCGGGACCCCATGCGGGTCCCGGTCCCGGCCTTTGGGGTGGTATGCCCCGCAGGAAGCCCATGGAGAGGGCTGCTCGAAGGACGACCGCAAATTTTTCCTGAGGTGAACCCGAGATGGCTTATTCCTTCACCGAGAAGAAGCGCATCCGCAAGAACTTCGGCAAGCAGCCGGGCATTCTGGACACGCCCTACTTGCTCGCCATTCAGCTGGACTCGTATCGGACGTTCCTGCAGGCCGAGCGTCCCGAGGACGCGCGCGATCCCGTGGGGCTGCACGCGGCCTTCAGGAGCGTGTTTCCGATCAGCAGCTACTCCGGCAACGCTTCTCTCGAGTACGTCAGTTACCGGCTCGGCGAGCCGGGGTTCGACGTCAAGGAGTGTCAGCTGCGCGGCCTGACCTATGCCGCGCCGCTGCGCGTCAAGGTGCGCCTGATCGTGCTCGACAAAGAGGCGCCGGGCGCGAAGAAGCCGGTCAAGGACGTGCGCGAGCAGGAGGTTTACCTCGGCGAGCTGCCGTTGATGACCGACAACGGCACGTTCATCATCAACGGCACCGAGCGGGTCATCGTCTCGCAGCTGCACCGCTCGCCGGGGGTGTTCTTCGATCACGACCGCGGCAAGACCCATTCCTCGGGGAAGCTGCTGTTCTCCGCGCGCATCATCCCGTACCGCGGCTCGTGGCTCGACTTCGAATTCGATCCGAAGGACTGCCTGTTCGCGCGCATCGACCGGCGGCGCAAGCTTCCGGTGACGATCATCCTGCGCGCCCTCGGCATGAGCGAGGAGGAGATCCTCGCCACCTTCTTCGACACCAACACGTTCCATCTGAGCGAGGACGAGGTGGCCCTGCAGCTGGTGCCGCAGCGCCTGCGCGGTGAGACCGCCACCTTCGAGATCCGCATCGGCGAGAAGGTGATCGTGGAGGAGGGCCGGCGCATCACCGCCCGCCACGTGCGCCAGCTCGAGGACGCCAAGGTCACGCGCTTGCGGGTGCCGCGCGAGTACCTCTACGGCAAGGTTCTGGCCCACGATGTCGTCAACACCGAGACCGGCGAGCTGCTCGCCAAGGCCAACGAGGTGCTGACCGCCGCGTCGGTGGAGAAGCTGATCCAGACCGGCATCACTCAGGTCAATACGCTGTACGTGAACGATCTCGACCGGGGTCCGTACGTCTCCGACACGTTGCGCATCGATCCCACCAAGACCCGCTTCGAGGCGCTGGTGGAGATCTACCGCATGATGCGTCCGGGCGAGCCGCCGACCCGCGATGCGGCCGAGAACCTGTTTGCCAACCTGTTCTTCAACGGCGAGCGTTACGACCTGTCGGCGGTCGGGCGCATGAAATTCAACCGCCGCGTCGGACGCGAGGCGATCACCGGTCCGGGCATCCTGTACGACAACAAGTACTTCAGCGCCCGAACCGACGAGCTGGCCAAGCAACTGGTCGCGCAGCACGGTGAGACGTCCGACATCATCGATGTCCTGAAAGTGCTCATCGACATCAGGAACGGCAACGGCCAAGTGGATGACATCGATCACCTCGGCAACCGCCGCGTGCGCAGCGTCGGGGAGATGGCCGAGAATGCCTTCCGCGTGGGTCTGGTCCGCGTCGAGCGGGCCGTCAAGGAGCGCCTGACCGTCGCGGAGACCGAGCCGCTGATGCCGCAGGAGCTGATCAACGCCAAGCCGGTGGCGGCGGCGGTGAAGGAGTTCTTCGGGTCCTCGCAGCTCTCGCAGTTCATGGACCAGAACAATCCGCTGTCGGAGGTCACCCACAAGCGGCGCGTATCGGCGCTCGGCCCGGGCGGATTGACCCGTGAGCGCGCCGGCTTCGAGGTGCGCGACGTGCACCCCACCCACTACGGCCGCGTGTGCCCGATCGAGACGCCGGAAGGCCCGAACATCGGCCTGATCAATTCGCTGGCCGTGTATGCGCGCACCAACCAGTACGGATTCCTCGAGACGCCGTACCGGCGCGTCGAGAACGGCCGCGTGGCCGACCAGATCGACTATCTCTCGGCGATCGAGGAAGGCAACTACGCCATCGCCCAGGCGAACGCGAGTCTCGGACCCAACGGCGAGCTCACGGACGAGCTGGTGTCGTGCCGCTTCCAGAACGAGTTCACGCTCATGCAGCGTGACCAGATCAATTACATGGACGTCAGCCCGAAGCAGATCGTCTCGGTGGCCGCCTCGTTGATCCCGTTTCTCGAGCATGACGACGCCAACCGCGCGCTCATGGGCTCGAACATGCAGCGCCAGGCGGTGCCGACGTTGCGCGCCGAGACGCCGCTGGTGGGCACCGGCATGGAGCGTTCGGTGGCGATCGACTCCGGGGTCACCGTGATCGCCAAGCGCGGCGGAGTGGTCGATTCCGTCGACGCCTCGCGCATCGTGGTGCGGGTCAGTGACGAGGAAACCATCGCCGGCGAGCCGGGCGTGGACATCTACAATCTGACCAAATACACCCGCTCGAACCAGAATACCTGCATCAACCAGCGGCCGCTGGTCAACGCGGGCGACGCGATCTCGCGCGGCGACGTGCTGGCGGACGGACCTTCGACTCATCTCGGGGAGCTGGCGCTCGGCCAGAACCTGCTGGTCGCCTTCATGCCCTGGAACGGCTACAACTTCGAGGACTCGATCCTGATCTCCGAGCGCGTGGTGCAGGAGGACCGCTTCACCACCATCCACATCGAGGAGCTGACCTGCGTCGCGCGCGACACCAAGCTCGGCCCCGAGGAGATCACGGCCGACATTCCCAACGTCGGCGACGCGGCGCTCGCCAAGCTCGACGAGGCGGGCATCGCCTATATCGGCGCGGAGGTGAAGGCGGGCGACATCCTGGTCGGCAAGGTCACGCCGAAGGGTGAGACGCAGCTGACGCCCGAGGAGAAGCTGCTGCGGGCGATCTTCGGCGAGAAGGCCTCGGATGTGAAGGACACCGGCCTGCGCGTCCCGCCGGGCATGGACGGCACGGTGATCGACGTGCGCGTGTTCACGCGCGACGGCGTGGAGAAGGACTCGCGCGCGCTGGCGATCGAGAAGGCCGAGATCGAGCGGGTCCGCAAGGACTTCTCCGATCAACAGCGCATTCTCGAGGACGATCTGTTCCTGCGCGTGCGCGCGATGCTGATCGGCCAGAGCGCCGCCGGTGGGCCGAAGCGGCTCAAGGCCGCAACGGCCGTGAGCGCCGAGTACCTCGATGATCTGCCGCGGCAGGAATGGTTCCAGATCCGCCTGCAGGACGAGGACGCCAACGGTCAGCTGGAGCAGGCCGCGGAGCGGCTGCAAGCACAGCGCAAGACGTTCGAAAAGCGCCTGGAGGACAAGAAGGCCAAGATCACCCAGGGCGATGATCTCGCTCCGGGCGTGCTGAAGATGGTCAAGGTGTACCTCGCCGTGAAGCGCCGCGTCCAGCCGGGCGACAAGATGGCCGGCCGTCACGGTAACAAGGGCGTGATATCCACGATCGTGCCCGTCGAGGACATGCCGTACCTCGAGGACGGCACTCCGGTCGACATCGTGCTGAACCCGCTCGGCGTGCCCTCGCGCATGAACGTCGGCCAGGTGCTCGAGACGCACCTCGGCTGGGCGGCCAAGGGCATCGGGCTGAAGATCGGACGCATGCTGGACAGGCAGGCCGCGGAAGCGGATCTTCGCGGCTTTCTCACGTCGGTCTACAACGAGACCGGAGGGCAACCGGAGGAGATCAACAGCCTGGACAGCGGGGACCTGAAGCAGCTCGCGCGCAATCTGTCGAACGGCGTGCCCATGGCGACTCCGGTGTTCGACGGCGCGAGCGAAGCGGAAATCAAGCGGATGCTCGAGCTGGCCGACCTGCCGACGAGCGGCCAGACACACCTGTTCGATGGCCGCACCGGCGAGCGCTTCGAGCGTCAGGTGACCGTGGGCTACATGTACATGCTCAAGCTCAATCACCTGGTCGATGACAAGATGCACGCCCGCTCCACCGGGCCGTACAGCCTGGTCACCCAGCAGCCGCTCGGCGGCAAGGCGCAATTCGGCGGCCAGCGTTTCGGCGAGATGGAGGTCTGGGCGCTCGAGGCCTACGGCGCCAGCTACACGCTGCAGGAAATGCTGACGGTCAAGTCGGACGACGTGAACGGCCGCACCAAGATGTACAAGAACATCGTGGACGGCAACCACCAGATGGATGCCGGCATGCCCGAATCCTTCAATGTGCTGGTCAAGGAGATCCGCTCCCTGGGCATCAACATGGAGCTGGAGCAGGACTGATCACGGCGCGCCGTGAGGAGAACATGCGATGAAAGACCTGTTAAAGTTTTTCAAGACCAACGCTCCGGTCGAGCAATTCGATTCGATCAAGATCGGATTGGCTTCGCCGGAGATGATCCGCGCCTGGTCGTACGGTGAGGTCAAGAAACCCGAGACCATAAACTACCGCACGTTCAAACCTGAACGTGACGGCCTGTTCTGCGCCAAGATCTTCGGGCCGGTGAAAGACTACGAGTGCCTGTGCGGCAAGTACAAGCGCCTGAAGCATCGCGGCGTGGTCTGCGAGAAGTGCGGCGTCGAGGTCACCCAGGCCAAGGTGCGTCGCGAGCGCATGGGGCACATCGAGCTTGCGAGCCCGGTGGCCCACATCTGGTTCCTGAAGTCGCTGCCGTCGCGTATCGGGCTGATGCTCGATATGACCCTGCGCGAGATCGAGCGGGTGCTGTACTTCGAGGCTTTCGTGGTGATCGATCCGGGCATGACGCCGCTCGTGCGCGGGCAGTTGCTCACCGACGAGATGTATCTCGAGGCGATCGAGGAGCACGGCGATGAATTCGACGCCCGCATGGGCGCCGAGGCGGTCTATGAGCTGCTGCGCAGCATCGACCTGCAGGCCGAGCTCGGCAAAGTGCGCGAGGAGATGCAGGGCACCTCCTCCGAGACCAAGCTCAAGCGCCTCTCGAAGCGGCTGAAGCTGATCGAGTCGTTCATCGAGTCCGGCAACAAGCCGGAGTGGATGGTCATGACGGTCCTGCCGGTGCTGCCGCCGGACCTCAGACCCCTGGTGCCGCTCGATGGGGGACGCTTCGCAACCTCAGACCTGAACGATCTGTACCGCCGCGTCATCAACCGCAACAACCGTCTGCGCCGTCTGCTGGAGCTCAACGCTCCGGACATCATCGTGCGCAACGAGAAGCGCATGCTGCAGGAAGCGGTCGATGCGCTCCTCGACAACGGTCGGCGCGGCCGCGCGATCACCGGCACGAACAAGCGGCCGTTGAAATCGCTGGCCGACATGATCAAGGGCAAGCAGGGCCGGTTCCGTCAGAATCTGCTCGGCAAGCGCGTCGATTACTCCGGCCGTTCGGTCATCGTGGTTGGCCCGCAGCTTCGCCTCCATCAGTGCGGCCTGCCGAAGAAGATGGCGCTCGAGCTGTTCAAGCCGTTCATCTTCCAGAAGCTGCAGCTGCGCGGCGAGGCCTCGACCATCAAGGCGGCCAAGCGCCTGGTCGAGCGCGAAGGACCGGAGGTGTGGGACATCCTCGAGGAGGTCATCCGCGAGCATCCCGTGCTGCTGAACCGTGCGCCGACCCTGCACCGCCTGGGCATCCAGGCGTTCGAGCCGCAGCTGGTCGAAGGCAAGGCGATCCAGCTGCATCCGCTGGTGTGCACCGCGTTCAACGCGGACTTCGACGGCGACCAGATGGCCGTGCACGTGCCGCTGTCGCTCGAGGCGCAGCTGGAGGCGCGCGCGCTGATGATGGCGTCCAACAACATCCTCTCGCCCGCCAACGGCGAGCCGATCATCGTGCCCTCGCAGGACGTGGTGCTCGGCCTGTACTACATGACGCGTGAGCGCGTCGGAGCGCGCGGCGAGGGCATGCTGTTCTCGGACGTCCATGAGGTGCATCGCGCCTACGAGAGCCGCTCGATCGATCTGCAGGCCAAGGTTCGCGTGCGCATCACGGAGCACGTCCTGGGCCTCGATCCGCCGAAGCGTACCCGGGTGGTCGAGACCACCACGGGCCGGGCGCTGCTGCTGGAGGTTCTGCCGAAGGGCCTGTCCTTCGACCTGATCAACCAGGACATGACCAAGAAGGCGATCTCCGCCACCATCAATGCGTGCTACCGCACGCTGGGGCTGAAGGAGACGGTGATCTTCGCCGACCAGTTGATGTACACGGGCTTTCATTACGCCACACGTGCCGGCGTGTCTTTCGGTATCGACGACATCGTCATTCCGGATCAGAAGCCCCGCATCATCAACAGCGCCGATCGCGAGGTGAAGGAGATTCAGGATCAGTACGCCTCGGGCCTGGTGACCAACGGCGAGCGCTACAACAAGGTGGTCGACATCTGGTCGCGCGCCAACGACCAGGTGGCCAAGGCCATGATGGAGAAGCTGGGCAGCGAAGAGGCCCAGGATACGAAGGGCCAGGCGGTGCGCCAGAAGTCCTTCAACTCGATCTTCATGATGGCCGACTCCGGCGCGCGCGGCTCCGCCGCTCAGATCCGTCAGCTCGCCGGGATGCGCGGCCTGATGGCCAAACCGGACGGTTCGATCATCGAGACGCCGATCACCGCGAACTTCCGCGAAGGCCTGAACGTTCTGCAGTACTTCATCTCGACGCACGGCGCCCGCAAGGGTCTGGCCGATACGGCGCTGAAGACCGCGAACTCGGGCTACCTGACGCGCCGTCTGGTCGACGTCGCCCAGGATCTCGTGGTCACCGAGACGGACTGCGGCACCACCAACGGACTGGCCATGACGCCGCTCGTCGAGGGCGGCGACGTCGTCGAGGCGCTCGGCGAGCGAGTGCTGGGGCGAGTGCTCGCCGAGGAAGTGCTCAAGCCGGGTACCGAGGAGGTGCTGATCGCGAGCGCAACGCTGCTCGACGAGAAGCTCGTTCGCGCCCTGGAGCAAGAGGGTGTCGATCAGCTCAAGGTGCGCTCGCCCATCACCTGCCAAACCCGCTACGGCGTATGCGCTCAGTGCTATGGGCGCGATCTGGCCCGCGGCCGCTTGATCAGCATCGGCGAGGCGGTCGGCGTGATCGCGGCGCAGTCGATCGGCGAGCCCGGAACGCAGCTGACGATGCGGACCTTCCACATCGGCGGCGCGGCTTCCAGGGCCGCTGCGGCCAGCAGCGTGGAGGTGCGTAACAAGGGCACCGTTCGCTTCCACCGCATCAAGACCGTGCAGCACGAGAAGGGACATCTGGTTGCGGTCTCGCGCTCCGGCGAGATCGGCGTGGTCGATGATTTCGGTCGCGAGCGCGAGCGCTACAAAATCCCGTACGGCGCGCTCATCAGCGTCAAGGAGAATAACGAAGTGAGTGCCGGCCAGGTCGTCGCGACCTGGGATCCGCATACCCACCCGGTGGTGACCGAAGTGGCCGGTCTGGTGAAGTTCCAGGACTTCATCGACGGCCTCACCGTCACGACCCAGGTGGACGAGGTGACGGGTCTGTCCAGCACCGTGGTCCTGGATAGCAAGCAGCGCGGCGGCAAGGATCTGCGCGCCACCGTCAAGCTGGTCAATTCCAAGGGCAAGGAAGTGACGTTCGCCAACACCGAGATACCGGCGGTGTATTCCCTGCCGGCGGGCGCGTTCGTGGCGCTGGAGGATGGTGCGCGGGTCTCGGTGGGCGACGTGATCGCCCGTATCCCGCAGGAATCGTCCAAGACCCGCGACATCACCGGCGGTCTGCCCCGGGTGGCCGATCTGTTCGAAGCGCGCAAGCCGAAGGATCAGGCCATTCTCGCGGAGAAATCCGGCACCGTGAGCTTCGGCAAGGAGACCAAGGGCAAGCGGCGTCTGATCATCACCAGCGATGACGGCGACAAGTACGAAGAGCTGATTCCGAAGTGGCGTCAGCTGAACGTCTTCGAGGGTGAGACGGTGGAGCGCGGCGAAGTGATCGCCGATGGCGAGCCGAACCCGCACGACATCCTGCGCCTGCAGGGCGTGGAGGCGCTGGCCAACTACCTGGTGCGTGAGATTCAGGACGTCTATCGCCTGCAGGGCGTGAAGATCAACGACAAGCACATCGAGGTGATCATCCGCCAGATGCTGCGCAAGACCGAGGTGCAGGCCGCGGGCGAGACATCGCTGCTGCGGGGCGAGCAGCTCGACCGGGCGCGCGCCCTCGACATCAACGATCGGGCGGAGCAGGACGGCAAGCAGTCCGCTGCCCTGCAGCCGGTGCTGCTCGGCATCACGAAGGCCTCGCTCGCGACCGAATCGTTCATCTCCGCCGCCTCGTTCCAGGAGACCACCCGTGTGCTGACCGAGGCCGCGGTCCGTGGGCTGCAGGACGACCTGCGGGGTCTGAAAGAGAATGTCATCGTGGGGAGGCTGATTCCGGCGGGAACCGGCTTCGCAACCCATACCTCACGCCGCCGCGTGACCGAGGACACGGGCCGCCGCACCTTCATGGAGGTTGGGGGCAGCGTTCCGGAGGTCGATGACAGCAGCAGTGTGAGCGAGGAGTCCGAGAGCACGACGGGGTAGCGACGGATCGACGGGATGCGGCGCGGAGGCGCTGCATCACGGTCCCTGGAGGATCCGGGCCGGCGGAGGCGTGAGCTTTCGCCGGCCCGTTGCTTTTGGGGACGTCCCGCCTTGCGGCTGCGACGATGGTCGTTGGGTCGCTGTCGAGCCGGGCTCGTCGAGAGTCGTTCTCGCGCTCAGGTGCTCCGCATGCGCTTCGGTGCGTGCGGTTTGGGTCCACGCGCGCGGCGCACGAACCTGCGCCCTCCGGCGGCGGCGGCTGACCAGAGCGCTTGGAATATCAGCCACACCGCCACGGCGAATACGCCGGCGAAGAGCAGCGCTTGGGTGGACAACCCGAATGTCGGCACCCACGCGGACAGGGTGTCGCGCACCATGCCCGGATCGGGATGCAGCGCGAGGGAGAGGATCTGGTGATAGAGGCTGCCATGCAGCGCCGCGACCTCGTCCTGAAGCCGGCGCACGTTCAGGACGAGCGCGCGAATCGCGGCGCCCTCGGCGTGAAAGGGCGGCACCCGGCTCGCGAGGTGGAACCGGATCAGCTTGCGCAGGCTGCCGCCGAAGAACAGATTCGCGATCTTTTGCCAGGGCGCGAGATCGAGCCGCGCCTGCTCCAGCCGGCCACCGAGCCGCTGGCGATACTGCGCGATGAACCCCGGCACCAGCCCGCCCGCGACGACGGCGCAGATCAGCAGCAGCCGATCGATCAGGCCCCGCACTGTAGACATCGCTCGCTCCAGCGGTATCCGGGATTCAGGCCCGGGACCTTCCGACCATAGCACGGCGGGCCGGCAACGACCCTACAGGGTGGAAATCCGCTCGGCCAGTGCGTCCACCTGCCCCCAATCGGTGTACTCGACCTGGGTGTCGGGCGCGGTCGGTCCCCCGGTCAGTTTCATGATGAGCCGGATGATCTGCCGGTCCCAGAATCCGTACCGCGCGTAATCCAATCGGCCCGCGAACACGGCCGTGTGGTCCGGCCGCCACTGGAGTTCTTCGACGAGTTTGCGCAGGTAGGGGTTGGTCTCGGGAGTGCTCTTCTCGGGCTTGCGGGCGACCAGATTGACGGTGAACAGCACATTGGGCTTGCCGTCCAGCTTCCGCGCGTTCTGCGCGACGAACCGGTGCACATGACGGCGGTGCTTCCCGTACCGCACGCTGGCACCGATGATCACTTTGTCGAACGGGTCGGCGTCGATCGCGCGATCGTCCGTCATTTGAACGAGCGTCACTTCGTGCGATCGCGCTTCCAGCAGCTGCTGCAGACGCGCGCAGATCCGGCGTGTCTGTCCGTCAACAGTCGAATAGGCAATGAGGATCTTGGCCATGTGTGCGCTTCCATGGCGTAGCGTACGCCAAGACCCGAGCCCGATCGGAACTTCGGAACCCCCTCATTGCCTTGCCCCGGGGCTGCTGATATTCTGCCTGCAAATGCGAATCAGTCTTATTCATATCGCCCGAGCTCTCGCCGAGCGAGGACCGCGTGAAGCCGTGGGCGGACGGTGCGCCCGATTTGAGACGGACGCGCGGGACCGAGCGTAGATCCGATGGATCAGCCTTCCTCCGAGTTGATAATGCCCCAGCAACCAAACGGGCTGCCGGCGTGGAAGATGTTCCTCGCGGTCATGGGGCCGGGTCTGGTCGTGATGCTCGCCGATACCGACGTCGGCAGCATCATCACGGCGGCGCAGAGCGGCGTGCAATGGGGGTATCGGCTGCTGCTGCTGCAGATGCTGCTGGTTCCGGTGCTGTTCGTGGTGCAGGAACTCACGGTGCGGCTCGGGATCTTCACTGGCCAGGGGCACGGGGAGCTCATCCGCAAGACCTTCGGCACCAGCTGGGCCTGGCTCTCGGTGAGCGGCCTCGGCGTCGCGACCCTCGGGGCGCTGGTCACGGAATTCTCCGGTATTGCCGCGGTGGGCGACCTGTTCGGCATTCCACGCCTGCTGAGCCTGGGCGTCACGGTCGCGGCGCTGCTGACCATCGTGCTCACCGGCAGCTACCGCCGGGTCGAGCGGGTCGCCATCGGTCTCGGCCTGTTCGAGTTCGCGTTCTTCTTCATCGCCTGGCGCGCCCATCCGCACGGGGCGGCCATGCTCGGCGGCATGATGCACATGCCGCTCAACGACGGCGGATATCTCTATCTGGTGGCCGCCAACATCGGCGCGGTCATCATGCCGTGGATGATCTTCTATCAGCAGTCGGCCGTGGCGGACAAGAAACTCCAGCCGCACCACTATCGTCATGCCCGCTGGGATACCGCGATCGGGTCGGTGCTCACGCAGGCCGTCATGGCCGCGATCCTGATCGCGGCGGCGGCCACCATCGGCACGCTGCACGCGCACGCCAGTCTCAACTCCATCGGCGACATCACCAAGATGCTGGTGCCCTTCCTGGGCGTGGACGTAGGGCGGGTCATCTTCGGTCTCGGCACCATCGGGGCGGCCCTGGTGGCGGCTATCGTGGCGTCGCTCGCCAGCGCCTGGGGCTTCGGCGAAGTCACCGGCTACCGCCACTCCCTGGAGCATCGGCCGCTCGAGGCGCCGTGGTTCTACGGAATCTTCTCGCTCGCGGTCATCGGCGGCGCGGTGCTGGTCGATCTGATGCCCAATCTCGTCGAGCTGAACATCGCCGTCGAGGTCATGAACGCGCTGCTGCTGCCCTTGGTGCTCGGATTTCTCGTCGCCCTGGCCTTTCGCGCACTGCCATCCGAGCACCGCCCGCGGGGCGTGTACGCGTGGGTGGTCGTGGCGGTCTCCGTGTTGACCGCGGGCCTCGGCGTATACGGCGGCCTCGCCGGCATCAAGTTATTCTGATCGGCTGTCGTCCCGCCGACGCCCCCGGGACACGGCGGCCGCAATTCTGTGCCGATCGGCGCCGGTCCCGATACTCCGCCCGGTTTGCCGCGAAGCGCGGGCCGCGCAACAATGGCGCCTTCAGCCACTCGCGCACCGGAGAACCCCATGGAACTGCGCCCTCTCGGGCAGTCCGGTCCCCAGGTTTCAGCCCTCGGCCTCGGCTGCATGGGCATGTCGGGCATGTACGGACCCGCCGACCGCCGCGAATCCATGGCCACCATCCATGCGGCGCTCGATGCCGGCATCACGCTGTTGGATACGGGCGACTTCTACGGCATGGGCCACAATGAACTCCTGCTTGCCGAGGCGCTGCGGGGCGTGCCGCGCGAGCGTTTCCAGGTGAGCGTGAAATTCGGCGCCCAGCGCGATCCGTCCGGCCATTGGATCGGCTACGACGCGCGCCCGGCGGCGGTGAAGACCGCCTTGGCGTATTCGCTGCAGCGCCTGCGGCTCGACTACATCGATATCTATCGTCCGGCACGGCTCGATCCGGCCGTGCCGATCGAGGAGACCCTCGGGGCCGTCGCCGACATGGTCAAAGCCGGCTACGTGCGCCACATCGGCCTGTCCGAGGTCGGCGCCGCCACCGTGCGCCGCGCAGCCGCGGTGCATCCCATCTGCGACCTGCAGATCGAGTATTCGCTGATTTCCCGTGGCATCGAGGCCGCCATCCTGCCGACACTGCGCGAGCTCGGGATCGCGGTCACGGCCTATGGAGTGCTCTCGCGCGGGCTGATCAGCGGGCATTGGCGCAACGCGGCACCGGATCCAGGCGATTGGCGGGCGCACGGCCCGCGCTTCAACGGCGAGAACCTCGAGCGCAACCTGGCCCTGGTCGAGGCGCTGCGCGCGCTGGCGCGCGCAAGAGAGGTCAGCGTCGCGCAACTGGCCATCGCCTGGGTGGCCGCTCAGGGCAGCGACATCATCCCGCTGCTCGGCGCCCGCCGCCGCGAGCAGCTCACCGAGATCCTCGGCGCGCTGCCGATCCGGCTCTCAGCTCAGGACCTGGCGGCGATCGAACGCGCGGTCCCGAAGGACGCGGCGGCCGGCGAGCGCTACGCGCCGGCGCAGATGGCGAGCCTCGACAGCGAACCGCGGACTTGAGTTGCGATCGCCGCGGCCCTTGCGCGCAGAAGCGCGCGGCCGTGATGCCCTGTCAGGCGGCCAGGGCGCTGTCGAGTCGCTCGCGCACGCCTGTCCGCCCTAAGCCTTGCGCAGCCAGAACAATCCGGTCCGGATGGTAAACGATCCGTCGGCTTCGATCGCCAGAGCTTCCTTGACCTCGCGCGGGGCGGCTTCCTGAAGGCCGCGGATCGCGGCGACCCGGTCGGCGGGCGTGCGCATCCGCGCCACCCAGGACGAGAACTCGAGCCGCGTCGGCCACTCGCGATGTTCCAACGCGGTGAGCCCGGCCGAGCGCAGCAGCGAGCGCCATTCGTCCACGGATCGATTGCGCACATGTGACACGTCGCGCAGCAGCTCGATGGCCTGCATGTGCGTGTCCGTCAACGCGTCCTCGGCGCCCAGGGTGTCGATGATCAACGCGTGACCGCCCGGCGCCAGGACGCGGCACATGTCCCGTACGGCGGCCTCGAGCCGCCTCCAGTGGTGGGCGCTGTAGCGCGTGCACACTAGATTGAAACTCGCGTCGGCGAACGGCAGCGCTTCGGCGCTGCCCTGGCGCACTTCGATCCGGCTCGCGCCGCGCTCGGTGGCGCCGCTTGCAACGGCCGACAACATGCCCGGCGAGGGATCGAGCGCGACGATGCGCTCGAGGTGAGGCGCGAGTGCGAAGGCAAGATGTCCGGCGCCGCAGCCGACGTCGAGAGCCTGCCCCGCGCCTGCCGCCGTCTTTCGCACCAGAGCGCTGGCATGCGCAAGGTCCGGTCCCGAGGCGTGCACGGCGCTGGAAAGATACGCCGTGGCGCGAGGATCGAACTGTTGCCGCACGGTCTGCTCGTGTGTGCGCATCGCGCCTGCTCCGCTGTCTGGCCGATGACCAGCGTAGACGGCGCCGTATGCTGGTGCAAGTCGGGCGCATAATCCTATTGATGCGCGGCCTGTTGCACTGATCGTGCGCGGAAGCGGTGCCATAATCATCCGGGAAACGAAGGCGGGCCGCGCCGCGGGAGCCGCCGCGCCGTCCTCAGGAGAGCTCGAATGCGCAAGATCCGTTTGGGTCAGGTGGGTGGAGGGCAGGGGGCCTTCATCGGCGCGGTGCACCGCATCGCGGCCCGGCTGGATGATCAGTACGAGCTCGTCGCCGGGGCGCTGTCGGCGGATCCGGCGCGCGCCCGCGAGTCCGCCCGCGAACTCGGCTTGTCGCCTGAGCGCAGCTACGAGAGCTACGAGCGCATGGCGGCGGCCGAGTCGGCGCGTGCAGACGGCATCGAGGCGGTGATCATCACCACACCCAACGATTCCCATGCGGCGATCGCCCGCACATTTCTGCGCAGCGCAATCCACGTCATTTGCGACAAGCCGCTGACTACGTCCGTCGACGACGCGCGTGAGCTGCACGCCCTGGCTCGGCAGATGGGTCGGATTCTGGCCGTCACCTACACCTACAGCGGCTACCCCATGGTGCGCCAGGCCCGGGAGCTGTGTCGAGACGGTGCGCTGGGCGCGCTCCGCCTCGTCGAAGTGCACTATCTGCAGGACTGGCTGACGATGGACGTCGAGGCGCGCGGTAACAAACAGGCGCAATGGCGCACCGACCCGGCCCGGGCCGGCCGCGGCGGGGCGATCGGCGATATCGGCACGCACGCCTATCAGCTGCTGCGCTTCGTCACCGGCCTGCGCGTTCAGGGGCTGTGCGCCGAACTGACGAGCTTCGTCGCGGGCCGGCGTCTCGATGATGACGCGCGCGTGATGCTGCGCTTCGCCGGCGGCGCCCGGGGGCTGCTGTGGGCGAGCCAGGTCGCGCCCGGCAATGAGAGCGAGCTGGCGATCCGCGTATACGGCGAGCGTGGCGGCCTGGAGTGGTGTCAGAGCGATCCCAATCAGCTGATGTTCGCCGAGGTGGAGCGGCCCCGGCAGATCATCACGCGCGGCTCGCGAGCGGCGGGCGAGGCGGCCAGGCGCGTCACGCGTGTTCCAGCGGGGCACCCGGAGGGATACCTGGAGGCCTTTGCGAACCTCTACGGCGAGATCGCCCGAGCCATTCGTGCGGCCGGGCGTGGCGAACAGCCGCCCGGTAACGTCTGGTATCCGGACGTCGAAGACGGCCTGGAAGGGGTTGGCTTCGTCGATGCGGCGCTGCGCTCCAGCCAGGCGGGCAGTGCCTGGGTTCCCTTCGACTCGGCGCGGCCCGGTGGCTAGCGCGCTCAAATACGGGATTGGGCCCCGCAGGCGTGCGGAGAAGGGGCGGACCTGCGGATTGCCGGCGCTGCTCGCTCGTGCCAACCTCCGCAGCTTGCACCGAACCATCCGGAGACACCGCCATGGCGATCCCCTCCGCGGCATCCGCCAAAGACCCCCTGCCCACACGTCCGCTGGGCACCACCGGCATGGCCATCACGGCGGTGGGACTCGGCGCATGGGCCATCGGCGGCACGGAGTGGGGCGCCCACGACGATGAAGTTTCGGTCCGGGTCATCCGCCGGGCGCTCGAGCGGGGCGTCAATTGGATCGACACCGCGCCGATCTACGGCCTCGGCCATTCCGAGGTGCTGGTCCGCCGGGCCTTGAAGGAGATACCCACCGCCGAGCGCCCGTATGTGTTCACGAAGTGCAGTCTGGTTTGGGACGAGAGCCGGCGGGAAGCGCCGCCGCGCCGGGTGGGCTCGGCCGACAGCCTGCGGCGCGAGCTGGAGGATTCCCTGCGGCGCCTGGGTGTCGAGCGTATCGACCTGTATCAGATGCACTGGCCCGCCGACGACGTGCCTCTCGAGGAATACTGGCACACACTGCTCGAGCTCAAGAAGGCGGGCAAAGTACGCGCGGTCGGCCTGTCCAATCACACCGTCGAGCAGCTCGAGCGCGCCGAGCGCCTCGGGCATGTCGACTCATTGCAGCCGCCGTTTTCCGCCATCCGCCGTCACTCGGCCGCGGAGATCGCCTGGTGCCGCGCGCACCAGACGGGCGTGATCGTCTACAGCCCCATGCAGGCGGGGCTGCTGACGGGCACGTTCACGGCCGAGCGCGCCAGATCGCTCCCGCAGGAGGACTGGCGCACCCGCAATGCGCAATTCAGCGGCGATGCCCTGGCGCGCAATCTCCAGCTCGCCGAGGCCTTGAAGCCCGTGGCGGCCCGCCATGGCACGACGGTGCCGGCCGTCGCCGTGGCCTGGGTGTTGGCCTGGCCCGGCATGACCGGGGCCATCGTCGGCGCGCGCAAGCCCGCACAGGTGGACGATTGGATCGGCGCGGCGGTGCTGCAGCTGACCGAAGCGGACCTGCGCGAGATCGCCGCGGCCATCGAACGTACCGGCGCGGGCACCGGCCCGGCGCTGCCGCCGAATGCAAGGCGGGGAGAGGCTCGATGACCCGGCGGCACTGCCGCCCGAGCGGGAAACAACGATGGCGTCCCGCCGCTCACGCCTGCGGCGCAAGCAGGGCCAGCGTCCGTGGATCCTCGCGGCCGCCGAAGTAATTCTCGATCGCGTCGCGGAAGACCTGGTTTTCCACGGACGCCGGCTCGCCGAGGGCGGCCGCCCGGGCGAACAGCGTCATGCAGGAGTGGAACTTCAGATCGTCGGGATAGCCGAAGATTTCCCCGATGGCGCGTCCGTGGATCTCGTTCACCAGCCGGGTGCACTCCCGCAGCCGCGCACCGAGCACGGGGTGTTGGAGATAGGTCGCGGCCTCGGCAAGGCTGTCGATGGCGTAACGCTGAGCGGTCGGGCTGTGCCCCAGGCCGCGGATCTGCGGGAACACGAACCACATCCAGTGGGTACGCTTGCGGCCGGCCGCAAGCTCGGCGCGCACCGGGTCCATGACGGGCCGCTGGGCTTCGAGGAAGCGCTCGAGGGTGTCCCCGGCGCGATGCGCGCCGCCTGTCATAGGCTTGCGCGGGCGCTCACGATCGCGACGCGGCGACTGGCCGGCCGCCCCGCGCGAACCGCGCCTGCAGCCACCGCCGGATGCGGCGCGCGTCCGCCGTACGCGTGTACTTGCCCCACGAGTGCATCAACACCATGATGACATCGTGGTGGTCGATGTAGGTATCGAGCACTAGGCACTGGCCGGCGGGGTCGGTGAAGCCGGTCTTCTGGATGATAATGTGCCACCACCGCTCGCGCACCAGAGGATCGGTGGGGTAGTAGGGCAGGCGCCGGCGGCCCGCCCGAATCGTGTAGCCGGCACTGGTCGAGTAGCGGCGGATCACCGGGTTGCGCGAGGCGGCGAGCACGAGCCTCGCGAGGTCGTCGGCCGTCGACACATCCCCGCGAGACAGGCCGGTGGGTCCGACGAAGTGAGTGTGGCGCATGCCCAGCACCCGGGCCTTGGTGTTCATCGCCCGCACGCAGGCGGGCAGACCGCCGGGATAACTGCGGCAGAGCGTGCGCGCGGCCCGATTCTCCGAGGACATCAGCGCCAAGTGGAACAGCTGGGCGCGCGTGAGCCAGATGCCGATCGGCAAGTGCGAGTAGGGCGTCCAGTCGGCGCGCGTCACGTGCAGCCGCTGTCCGAGAGGTTGCCGCGCGTCGGCGACCACCAGAGTCGTCATGAGCTTGGTGATCGATGCGATGGGTGTGATGCCGGTGGGCCGTTTGGAGTACAGCACCCGCGAGCGCGTCGCGTCGTAAACCAGCGCCTCGCGCGAGCGAACCTGGGGATGTCTGGAGACACTGCGATACCGGACGTATCGCCGGTGGATCCGCCGCGTGTGCGCATGTACGGGCGGGATCGCCGCGACACCCGCGGTGATCAGACCGATCCATGCCAGAGTGGTCAGCCCGAAGCCCCGTGCGCTCATCAGAGGTTCTCGGTGGTGTGTCGTTCCAGAGCGGTCTGACGTCTCCCGGGGCGCGCCCGCGGCCTATTGCAAGCTCTGGTCGGCGACTCCCTGGATGACGTCGCGCGGATCATGCCATGTCCGCGTGATTTGTGGCAGGTGACCTGCGGCAGGATCCCGGCACCCCAATCAGCGCGGTGGGGCGCGCCGGGCCCCGGGGCGAGCCTGGAGCGGTCTTGGCGCGCGCCATGCAACGAACCGTGTCAGGACCCCGCGCTTCCGGGGAGGGCTACGGTCTCGGCCCGATGCCGCCGTGCTTGCGGCGCATGCGCAGGCCGGAACGCACCAGCACAATGATGCCGACGAGCAGTACGGCCCCGAACACTGCCATCCAGACCCGGAGCGCATCGAACGGCAGCGGCAACAGGCTGAACGCCGGCAAGAACGAGATGAACCAGGCGGACACGACGATCAGCAGGGCGGCCTGCCGGCGAAACGCCCGCTCGGCGGTCAGCATTTCGGGCAAGGCTTGCGGAGGAGGTTGTTGCAGCATGAGCCACGCCAGCACGATGAATGCCAGGCAGATCCCGCCCATGGTGCCCATCACCGAGAGCACCGCCGTGGGGGTGCGTCTCACCCAGTAATCCGGCAGGCCCGTCAAGAGGTCCCAATGAACGGGGACCAGCCGCGGCAGCCGCGACCAGCGCGCCGTCACCCAGGCGCCGAGACCGAGCAGCCAGATCAGGGGGACCACCGCAATGATCCAGCCCCCGGGCAGGCGCAGCGCGGGGGGGCGTTTTGGAGCGGATTCGAGTCCAGACATCGCTGAGAGTTCTGCGGCGTCAGAGAGACACGCGTCGATGATACGTCATCACAGACGGCTCGCGCAGAGGTGGGCGCGCTTCACCGGATCCACCGTGGTGTCTGTCCCCAGGGCGAATTGGACGCTCGGCGAGCGGACAGGATACCTTTCCGCCTCAGAGTGCGTCGGACCACCGCCGCAAGGTGCGGCGCAGCGGCTCGAAGAATGCGACTCCCAGTCCCAGCGCGGCCCCGCCCCAGGCGATGGCCATCGGTGTGTACGCGCCGAGATGCGCGCGCAGCCAGGGCATGGCGATCACGGCGGCCGCGCCCGCGGCGAATGCTATGCCGAGCAGCGTGCCGAGGGTGCTGCGCCGCACCCGGATGTAGTCGGCTTTCAGCGTCTGAATCTGTTCCCGCCGCTCCTTGTCGAACCGCGCGCGCAACTCAGCCAAGTCGGTTTCGCCGGCGCGGGACAGCGCGGCGCCCAGACGGGTGGAGAAGTCGTGCGGAATCTTCGGCGCCCGCAGAGCACGACCCAACGCGTCATCGACGGCGCGCTCGAATTCAGTTGTTTTCGCTTCGGTCACGATGTCTCCTCCCGCCAGTAGGCCGGGTCATCCAATCCCCGGCGCTTCAGCATCTCGGCAAGGGCCGTGCGCGCCCGATGCAGGGCCGTTTTGATCGTCCCCTCCGGGGCGCCGAGCATCAGCGCCACCTCCGTCACCGAGCGCTCCTCGTAATAGTAGAGCAGCAGCGCGCGGCGCAACCGCTCCGGCAGCAATTCGACCAGCTCGCGCAGCTGCTCCGCCCGCCCATCCCATGGGGCCGCGGCGGCCGGGCCGCCGGTCTCGGCCGATTCTCCCAGCTCATCCCATGACTCGTGCGTCTTGCGCCGCTCCAGCGCCGTCAGGCAGCGGTTGCGGGTGACGGTGTAAATCCAGCTCGACAGCGCCGCCCGCCCGTCGTACTGATCGAGGGCTTTCCAGATCCGAACCAGACT
>JAJYFU010000038.1 GCA_021790795.1 Pseudomonadota bacterium
TGGCCGCGCCGCTGATCGGGGATTTCAACGCCGACAACGCTCTGACGGCTCTCGGCATCCTGCTTGCGGCCGACGTGCCGCTCCAGGAGGCGTGCGCCGCGCTGCGCGAGTGCCGCGCCGCGCCGGGACGCATGGAGGCATTCGGCGGGGACGCGGGCCGGCCGCTGGCCATCGTGGACTACGCGCACACGCCGGATGCGCTCGCCAAGGCGCTGCGCAACGCCCGGCGCCACTGCCGCGGTCGGCTGCGCGTGGTGTTCGGCTGCGGAGGAGACCGCGACAGCGGCAAGCGGCCGATGATGGGGCGCATCGCCGCCGAGCTCGCCGACGAGATCATACTGACGGACGACAATCCGCGCACCGAGCCGCCCGAGCGCATCACCGCGGACATCCTCGCCGGCATCGCCGGTCATGGCGCGCGCATCGAGCATGATCGGGGCCGCGCCATCCGCGAGGCGCTCGCCGGCAGCGCCGCCGCCGACGTCGTGCTCATCGCCGGCAAGGGCCACGAGACGTACCAGACCTATGGCGCCGAGCAGCGCCCCTTCAGCGACCAGGCCGTGGTGCGCGCGGCGCTCGGGCTCGAGGAGCCGGGCGCATGAGCCTGGTCCGCACGCTGGCTCGGTTTGCGCACGATTGCGGCGGCGCGCTGCGCGGCGAGGATCGCCCGTTCACGGGCGTCTCGATCGACACCCGCACCCTGCAGGGCGGCGAGCTGTTCGTCGCGCTGCGCGGACCGCGGTTCGATGGCGCGCAGTTCCTGTCCGCGGCGCTCGAGCGGGGCGCCGCCGGGGTGGTGCTCGAGCGCGAGCAGCCGCTGGCGTTGGCGCAGATCGTGGTGGCCGACACGCTGCAGGCCCTGCAGTGTGCCGCGCAGGTCCGCCGGACCGCGGCGCCCATTCCCGTGGTCGGTGTCGCCGGCAGCAACGGCAAGACGACGACCAAGGAGATGACCGCGGCCATCCTCAGCCAGCGCGGCGAGTGCCTCGCGACGCGCGGCAACCTGAACAATCACATCGGTGTTCCTCTGACGCTGCTGCGGCTCGAGCCGCAGCATCGCGGCGCGGTGATCGAGATGGGCGCGAATCGCGCCGGGGAAGTCGCCGAGCTGGTGCGCATCGCGCGCCCGACGGTCGGCCTGATCACCAACGCGGGCGCCGAGCACCTCGAGGGCTTCGGTACCTTGGAGGGCGTGGCGCGCGCCGAGGGCGAGGCGGTCGCGGGCCTGGAGCCTGCCGCGACCGCGGTACTGAACGCCGATGATCCGTTTCTGGATCTGTGGCGCGGCATGACCGCCGCGCGGTGCGTCACGTTCGGCTTCGCGCCGGCGGCGAGCTTTCACGCCGGCGAGCTTCAATCGAGTCTCGCGAGCGAGGGATTCCGGACCCGATTCACGCTCACCTGCGCCCTCGGCGCCGCGCCGATCGAGCTGCACTTCGGCGGCCGGCACAACGTCCTGAACGCGCTGGCCGCCGCCGCCGCCGCCGCCAGTGCCGGCGCCAGCCTCGCGCAGATCGCCGCCGGGCTCGCCTCGGTGCGGCCCGTCTCCGGGCGGCTGCAACCGAAGCAGACCGAGGGCGGCGCGTGGATTCTGGATGATTCCTACAACGCCAATCCCAGCTCGGTCCGCTCCGGGATCGAGGTGCTGGCCTCGCTGCCCGAGCGGCGCTGGCTGGTGCTGGGCGACATGGCCGAGTTGGGCGAGTTCGCCGAGGACTCGCACGTGCAGATCGGCGCCTTCGCGCGCGAGCACGGGATCGAGCGGCTGTATGCCACCGGACCGCTCGCGGCGCTCGCCGTCGAGCGCTTCGGCGCCGGCGCGCGCTGGTTTCCCGAGGCCGAGGTGCTCATCGAGGCGTTGCGCGCGGCGCTCGGGGAGGCCGGTCCCGGAGTCTACGTTCTCGTGAAGGGCTCGCGCATCAATCGGCTCGAGCGGGTCGTGGCGGCGCTGGTCGGCGACGCCGGGCAGCCGGAGGCGCACTGAATGCTCTACTGGCTCGCACATCGGCTGGTCGCCTGGTACTCCGGGTTCAACGTCTTTTCCTATCTGACTTTCCGCGCGATCCTCGCCATGGGCTCCTCGCTGGTGGTCTCGCTCCTGGTCGGCCCGGCGATGATCCAGCGTCTCTCGCGCTATCAGATCGGCCAGGTGGTGCGCACCGACGGTCCGCAGAGCCACCTGCCCAAGGCGGGCACGCCCACCATGGGCGGCACGCTGATCCTGGTGGCGACGCTGGTGAGCACGGTGCTGTGGGCGCAGCTCACCAACCGCCGCATCTGGCTGGTGTTGGTCGTGACACTCGCCTTCGGTCTGATCGGCTTCGTCGACGATTACCTCAAGCTGGTCGTGCGCAATGCGCGCGGTCTGCCGGCGCGCTGGAAATATCTGTTTCAGTCCGTGGTGGGCCTGGCGGTGGCCGCGGTCTTGTTCTATACGGCGCGCGTGCCGGCCCAGACCACCCTGTTTCTGCCGTTCTTCAAGTCGTTCGCCGAGCCGCTTCCCGCGCCCGCGTTCATCCTCATCGCCTACCTCATGACCGTCGGCATGAGCAATGCGGTCAATCTGACCGACGGGCTCGACGGGCTGGCCATCATGCCGGCGGCGCTGGTGTCGGCCGCGCTCGGCATCTTCGCCTACGCCAGCGGCAATGCCGTGTTCGCCCGCTACCTGGAGATTCCCTCGATCCCGGGCACCGGCGAGCTGTTGATCTTCTGCTCGGCGCTCTCCGGGGCCGGTCTGGGATTTCTCTGGTTCAACGCCTATCCGGCGCAGGTGTTCATGGGCGACGTCGGCGCGCTCGCGATCGGCGGCGCGCTGGGGGTCGTCGCCGTCATGGTGCGTCAGGAGCTGGTGGCGCTGCTGATGGGCGGGGTGTTCGTCCTCGAGACCGCCTCGGTGATCCTGCAGGTGGCGTCCTTCAAGCTCACCGGCCGGCGCATCTTTCGCATGGCCCCGCTGCATCATCACTTCGAGCTCAAGGGCTGGGCCGAGCCGAAGGTCATCGTGCGCTTCTGGATCATCTCGCTGATCCTGGTGCTGGCCGGACTTGCGACCCTGAAACTCAGATGAGCGCGACCGGCCACAAACCTTCCACCGCGGTGATCGCCGGCCTCGGGCGAACGGGACTGTCGTGCGTGCGCTATCTGCGCGAGCACGGCTGGCGCGTCGCCGTGACCGACACGCGCGCCGATCCGCCGCAGCTCGAGCAACTGCGGGCGCTGGATCCGGACATCGTGGTGCGCTCGGGCGGGCTCGATCCGCAACTGCTCGACGAAGCGGTGTACGTGCTGGCATCCCCCGGCCTGCCGCTCGATCTGCCGTTCTTCGCCGAGGCGCGCCGCCGCGGCCTGGAGATCTTCGGCGACATCGAGCTGTTCGCCCGGGCCGTGAGCGCTCCGGTGGCGGCGATCACCGGCACCAACGGCAAGAGCACCGTGACCAGTCTCGTCGGCCGCATGGCGGCGCGCGCCGGTCTCCTGGTGCGCGTCGGCGGCAATCTCGGCGAGCCGGCGCTCGATCTGCTGGCCGCCGCCGAGCGGTCCGCGCGGCCGACCGATCTGTATGTGCTGGAACTGTCGAGCTTCCAACTCGATACCACCGAGTCGCTCGATCTGAAGGGCGCGGCGGTGCTCAACGTGAGCGCCGATCACCTCGACCGCTACGCGTCGGTGGAGGACTACGCCCTGTCCAAGGCGCGGGTGTTCGCGCGCTGCGATACGGCGGTGGTCAACCTCGACGATGCGCTCGTCGCCCGCATGACCCGAGTCGGGCAGCGCGTGCTCGGTTTCTCGGTCGGCGGCGCCGCCGGCGCCGCCTACACCGTGCTGCAGCGCGATGGCCTGTGGCTGGCGCGGCACGGCGAGCCGCTGTTGCCCGTGGCGCAGATGCGCCTGCGCGGCATGCACAACGCGGCGAACGCGCTCGCGGCGCTGGCCCTCGGCGAGGCGCTGGAGCTGCCGCGGGCGGCCATGCTCGCGGAGCTGCGGGAGTTCACCGGCCTGCCGCATCGGACCCAGTGGGTGGCCGAGGTGCGCGGTGTCACCTACATCGACGACTCCAAGGGCACCAACGTGGGCGCGACGCTCGCGGCGGTCTCCGGCATGGATGGCCCGCTGGTGTTGATCGCCGGCGGCGAGGGCAAGAATCAGGACTTCACGCCGCTCGCGGCGGCGCTGCGCGGCAAGGCGCGGCATGTGGTGCTGATCGGCCGCGACGCCGAGCGCATCGCGCGGGCGATCCACGGTGTGTGCGCGAGCGAGACCTGCGCCTCGATGCGCGCGGCGGTGGCGGCGGCCGCGCGGGCCGCCGCGCCCGGGGACACCGTGCTGCTCTCGCCGGCGTGCGCCAGTCTCGACATGTTCCGCGACTACGCGCACCGCGGCGAGTCGTTCGCGCAGGCGGTGCGGGAGCTGCCGGCATGAGTCCGGAGCGCACACCGATGTCCTTCGCGCGCTCGAGTGTGCGGGGCCGCGCCGTGTTCGTCGACCCGGTGACGCTCGGGCTGGTGCTCGCGATCCTGCTGTTCGGGCTGATCATGCTCACTTCGGCGTCGATCTCCGTCGCCGGGCACGATACGGGCAATCCGTTCTACTTCATCGAGCGGCAGCTGATCGCCGTGCTGATCGGCGTGGCCGGTGGCGTCGCCGCGTTCGGTTTCAAGTGCGAGCGGCTCGAGCGACTCTCGCCCGCGTTGCTGATCATGGCGACGCTGCTGTTGGTGGCGGTGCTGGTGCCGGGGCTCGGCGAACGGGTCAACGGCGGGCGGCGCTGGCTGCACCTGGCCGGGTTCAGCTTCCAAGTCTCCGATATCGGGCGCGTGCTGGTCCTGATCTATGTGGCGAGCTACGCGGCGCGCCGCCAGGATGAGCTCGGCGACACATTCGGCGGTCTCGCCAAGCCGCTGGGGATGCTGGCGCTGTTCGCGGGCTTGATGCTCGGGGAGCCGAACTTCGGGGGCGCGCTGGTGCTGTTCGCCACCGGCTTCGGGATGCTGTTTCTCGCGGGCGCGCGAGCGCGTCACGTCGCGGCGATCACGCTGGCCGCAACGCTGGCCTTCACCGTGCTCGCGGTCACCTCTGCGTACCGCCTGCGGCGGCTCACCGGCTTTCTCGATCCCTGGGCCCAGCCCTATGGCAGCGGCTTCCAGCTGACCCAGTCGCTGATCGCGATCGGCCGCGGCAAATTGTTCGGTGTCGGGCTGGGCAACAGCGTGCAGAAGCTCTTTTATCTGCCGGAGGCGTACACCGACTTTCTGTTCGCGGTGCTCTGCGAGGAACTCGGCCTCGCCGGCGCGCTGTTCACGATCGCCCTGTTCGTCGCGCTGATCTGGCGGTCGTTTCAGATCGCCGCGCGCGCCGGGCGCGCCGGGCTCGTCTTTCATCAGTTGCTGGCGGCCGGGTTCGGTCTGTGGCTCGGCATGCAGGCGTTCATCAACATCGGCGTGAACATGGGGGTGCTGCCGACCAAGGGGCTGCCGCTGCCGATGATGAGCTACGGGCGCTCGAACATGATCACGACGCTGATCTGGGTCGGGATCCTGCTGCGCATCCACCATGAGACGCTGATCGAGACCCGCGGCGCGGCCCGGGCCAACACGGAGAGCGCGGCATGAAGGGACCGATACTCATCATGGCGGGCGGCACCGGCGGCCACGTGTTCCCGGCGCTGGCGCTGGCGCGCCGGCTGCGCGAGCGTTCCGTGGAGGTGGTCTGGCTCGGTACCCGGCGCGGCATCGAGGCGCGGGTGGTTCCGGCCGAGGGCATCGCCATCGAGTGGCTGTCGGTCGGCGGACTGCGCGGCAAGGGCTGGCGCACGCGGCTCGCCGCGCCGTGGCGGCTCACCGTGGCGCTGTGGCAGGCCCTCGGGGTGATGCGGCGGCGGCGTCCGCGCGTGGTCGTGGGACTCGGCGGCTTCGTCACCGGACCGGGCGGGATCGCGGCGTGGCTCACGCGGCGGCCGCTGGTGATCCACGAGCAGAATGCCGTCGCCGGCTTCACCAACCGCGCGCTTGCGCCGCTCGCCCGCGAGGTGCTCGAGGCATTCCCGGGCACCTTCGCCGCCCACCTGCACGCGCGGGCCATCGGCAATCCGGTGCGGCGCGAGATCGCCGCGCTGCCCAAGCCCGGCGCGCGGCTGGCCCGGCGCGCCAGCGCGGTGCGCCTGCTGGTCATCGGCGGCAGCCAGGGCGCGGTACGGCTCAATACCGTGGTGCCTTACGCGCTCGCGCGCTCCGCCGCGCGCTTCGAGGTGCGCCACCAGGCCGGTGAGCGCTGGCGCGATGCGTGCCGCGAGAGTTATGCGGGTGCGGGGGTGAGTGCCGACGTGCAGCCGTTCATCGCCGACATGGCCGAAGCGTACGGTTGGGCGGATCTGGTGATCTGCCGCGCCGGCGCGCTGACGGTCTCGGAGCTCGCGGCCGCCGGAGTCGGCGCGGTGCTGGTGCCGTTCCCGGCCGCCGTGGACGATCATCAGACGTGCAATGCCCGGCTGCTGGTGCGCCAGGGCGCGGCTGTGCTCATTCCCGACCGCGAGCTGACGGCCGAGCGGCTGGCCGCGGAGCTGGAGCGCTTGTGCGCGGATCGGAGCCGACTGATCGAGATGGCCGAGCGCGCCCGCTCGCTCGCACGCCCCGAGGCCGCCGAGGAGTTTGCCGAGCGCTGTGTGCACCTGTTGGGGAGGGCGGCATGAGCCGCACCGGCAGCGCGCGCGAGCGAGGCGTCCCGAGCGGTTTCGACCGTATGCGGCGCATCGAGACGATCCACCTGGTCGGCATCGGCGGCAGCGGCATGAGCGGCATCGCCGAGGTCCTGCTCAACCTCGGATACCGCGTGCAGGGCTCGGACGTGCGCAACAGCGCGGTGATCGAGCGCCTGACGGCGCTCGGCGCGCATGTTGCCATCGGCCACGCCGCGCACCACATCGCCGGCGCCGACGTGCTGGTGGTCTCGGGAGCCATTTCCGCGTGCAACCCGGAGGTCGCCGCCGCGTTGGCGCAGCGCATTCCGGTGGTCTCGCGCGCCGAGATGCTCGGGGAGCTGATGCGCTTCCGCGATGCGATCGCGGTCGCCGGCACGCACGGCAAGACGACCACCACCAGCCTCATCGCCAGCATCCTCGCCGAAGCCGGCGAGGATCCGACCTTCGTGATCGGCGGGCGGCTGAAGAGCGCCGGCAGCCACGCGCGGCTTGGCTCGGGACGCTACCTCGTGGCCGAGGCCGACGAGAGCGACGCGTCGTTCATGCATCTGCAGCCGCTGGTGGCGGTCGTCACCAACATCGACAACGATCATCTCGCCACCCACGGCGGGGACTTCGCCAGGCTCGAGCAGAGCTTCGTTGATTTTCTGCACAACCTGCCGTTCTACGGCCTGGCGGTGCTGTGCCTGGACTGCGCGCACGTGCGCGAGATTCTGCCGAGAGTCGGCCGCCACGTTCTCACCTATGGGCTGAGCGCCGACGCCGACGTGCGCGCCGTCGATGTGCGCCGCCAGGGCTTGCAGACCCGCTTCGCGGTGCGCCGGTCCTCCGGCGCGCCGCTGGAGGTGCTGGTCAACTTGCCCGGCACCCACAACGTGCTCAATGCACTGGCGGCGATCGCGGTGGCCACGGATCTGGGCGTCGAGGATGCGGCGATCGGCGCGGCGCTTGCGCAGTTCCAGGGCATCGACCGCAGGCTGCAGCACGTGGCCGACATCGCGACCGGCGCCGGGACGATCACCGTCGTCGACGATTACGGCCATCACCCGACCGAGGTGGCCGCGACGCTGGAAGCGCTGCGCCAGGGATATCCCGGGCGGCGCATCGTGCTCGCCTTCCAACCGCACCGCTATACCCGCACGCGCGATCTGATCGACGATTTCGGCAAGGTGCTCTCGGGTGTCGAGGTGCTGCTGGTCACGGAAGTCTATGCGGCCGGAGAGGAGCCGATCGCCGGCGCGGACGGGCGCGCCATCTGCCGCGCGGTGCGCAGCCGCGGACAAGTCGAGCCGCTGTTCGTCGAGCGCGTGGAGGAGTTGGCCGAGGCGCTGCGCGACCTGATCCGCGACGGCGATGTGGTCGTGACCATGGGGGCGGGCAACATCAGCGCCGTCGCGCACGGGCTGGTCAAGAAGCTGCCCGCCTTGCTTGCGCCCCGGAGTCGCTCATGAGGTTCACGGTGCCCGAGAAATTCCTGCCGCGGATCCGGCGCGACGAGCCGATGAGCCGCCACACCTCGTGGCACGTCGGCGGTCCGGCCGAGATCTTCTTCACGCCCGAGGGCCGGGCCGACCTGGCGGCGTTTCTGCGCAGCCTGCCGGCCGAGGTCCCGCTGTTCTGGCTGGGCTTGGGCAGCAACCTTCTGGTGCGCGACGGCGGTATTCGCGGCGTGGTGATCAGCACGCAGGGGACGCTCGACCGGCTCGATCGGGTCAGCGAGACCTCGGTGTACGGCGAGAGCGGCGTGGCCTGCGCGCGCATCGCGCGCCAATGCATCAAGTGGGGCTTGGGCCCGGCGGCATTTTTCGCGGGCATTCCGGGCACGCTCGGCGGCGCCCTGGCCATGAATGCCGGCGCCTTCGGCGAGGAGACCTGGCGCCGCGTGATCGAGCTCGAAACCATCGATCGGCGCGGCCGCGAGCACAAGCGGCCCGCCAGCGAGTACCGCGTCGGCTACCGGCGGGTCGAGACGCCGGCGCCCGACGAATGGTTCCTCGCCGCCACGCTGCGCTTCGAGAAGGGGCCGGCGGCGAGCGAGGCGGCGGTGCGGGAGCTGCTCGAGCGGCGCCGCGCAACCCAACCGATCGGCGAGTGGAGCTGCGGCTCGGTGTTCACCAATCCGCCGGGCGACCACGCGGCGCGCCTGATCGAGGCGAGCGGCCTGAAGGGCGTGGCGGTCGGAGGCGCCTCGGTCTCGAGCAAGCACGCCAACTTCATCATCAACCACGGCGCGGCGAGCGCCAACGACATCGAATCCCTGATCCGGCGCGTGCAGGAAACCGTCGAGCGTGCGCACGGCCTGACGCTCCTGCCGGAGGTGCGCATCGTGGGGGAGGCAGGCTGATGCGGTTGAATTACGACCCGGCCTGGCTGCGCCGCGCCGCATCGAGCGGCGAATTCGGCCGCGTCGCGGTGCTCGCCGGGGGTGACTCCAGCGAGCGGGAGATTTCGCTTCTGTCCGGCGCGGCGGTGCTGGCCGCGCTGCGGCGCCGCGGCGTGGACGGCGAGATGTTCGATCCGCGCGAGCGCTCGCTGCTGGAGCTCGCCGGCGGGAAGTTCGACCGGGTGTGGATCGCCCTGCACGGGCCGGGCGGCGAGGACGGAACGGTGCAGGGGGCGCTGGAGTATCTGGGCGTGCCGTACACCGGCTCGGGAGTCATGGGCTCGGCGATCACCATGGACAAGCTGCGCACCAAGCGCCTGGCCCACGCGTGCGGGGTGCCCACGCCGCCGGCGCTCGAGCTCAAGGGTCCCGAGGATTTCGAGCTCGCGCTCGAGCGCCTGCGCCTCCCGATGATCGTCAAGCCCTGCAGCCAGGGATCGAGCGTCGGCATGACCAAGGTCGAGCGCGCCGAGGATCTGCCGGCCGCCTACGCCGCCGCGCGCGCCGTCGAGCGCTGCGTCTTCGCCGAGTCGTGGGTGAGCGGCGCGGAGTACACCGTGGCGCTGCTGCAGGGCGAGGCGCTGCCGTCGATCCGGATCGAGACGCCGCGCAACTTCTACGATTACGAGGCGAAGTATGTGCGCGAGGACACGCGTTACCTGTGTCCCTCGGGCCTGTCCGAGCCGGCCGAGCGGCATCTGGCCAGCCTCGCGCGCGCGGCCTTCGCGGCGGCGGGCGCCGAGGGCTGGGGACGGGCGGATTTCAGGGCCGACGCCTCGGGCCGGCCGCTGCTGCTCGAGATCAACACCGTGCCGGGCATGACCGGCCATTCGCTCGTGCCGAAGGCCGCCCGCGCGGTCGGCATGGATTTCGACGAGCTCGTCTGGCGCGTGCTCGAGACGAGCTTCACGCGCCGCGCGGCCGGCGCAGCCGAGGGTGCGGCCCGATCATGAGACAGCGTGGCGGCAATCGACGCGTACAGGCGGCCGGCCCGGCCCGGCCGCGGCGCCTTCTGCGCCGGCTGCTGCGCGCCGCGGCCGTGGCCGTGGCGTTCCTCGGCGTGTTGTGGGCGCTCGATCGCCCGATCCGGGCGGTACGGGTGACGGGCGTATTCCGCCACGTGTCGCCGCTGGCGGTCGAGCGGGCCGTCGCCGGGGTCGCGCTCGGCTCGGGGCTGTTGACCGTGAAGCTGAGCCGGGTACGCGCGGTCGTCGCGGCGCTTCCTTGGGTCGCGACGGTGAGCGTGCGGCGCATGTGGCCCGACGCGCTCGCGGTGCGGATCAGCGAGCAGGTCGCGGCAGCCTGTTGGAACGGCGATGGCCTGGTCAACCGCGACGGCAAGGTGTTCGTGACCGGCCTGAGCGATCCGCCGGCGGCGCTGGTCCGTCTGTCGGGGCCTCCCGGCACGTCCCGCACAGTGATGCGCCGCTACCGCGGCATGCGCGGTCAGCTCGCGCCGACCGGCTTTGCGATCGTCTCGCTGGCGCTCAGCGCGCGGGGTACGTGGAAGTTCACCCTGAACGACGGAATCCGCGTCAGGTTGGGGCGGTCCGACCTGGCTCCGCGATTCGACAAATTCGTCGACGTGGCGCTGGCGATCGTCAAGCGGCGCGCGCCGGCGATCTCATACGTCGATATGCGTTACATGAACGGTTTTGCCATTGGCTGGCGCCACAGTGCGCCGGCGGTATAGGAGGCCGCGATGCGAAAGCGATCCGACCGCGACCTGATTGTCGGCCTCGACATCGGTACTTCGAAGGTTCTCACCCTGGTCGGCGAGGTCGGGCCCAATGGCGCCATCGAGGTGCTGGGTGTCGGCTCGCAACCCTCGCGCGGGTTGAAGAAGGGCGTGGTGGTCAACATCGAGTCGACCGTGCAGTCCATTCAGCGCGCCGTCGAGGAAGCCGAGCTGATGGCCGGCTGCGAGATCCACGCGGTGTTCGCCGGTATCGCCGGCAGCCACGTGCGCAGCCTGAACTCGCACGGCGTGGTGGCGATCCGCGACCGCGAGGTCACTCCGGGGGACGTCGAGCACGTGATCGACGCGGCCCGCGCCCTGGCCATTCCGGCCGACCAGAAGATCCTGCACGTGCTGCCGCAGGAGTTCGTGGTCGACGGGCAGGAGGGGATCCGCGACCCGATCGGCATGTCCGGCGTGCGCCTGGAGGCGAAGGTGCACATCGTCACCGGCGCGGAAAGCGCCGCGCAGAACATCGAGAAATGCATCAAGCGCTGCGGACTCGAGGTCGAGGACGTGGTGCTGGAGCAGCTCGCCTCGAGCTTCGCGGTCCTCACCGACGACGAGAAGGATCTCGGCGTGTGCATGGTCGACATCGGCGGCGGCACCACCGACATCGCGGTGTTCGCCCAGGGGGCGATCCGCCACACGGCGGTGATTCCGATCGCCGGCGACCAGGTCACCAACGACATCGCGGTGTCGATGCGCACCCCGACGCAGCATGCCGAGGACATCAAGATCCGCTACGCGTGCGCGCTCTCGCAGCTCGCCAACCCCGACGAGACCATAGAGGTGCCGAGCGTCGGCGACCGTCCGGCGCGCCGCCTCGCCCGCCAGACGCTCGCCGAGGTCGTCGAGCCGCGCTACGAGGAGCTGTTCGCCCTGGTGCGCGACGAGCTGCGCAGGAGCGGCTTCGAGGAGCTGGTGGTCGCCGGCGTGGTGCTCACCGGCGGCAGCGCCCGCATGGAGGGCGCCATCGAGCTCGCCGAGGAAGTGTTTCATCTGCCGGTGCGGCTGGGGCTGCCGCAGCAGGTCCAGGGGCTCGTCGACGTGGTGCGCAACCCCATCTATGCCACCGGCGTGGGGCTGCTGCTGTATGCCCGGGACAATCTTCTGCCCGCGCGGCGGACGCGCTCGCTCGGCGGCAACGCCAAGACGACGATCAACCGCATGCGGGCGTGGTTTCAGGGGAATTTCTAATCGTGACTCATTCAATCCGAATTGCTCAACATCGAGGATCGCGCAATGTTTGAACTTATGGATGCCTACAATCAGAGCGCCGTGATAAAGGTCATCGGTGTCGGCGGCGGGGGCGGCAACGCCGTCGCGCACATGCTGACGACCGGAATCGAGGGCGTGGAGTTCATGTGTGTCAACACCGACGCGCAGGCGCTGAAGCACGCGAAGGTCAAAACCGCGCTGCAGATCGGCAGCAACATAACCAAGGGTCTCGGCGCGGGCGCGGATCCCGAGGTCGGCCGGCAGGCCGCGATGGAGGATCGCGACCGCATCGTCGAGCTGATCAAGGGTTGCGACATGCTGTTCATCACCGCCGGCATGGGCGGTGGCACCGGCACCGGCGGCGCGCCGGTGGTGGCCCAGGTCGCCAAGGAGATGGGGATTCTCACTGTCGCCGTGGTGACCAAGCCCTTCGAGATGGAGGGCGGAAAGCGCTCGCACGTCGCCGATCACGGCATCGCCGAGCTTGCCAAGTACTGCGATTCCCTCATCACCATTCCCAACCAGAAGCTGCTCACCGTGCTCGGGGCGCAGACGACGCTCCTCGACGCGTTCAAGTCGGCCAATCAGGTGTTGCAGGGCGCGGTGCAGGGCATCGCCGAGCTGATCACCCGGCCGGGCCTGATCAACGTGGATTTCGCCGATGTGCGGACCGTGATGTCCGAGACCGGCATGGCCATGATGGGCACCGGCACGGCGAGCGGCGAGGGCCGAGCGCGCTCCGCCGCCGAGGCCGCGGTCTCCTCGCCGCTGCTGGAGGAGATCAATCTCGCCGGGGCGCACGGCATCCTGGTCAACGTCACCGCGGGCATGGACCTGTCGATCGGCGAGTTCCAGGAGGTCGGTCAGATCGTCAAGGAGTTCGCTTCGGAGGACGCCACGGTCGTGGTCGGCACGGTGATCGATCCGGACATGTCCAACCTGGTGCGCGTGACGGTGGTGGCGACCGGACTCGGCCGCCCGGCGGTCCCGAACGCCGCCCGGCCCACGATCGGCGCCGGCCGCGAGCGTGAAGCGGCCCCCGGGCGCGATGCGCGCGCCGAGCCGCCGATGCGTGTGGTGCGCCGCAATGCGCCCTCGAGCAGCGACTACGCCCAGCTCGACCGGCCGACGGTGCAGCGCCAGAGGGCCGTGGGCGACGGACTGCGCCAGGACATCCCGCCGGACGACCTGCTGGACATTCCGGCGTTCCTGCGCCGGCAGGCGGACTGAGCCGCGTATTGGGACGGCGCCGGGGCGGGCTCGGCCGCCCTGTGACCTGGTGCGTGGCGCGGCTTGGCGACATGGAGTAAAAGGAGCGGCTATGGTACGGTAGCGGGCCATCCCCGCTACGGCTGGCGGCGCGTGCGACTTGCAGAAAAACGAGACATGGTTGGACAACGAACCCTGAAGAATGCGATTCGCGCAACCGGCGTGGGTCTGCATACCGGCAAGAAAGTGCTGATGACTCTACGGCCGGCGCCCGCCGACTCCGGCGTCGTCTTCCGCAGGACGGATCTGTCGACGCCCGCGGAGGTGCGCGCCCACGCCGAGAACGTCAGCGACACGATGCTCGGCACGACCCTGTGCAAGGGCGAGGCGCGTGTCTCGACGGTCGAGCATCTGCTCTCGGCGTTCGCCGGGCTCGGGATCGACAATGCGGTGGTGGATCTCTCGGCGCCGGAGGTGCCGATCATGGACGGCAGCGCCGGCCCGTTCGTGTTTCTGCTGCAATCGGCGGGCATCGAGGAGCTGGCGGCGCCGAAGCGCTTCATCCGCATCAAGAAGAGCCTGCGGGTCACCGACGGCGACAAGTGGGCGGAGTTCACCCCGTTCGACGGCTTCAAGGTCAATTTCGAGATCGAGTTCAACCATCCGCTGTTCAAGCGGCGCGCGCAGCGCGCTTCGATGGATTTCTCGACCACCTCGTTCCTGAAGGAAGTCAGCCGCGCGCGTACCTTCGGGTTCCTGCGCGACCTCGAGTCGCTGCGCCGGCGCAATCTCGCCCTGGGCGGCAATCTCGACAACGCCATCGTGCTCGACGATTTCCGCGTGCTGAACGAGGACGGCCTGCGTTACGAAGACGAGTTCGTCAAGCACAAGATCCTCGACGCGATCGGCGATCTGTATCTGCTCGGTCACGGGCTGATCGGCGAGTTCAGCGGCTACAAGTCCGGCCACGAGCTCAATAACAAGCTGCTGCGCGCGCTGATCGCGGACACGGCATCGTGGGAAGAGGTCGCATTCGACTCGTACGACGAGGCGCCCGTCTCCTACGTGCAGGCGCCGGTGCTGGGCGCCTGAGATCAGGCCCGCGGCAACACGCGCACCGCCACGCTGACGACGCCCGCGCGCGCGGCCCGGATCCCGGGCTCCAGATCGCGCAGCGCATAGCGCAGCCGCGCGGCCCAGGCGCTCGAATCGACAAACAACGTCAGGGCGCCGTCGCGCTCGACCGCGCCGGTGAGATGCGCGGCGAGGGTGTCGGGCAGATGAGACGCCAACCAACTCCGCCAGAATGTTTGACGCGCCCGCTGGTCGTCGATCTGCGACAGCGCCGGTGTCTTGCGCGCCAGAAGATCGCCGATCGCGCGCGGCGCCGATGACTTCGTGAGAGCGGGCGCGCTTCGCTTGTGCCCTCTGGTGAATTTCGGCATAGTCCCACCCGGTCACGCAGAAGACCCGGACAAAGGGCGAGTCTACACGTGACATCCGGGTCAAGGGGTCAATGGCGATGAGCGAGCGGGGCGAGGACTTCGAAGCGACGCGTCCGCCCCGGGCGGGCGCGAGCGCGTGGCTGGCCCGCCTGGCGCCCCTGCGGGGCCTGACGTTGACCTCGGGCCGGCCGGCCCTGAGCGTCGCGGTCGTCGGCCGGGACGGCCACTCCCGCCTGCTCAACCTGAATCTGCGTCATCCGCTGCTTGCCGGCGCGCTGCTCACCCTGGTGCTCGCGATCACCGGCGGGGCGTTCGCCCTGGGGCTTTCCTTCGGCCGCGGCACGGATACGGCGCTGGCGCGCAGCAGGCACTGGATGAATATCCTGGTCGCGCAGCGCGAGCAACTCGACGGTATCCGTGCGCGGATGCAGGCGCGCGCCCGAGCCCTGGCCATTCAGGTGGGCGGCTTGCAGGCGGACATGCTCCGGCTCGACGCGCTGGGCCAGCGTCTCACGGCCATGGCCGGCCTGAGCCCACGGACGTTCGACTTCCGCCGCACGCCGGCGCTCGGGGGCCCGGACACCGATGCTCCGGGCGCGCAGCCCGGCATGCCGAGCATCGCGATGCTGCTCGGCAGGCTGCAGGATCGGATCAACCTGCGCAGGTCGCAGCTCGCGGCGCTGGAGAACGTCATTCTCTCGCGCAAGCTCCATCACGCGATCCATCCCGAGGGCCGTCCCGTGCGGGTCGGTTGGATCTCCTCGCCTTTCGGCTGGCGTCTGGACCCCTTCACGGGGGCGCCGGAATTCCACGAGGGCATCGATTTCGCCGCGCCCCGCGGCACGCCCATTCATGCGGTGGCCGCGGGCGTGGTCGTCTCGGCCGGCCCCGAGGACGGGTTCGGCAATATAGTGCAAATCAAGGACGGAGACGGTTTCTCCACGCTGTACGCTCACGCGCAGCGGGTCCTCGTGCACGTCGGAGACACCGTGCAGCGCGGCGAGGTGATCGCGCTGGTGGGTTCGACAGGCTACTCGACCGGGCCACACGTGCACTTCGAGGTGCTCAGATACGGCCGCGCGATCAACCCGAGCGCATTCATCGGCCAGCATGCCCTGACCGTGGCGCAAGTGATCAAGGGCGGGTAGGGTCGCGGGCGGCGCGCCCCCGGGCGCGGCCGCCGCCGGGCTATTTCCCCCACGCGGCCGCTTGACTTTCGAGGCATGGCCACCCATTAGGATTGATCGGGTCGTGTGCGTACAATACGCGGCTCCGTCGCGCGTCTTGATGCGCGAACCATGAATGGCGAAGCAGGATCCTGAACTTGCTCAATACCCTGAAACGAGTCTTCGGCAGCCGCAATGATCGGCTTCTGCGCGGCTATACGCGCTACGTGCGCGCCGCCAAGGGGTTCGAGGCGGCGGTGCAGGCTCTCAGCGACGAGCAGCTCCAGGCCAAGACCGAGGAATTCCGCACCCGGCTGCGCGATGGCGCCACGCTGAACGCGCTGCTGCCGGAGGCGTTCGCCGTGGTGCGCGAAGCGGCGTCGCGCACGCTCAAGATGCGCCATTTCGACGTCCAGCTGATCGGCGGCATCGCGTTGCACGAGGGACGGATCGCCGAGATGCGCACCGGCGAGGGCAAGACGCTGGTGGCGACCCTGCCGGCCTACCTGAATGCCCTGCCCGGCGAGGGCGTGCACGTCGTCACCGTCAACGAATACCTGGCGCAGCGCGACGCGGACTGGATGGCTCCGGTCTTCCGGTTCCTGGGCCTGACCGTCGGGGTGATCAAGAACTCCCAGACGCCCGAGGAGAAGCGCGCCGCCTACGCCTGCGACATCACCTACGGCACCAACAACGAGTTCGGCTTCGACTATCTGCGCGACAATCTGGCCTTCAGTCTCGAGGAGCGCGTGCAGCGCGCTCTCGCGTACGCCATCGTCGACGAGGTCGATTCGATCCTGATCGACGAGGCGCGCACGCCGCTGATCATCTCGGGCCCCGCCGAGGAGAGCACCGAGCTGTACGCGCGCATCAACGAGCTGGTGCCGCGTCTGACGCGCCAGGAGGTCGAGGACGGTCCCGGCGACTTCTCGGTGGAGGAGAAGGACAAGCAGGTGCACCTGACGGAGGAGGGGCACGAGCACGTCGAGCAGCTGATGCTGCAAAGCGGCCTGCTGAAGGAGGGCGAAAGCCTCTACGACGCGACCAACATCCGCCTGATGCACCACTTGAACGCCGCGCTGCGCGCCCAGGCGCTGTACCGGCGCGACGTGGAGTACATCGTGCGCGGCGGCGAGGTGATCATCGTCGATGAGTTCACCGGTCGCACCATGCCCGGCCGGCGCTGGGCCGACGGCCTGCACCAGGCGGTGGAGGCCAAGGAAGGCGTGCAGGTGCGCGAGGAGAACCAGACGGTCGCCTCGATCACGTTCCAGAACTACTTCCGCCTGTACAAGAAGCTCTCGGGCATGACCGGCACGGCCGATACCGAGGCGCCGGAGTTCCTGCAGATCTACGGGCTGGAGGTGGTGGTCATCCCGACCCACAAGCCGATGGTCCGCAAGGACGCATCCGATCTGGTCTATCTGACGCAGACCGACAAGTTCAAGGCGATCATCGAGGACATCCGCGACTGCGTGCAGCGCGGTCAGCCGGCGCTGGTCGGTACCACCTCGATCGAGACCTCGGAATACCTCTCGGGGCTGCTGCAGAAGGATGACGTTCCCCACCAGGTGCTCAACGCCAAGCAGCACGAGCGCGAGGCGCACGTCGTGGCGCAGGCCGGCCGCCCCGGGGCGGTCACGATCGCCACCAACATGGCCGGCCGCGGCACCGACATCGTGCTCGGCGGCAACCTCGAGGCGGAGCTCGCCGCGCTCGATCCGCACGACCAGGCCGGGCGCGAGGCGGTGCGCGCCGAATGGCAGATGCGCCACGACCAGACCCTGGCCGCGGGCGGTCTGCACATCATCGGCACCGAGCGTCACGAGTCCCGCCGCATCGACAATCAGCTGCGCGGCCGCTCCGGGCGCCAGGGTGATCCGGGCTCGAGCCGGTTCTATCTGTCCATGGAAGACAACCTGATGCGCATCTTCGGCGATCCGACGCGCACGCAGCGGCTGCTGAAGATGGCGGGCATGCGCGAGGGAGAGGTCATCGAGAGCGGGATGCTGAGCAAGCAGATCGAGAAGGCGCAGCGCAAGGTCGAAGCGCACAACTTCGACATCCGCAAGCAGCTGCTGCTGTTCGACGACGTGGCCAACGACCAGCGCAAGGTCGTCTATCAACAGCGCACCGAGATCATGGCGACCGATGACGTGTCGGCGGCCATCCACGGCATCCTCGCCGAGGCGATCGGCACGCTGATCGATCAGTTCCTGCCGCACCACGCCATGTCCAGCGATTGGGACCTGGAAGGGCTCGCGCAGGCGATCCAGCGCGACTTCGGCGTGGTGGTGGATCCGAAGGCGTGGCTCGCGGCCGAGCCGGAGCTGGAAGAGGCGGGGCTGCGCGAGCGTCTGGCGCGTACCGTGGACGACGCCTACAACGCCAAGGCCGAACGGCTCGATGTCGAGCTGATGCACCACATCGAGAAGGACGTCATGCTGCGTACCCTCGACATGCACTGGCGCGACCACCTGGCGGCGATGGACTATCTGCGCCAGGGCATTCACCTGCGCGGCTACGCCCAGCAGGACTACCGCACCGAGTACAAGCGCGAGGCGTTCGGGATGTTCAGCGCCATGCTCGATCAGGTGAAGTTCGAGACCGTGTCGACCCTGATGAAGATCGAGGTGCGGACCCAGGAAGAGGTCGACCGCGAGGAGGAGGAGCGCCGCGCCCGGCTGATGCGCGCGCTGCAGGCCCAGCACGCCGAGGCGTCGGTGTTCGCGGGCGGCGAGGAGGTTGCCGCGGGACAGATGGGCGCCTTGTCCGAGGGTGCGCTGCCGCTGGAATCGCACACGCCGTTCGTGCGCGCGGAGCGCAAGGTCGGGCGCAATGAGCCGTGTCCCTGCGGCTCGGGAAAGAAATACAAGCACTGCCACGGCACGCTGTCGAACGTCGGCTGAGGGCGCCGTGCGTGCCGTTCAGGTGGTCGCCGCGGCGCTGATCGGCGCGGACGGCCGGGTCCTGATCGCCGAGCGCGCGCCCGGCAAGCCCCTGGCGGGTCGCTGGGAGTTCCCCGGCGGCAAGCGGGAGCCGGGCGAGGGCGAGCTCGAGGCGCTCGCGCGCGAGCTGCGCGAGGAGCTCGGGGTGGAGCCGATCGAGAGCCGGCACATGATGCGCCTCACGCACGCCTATCCCGAGCGTACGGTGGAGCTGTCGCTGTGGGTGGTCGACCGATACCAGGGCGAGCCCCGCGGTCTCGAGGGTCAGGCGCTGAGGTGGGTCGAGCCCGGCCAGCTCGCCGAGGCCGATCTCCTGGAGGCCGACCGCCCCTTCGTCGTCGGACTGCTAGAATGGTTATCTACCCGATTCCCAGGAGAGGGCGACGATGGCCGAGACGAATGAGGTTCCAGAGGTCGAGCTCGATTCGGCCAACCTGTACCGCGAAGAGCTCTTCACGGACCGGCGCGCCGGCACGATCCGGCGTCTGACGCCGGTCACCCGGACGGGCGAGCCGGATCCCTCGCGTCCGGTGCTGTTCTCCGGTCAGACGCAGCTGCTGACGCCGGCCGGCGTTCTGCCGTTGTCGTTCGAGCTCCCGGGCACGACGCTGTCCGAGGCCCTGGGGCAATTCTCCGAGGGGGTGCGCGAGGCGATCGAGCAGGCGATCGACGAGGCGCGGGAGATGCGCCGCGAAGCCGCATCGCGCATCGTGGTGCCGGAAGTCGGCGCCGGCGCCGGGCCGGGCCCGGCCGGTGGCAGGATCAAGTTCCCGTAGGCGCCCGAATCGCGCATGCCGAGCGCGTTCATGATCTGACCGGCGAGCGGAAACGGCCCCTCGCCCTGTGGATGGGCGATGAGAACCTCCCGGGTACCTGCGGCGAGTTCAAGCGTTCCGGTTCGATCGATCATGTTGGGTCTCCTCGCGGTGCGGGCGGCCGGAATCGTGAGCGTCGGTGTCGAGTGAGACGAGCGCGGCTCGGCCGGGCGGCGCTTCGGGGCGCGGGCGCTGCGGATTCGGTTTGCTCGTCGGACCGCGATCGAGGTCGTCCTCGTGCACGTATCGCGAGCCGCGCGACCAGGATGCCGCGGCCGCGATCAGGCACATTGCCGTTGCGAAGGAGAACGCGGCGGTGAGGCCCTCGCGAAACGGTGTGGCAATCAGCTCCGGGAAGAAGGCGCGGCCGGTCAGCGCCGCCCGGTTGGCGGCCGAGAGGTGCGCCAGAACGCCGGGGCCGAGCAAGGTGCGGATGGGGTTGTAGCCGAGGAATGCGGCGAACAACACGGAGACCGGCGGCAGCGAGCCGATATGGCGGGCGACCGCCGCGGAGACCCCGTGCCGCATCAAGCCCTGTATCAGCGTCCCCGAGAGGGTTGTCGCAAGACCGGCGATCATGAGCGAGAAGAAGACCCCGATCGAGAGCACCTGGGCGGAGTTCTGAAAGGTGGCATTCATGCCGCCCCCAACACCGCGGTCGCGCGCGGGCAGACTGTTCATGACGGCTGCCCGATTCGGCGCCGCGAAGGCGCCCATGGACACCCCGCACAGCAGCAGGATCGCGGCGAATTGCCCGTAGTTGAAGTCGATCGGCAGCAGCATCAGAAGTATGAGGCTCACGGCGGCTCCGATCATTCCTCCGGTGGCGAAGTAGCGCGCGCCGAGGCGATCGGATAGGACCCCCGAGATGGGACCCGCGATCAGAAATCCCAGGCTGAGCGGAAGCATGGAGATTCCCGCCCAGAGCGGCGTTTCCGCAAAGCTGTAACCGTGCAGCGGCAGCCACACGCCCTGCAGCCAGATGATGAGCATGAACATCAGTCCGCCGCGGCCGATGGCCGAGAGGAACGTGGACAGTGTTCCGAAGGTGAATGCCCGGATTCTGAAGAGGGGCAGCCGGAACATGGGCGCAGCGGCGCGAGATTCAATGATGGCGAAAGCCGCCATCGACACCGCGCCGGCCGCCAGCAGCGAGAGCACCCGCGGGCTCGACCAGCCCATGGCGTGGCCGTTCGCCGGCTGAATGCCGCAGGTGATGCCGATCATGATGAGCGTGAGCCCGGCCGCGAAGCTGATATTGCCTCCCCAGTCGATCGGGGTGGGCTCGCGGTGCCCGATCTCGCGCAGTTTCAGGTATGACCAGACGGTTCCAAAGAGCCCGAACGGCACCGATATCAGGAAGATGAGCCGCCAATCGATCGCGGCGAGCGCGCCGCCGAGAACGAGGCCGAGAAAACTGCCGCTGATGCCGGCGACGTTGTTGATCCCCAGGGCGAGACCGCGCTGATCGGGCGGGAACGCATCCGTCAGAATGGCTCCCGAGTTCGCCACCAGGAAGGCGGCCCCGATCCCCTGGAGGATGCGGCCGATCACGAGCCACTGCGCCCCCGCCTGTCCGGTGTAAGGATCCACTGTCAGCGCCAGCGAGGCCACGGTGTAGAGGATGAACCCCAGGTTGTACATCCTCACCCGCCCGAACATATCCCCGAGGCGCCCCAGGCTCACGACGAGCACGCTGGTCACCACCTGATAGCCCAGAATCATCCACAACAGATACAGCGTGTTGCCCGGCTCGAGCGGGTTGAGACCGATGCCATGGAAGATCTGCGGCATCGCGATCAGCATGATCGAGGAGTCGATGGTCGCGAGCAGGACCGCGATGGTGGTGTTGGACAGCGCCACCCACTTGTAGCGCGATGAGTTGGGCATGGAATCCATGGTGCGCAAGGCCGAGGCTCGGTGTGAGCGCGATTCCCGAGGTCGCGATTGCGGGGGCGGTGCGGGGCTAGGCGCCGATCAGGCGCTCGAGAAGCTCGATGGCGGCGGCAAGCTGTTCATGCTCCTGTGGCGCGAGGCGGGTGCGGATGGCGTGCATCAGCCAGTCCTCACGGGCCGCCCGGGCCGCCCGGATCGACTCTCGGCAGGCCGCCGTCAGAGACAGAATGGTTTGCCGCCCGTCTTGCGGGTCGGCGGTGCCGCTGATGAGGTTGGCCGCCTTCAATGCGGCCACGGTCGCGCCCATGGACTGCGGGCGGATACCCTCGGCCTGCGCAAGCGCGGTCACCGTCGCGGCGCCGTCGCGCTCCAAGCGGCTCACCACCTTCATCTGTGTCCAAGTGAAATCGCCGAGATTTCCCTCCTCGCGCAGTCGCCGCGCCAGCTTGCCGCTCAGCATGCGCAGGTCCGCCGCCAGGGCCGCGACACGCCCTTGGGCCGAGGTGCTCGACTGCGAAACCATGCGTCATGGTAGCAGATATGAAGCTAAACTACCAAGGTAACCTACATATTATCAAGGGAACGTCAAAGTCGTCCGTGGGGATGACGTGAGTCCAGCGGATGGGGCCGTGAGAGCGCTGGCCTGAGGTTTTCGGAGCCCGGTGGAGGCTGTGCGGGAGGGTCTGCGGGGGTGGAACGGGGCACTTTCGCAGTGACGGGTGTGAACGGTGGTCAGGAACCGCCTGATTCTGGGGACGGACGCGGCTTTGGGATGGCCGCGTGACCCCCGGGACGTTCGGCCCAGCCCCCTCATCTCCTTCGAATTCCCGCTGCCTTTGTCGCTCTTGTCGGCGTCGCCGCGGAGCGGCGGCGCAGTCTGACCGGCCAGCAGGTCGGGCGCAGATTCCAACCGCTGAGGATCGACTACGGCCAATGGCGCATCGCCTGCCATGCAGTCAGCGCCGCGAGTTTCTGGTCCCGGCCCCATGGGTTGACGGCGAGTCTTCCCACGGTGGCGGTGTCGAGTGAATCGGGCCGGGTGACACGACAGGGACGCTGACAGGCGTCGCGGAAGACGTCGCGGTGAAAGAACCCTTCCGCCGTCTGGATTCGCAGGTGTGTTGAAAAGGCCGTGTCGAGATCAGGAAGGATGCCCTCCTTCGCGACAATG
>JAJYFU010000127.1 GCA_021790795.1 Pseudomonadota bacterium
CCCACAGCGTGTCAGCGTTTCATCGATTCGAAGAACTCGCTGTTCGACTTGGTGTCCTTGAGCTTGTCGAGCAGGAACTCGATCGCCGCGAGCTCATCCATCGGGTGCAGCAGCTTGCGCAGGATCCACATCTTGGCGAGCTCACCCGAATCGGTGATGAGCTCCTCCTTGCGCGTGCCCGAGCGGTTGATGTTCACCGACGGGAATACCCGCTTCTCGGCGATGCGCCGGTCCAGGTGGATCTCGCTGTTGCCGGTACCCTTGAATTCCTCGTAGATGACGTCGTCCATCTTCGAGCCGGTGTCGATCAGCGCGGTGGCGAGGATGGTCAGGCTTCCGCCCTCCTCGATGTTGCGCGCCGCGCCGAAGAAGCGCTTCGGGCGCTGCAGCGCGTTCGCATCGACGCCGCCGGTCAGCACCTTGCCGGAAGACGGCACCACGGTGTTGTAGGCGCGCGCGAGACGAGTGATGGAGTCGAGCAGGATGACCACGTCCTTCTTGTGCTCGACCAGGCGCTTGGCCTTCTCGATGACCATCTCGGCGACCTGAACGTGGCGCGCCGCCGGCTCGTCGAAGGTGCTCGAGACCACCTCGCCCTTGACGGTGCGCTGCATCTCGGTGACCTCCTCGGGCCGCTCGTCGATGAGCAGGACGATGAGGTACACCTCCGGGTGGTTGGCGGTGAGCGAAGTGGCGATATTCTGCAGCAGCATCGTCTTTCCGGCCTTCGGCGGCGAGACGATCAGGCCGCGCTGGCCCTTGCCGATGGGCGCCACCAGATCGATGGTTCGCGCCGTGAGATCCTCCGTCGAGCCATTGCCGCGCTCGAGCTTCAAGCGTTTGGTCGGGTGCAGCGGCGTCAGGTTCTCGAACAGAACCTTGTTGCGCGAGCTCTCGGGCGAGTCGAAATTGATCTCTCCGACCTTCAGGAGCGCGAAATAGCGCTCGCCGTCCTTCGGCGGCCGGATCAACCCCGAGATCGTGTCGCCGGTGCGCAGATTGAAGCGGCGGATCTGGCTGGGGCTGATGTAGATGTCGTCGGGGCCGGCGAGATAGGACCCGTCGGCCGAGCGCAGAAAGCCGAAGCCGTCCTGCAGGATCTCGAGCACGCCGTCACCGTAGATGTTCTCGCCGTTGCGGGCATGCGCCTTGAGCATCGAGAAGATGATGTCCTGCTTGCGCGAGCGGGCGAGATTCTCCAGCCCCATGGACTCGGCGACCTTCACGAGCTCGTGGATGGGCTTGGACTTGAGGTCCGTCAGACTCATCGAGTTGCGCGACTGCGCGAGCTCGGTCGGGCTGATGATCTCGGATTCGTCGGCCTCGAACCCGTCGTCGTGCAGCAGCTCGTCCGGACGACCGCCGGTGTTGCCGTTGGCGCGGTTGCCATCGCGCTCACGATTGCCGTGACGCTGGCCCTTGGACCTGTTGCGGCCCTGATTGCCGAGGTAGCCTCTCACAGATTGCTTTCCAGAAATGCCGACAGTTGTGATTTGGACACGGCGCCGACCTTCTGGGCCTCGACCGTGCCGTTCTTGAACAGAATCAGCGTCGGAATGCCGCGGATGCCGTACCTCGGCGGAGTCTGCGGATTCTCGTCGATGTTGAGCTTGGCGATCGTCACGCGGTCGCCGTATTCGCCGGCGATCTCGTCGAGTATCGGGGCGATCATCTTGCATGGACCACACCATTCCGCCCAGAAATCGAGCAGCACGGGCTTATCGGACTGCAGGACGTCCTGCGTAAATGTGGCGTCTGTGGTATGGACAATGTGCGGATTGCTCACGCGGGTCAACCTCCGTCGAAGGCAGAGTCTCTATATCGGGATCAGCGAAGGGTTATCGAGGCCGGGTGGCGGGCTGGAGAACGCCCCTGCCGGAAATGCCCGTCAAACGGTTACACTAACTCGTGAAGTAATGAGGTATCGAGCTTGATTCAATTAGGATGGTGCCTGCTTGGAATGCCCTCTTGGGCCGGCAGGCGCGGACCGGATGGTCCGCCCACTGGGGACTTTTTAGCCCTTTCAGAATGTTTTTGCAAGGGCCTCGCAAGCCTGAGCACAACACCCCCGACGCGCGCCGCAAGCGTCAGGATCCCGGACGCCCGGCGGCCCGAAAGCACCGCGGAATTCAGCGTGCGCACGCCATCGGCGCGCGCAGAGCGCCCATTTACCCGCTGCGGCGCGCCCCGCCAAGGTCCCGGCACCGGACCCCAGACCACAACGCGTCGTCTCGCCCGCCAAGGGCGCGGCCTCGTGTAGTATGAGGAGAGTTAAACTGCTAAATGATACCACAAACGCATCAGCGGCGCCCTCCCCCGGGGTTCGGGCGGACTTGGCGCACGCGGGAGAATCGATGAACGAACCCACTCCCCACACCACGACCTTCGAGAGTCTGGGGATCGCCCCGCCGGTCCTCGCCGGCGTGCGTGACGCGGGCTTCGCACGCTGCACGCCCATACAAGCTCAGACCCTGCCGATCGCGCTCACCGGCCGCGACGTGGCCGGCCAGGCCCAGACCGGCACCGGCAAGACGGCCGCGTTCCTGGTCGCCCTGTACCATACCCTTCTCACGCGCGCACCGCCCCCCGGACGCACCCCCACTTCGGTCCGCGCCCTGATCCTCGCCCCAACCCGCGAGCTCGCGGTGCAGATCCATCACGATGCCGAAACCCTCGGCCGGCACACCGGCCTGAAGCAGGCCGTGGTCTACGGCGGCATCGACTACGAGAAGCAGCGCCGCACGCTCGAGGAAGGCATCGATGTGCTGATCGGCACGCCGGGTCGGCTGATCGACTACTACAAGCAGCACGTCTACGACCTCAAGCACGTGCAGACGCTGGTGCTCGACGAGGCGGACCGGATGTTCGACCTGGGCTTCATCGCCGACATCCGCTACCTGCTGCGCCGGCTGCCGCATCCCGAACGGCGCCAGTCGATGTTGTTTTCGGCAACCCTGTCATATCGCGTGCTGGAGCTCGCCTACGAGCACATGAACAACCCGGAGCTGGTCCGCATCGAGCCGGACAGGAAGACCGTCGAGGGCGTCCGGCAGATCATGTATTACCCCTCGATGGAGGAGAAGATCCCGCTGCTGATCGGGCTGCTGCGCCAGAGCGAGGCGCGCCGCACCATGATCTTCGTCAATACCAAGCGGATGGCCGAGCGCCTCGAAGTGGTGCTGAGGGCGAACGCATTTCACGCCCAGGCGCTCTCGGGCGACGTGCCGCAGGCCAAGCGGCTGCGCTTCCTGCGTGACTTCCACAACGGCGATCTCGCGGTGCTCATCGCCACCGACGTCGCCTCGCGCGGGCTGCACATCCCGGAAGTCAGCCACGTCTTCAATTTCGACCTGCCGCAGGATGCGGCCGACTACGTTCATCGCATCGGGCGCACCGCGCGCGCCGGCGCTGAAGGCGATGCCATCAGCTTCGCCTGCGAGGAATACGCCGTCGGACTGCCGGACATCGAGCAGTATATCGGCCACAAAATACCGTCCGCGCCAATCTCACCGGACCTGCTGGCCGGCGGGCTTGCCCAGCCCCAGATGCAGTCGGACCACCGGCGTGGTCCGCGCCGCGGCCACCCACACTCGTCCCGGCCGCCCCGCGGCGGAGGACCGGGCGCCAGGCGGGGACGCGGCAAACCACACCGGCCGGGATGATGCTCCGCCGCTCAGACCCGGGCGTATGATGCGAGCGGATACGGGACAGCGTAGCGGGGACGCGGGACGGCGCGCTCCCTGCTGGATTTGCTGCCGCGGGGCGTCATGACGGATACCGAAACCGAAGACAACATCGATCGCGAGCTGTTTCGCAACCTGGAGAAGCTGCGGCAGCTTCGCATCGAGCATCGCGACCTGGACGAGGTGATCGGCCGGCTCTCGCTCGATCTGCACATCGATGAGCTGCAACTGAAGCGCCTGAAGAAGCGTAAGCTGGTCCTGAAGGACCAGATCACCCGGCTCGAGAGCGAGCTGATCCCCGACTTGAACGCCTAGACGGCACAGAGCCCGCGGGGCTAGCCCCCCGGGGGGCGCCGAACAGGGGCGCCTCAGCCAGCCTTTACGGCCGTCTGCATCAGCGCCCACAGCGCCTCGACGTGGCGGCGCTCCGTACCTTCCACCCCGAACGAGACCCGCACCATCCACCGGCCGTCGAGCAGCGCCGGAGTCAGATATGCGTGTCCGGATTCGTTGATGCGGCGGGCCCAGCCCAGGGTGTGCCGATCAAGCGCGTCGCCCGTCAGACCGGGCGGCTCGTGACGCACGCAGACGGTCTGCAGCGGAGCGGGGGCGAGCCGCCGCCAGTGCGTCGCCGCATCGATGCGCTCGGCAAACCCTCGGGCATGGGCCAGATCGCGCCGCAGGCGCGTCGCAAGTCCGCTCACGCCCTGCTCGCGGATCAGGAACCACAGCTTCAGGGCCCGAAAGCGCCGCCCGAGCGGGATGCCCCAGTCGCGAAGATTCTTCACTTGCTCGTCCGCGGCCGTGCGCAGGTAGCTCGGGCTGCTCGACATGACGCGGATCAGATGCTGCGGATCGCGCACATAGTACAGCGAGCAGTCGAAGGACGCGCCCAGCCACTTGTGCGCATTGACGACCAGCGAATCCGCGGCCTCGACGCCCTGCCACAGCGGGCGGCATTCCGGCAGGATCATGGCCGAGCCGCCCATGGCGGCGTCGACGTGCAGCCAGAGATGATGGTTTTGCGCAATGGCGGCCAGATCAGCGAGCGGGTCGACGGCAGTGGTTGCCGTCGACCCGACGGTGCCGACGAGCGCGCAGGGACGCGCACCCCGACGCACGTCTTCCTCGACTGCGCTGCGCAATGCATCCGGGCGCATTTGATACTGCTCGTTCACCGGTACCACGCGCACGTTGTCACGACCGAACCCGGCCAGCAGCGCCGCTTTCTCGACCGAGCTGTGACTTTGACTCGACACGTAGACCGTCAGCGGCGCCTTGCTCGCCTGCAGGCCCCCGCGCGCGGCACCGTAGTCCGTCGCACGCTCGCGCGCGCACAACAGTGCCACCAGCGTCGCGGTCGAAGCGGTATCCTGGATGACGCCGCTCCATCCCGCCGCAAGCCCCATCATCTGGCGCATCCAGTCGCAGACGACCTCCTCGAGCTCAGTCAGCGCCGGGCTCGCCTGCCAGTTCAGGCCGAGCTGCGCCAGCCCCGTGCTCGCGAAATCGCCGAGCACGGCCGCAAGCGCGCTGTTGGAGGGAAAGTACGCGAAGAAGCGCGGATCCTGCCAATGCGTACACGCCGGCAGAACCAGGCTCGAGAGGTCCGCGAGGATCTCCTCCATGGGCTGCCGGTCGAGCGGCGGGCCGGCCGGCAGGCGGCTGCGCAGCGCTCCGGGTTCCACCCGGGCCACGACCGGGAAGCCCGCCTCGGCACAATCGCGCCGGTAATCGGCGATCCAGTCGATCAACTGGTGGCCGAAACGGCGGAACTCTTCGTGATCCACGGCCGAAGCGCTCCCCCGGGACCGGCTACGCCGTGCCGCCCACGGTCAGACTTTCGATTTTCAGGGTCGGCTGACCCACCCCGACCGGGACGCTCTGACCTTCTTTGCCGCACGTGCCGACGCCTTCATCGAGTTTCAGATCGTTGCCCACCAATGTCACCCGCGTGAGCACGTCCGGACCGTTGCCAATGAGCGTGGCACCCTTCAGGGGCGCGCCGAGGCGGCCGTTCTCGATGGCGTAGGCTTCACTGGCCGAGAACACGAACTTTCCGGAGGTGATATCCACCTGCCCGCCGCCGAAGTTCACCGCATAAATGCCGCGCTTCACCGAGCCGATGATCTCCTGGGGATCGTACTGCCCGGGCAGCATGTAAGTGTTGGTCATCCGCGGCATGGTCACGTGCGCAAACGACTCGCGGCGGCCATTGCCTGTCGGGCGCTGACCCATGAGCCGTGCGTTGAGCCGATCCTGCATGTACCCGCGCAGGATGCCGTCCTCGATGAGCGTCGTGCATTGCGTAGGTATGCCCTCGTCATCGATGTTGAGCGAACCGCGTCGATTCGGCAGCGTCCCGTCGTCGACGACCGTGCAGCCCGGCGCGGCAACGCGCTCACCGATACGGTTGGCGAACGCCGAGGTGCCCTTGCGATTGAAATCCCCTTCCAGCCCGTGACCAATCGCCTCGTGCAAGAGAATGCCGGGCCAGCCGGGACCGAGCACGACGGTCATGGTGCCGGCCGGCGCCGGCACCGCCTCGAGATTGAGCAGCGCCTGACGCGCCGCCTCGCGCGCCAGGCGCTGCGGCGTGTCGTTCGCGACCAGCTCCGCGAGCGAATACCGCCCGCCCGCTCCACAGTAGCCCTGCTCGCGCCTGCCGTTCTGCTCGACCAATACCGACACGTTCATACGCACGAGCGGGCGAACGTC
>JAJYFU010000039.1 GCA_021790795.1 Pseudomonadota bacterium
ACCGGTGATGCCGATGGGCAGGAAAAACTGGAACTTCTGCTGGACCGAGCTCGGCGCCAAGCAAGTGGGCATCGTGCAGAGCTTGATCACTACCTGCCGGCTGCACGAGATCGACGTCTACACCTACTTCGTCGACGTGCTGCAGCGGGTCGGGCAGCACCCCGCGGCACGCGTCGCCGAGCTCACCCCGCGGTTATGGAAGCAGCACTTCGCCGCGAATCCGTTGCGCTCAGCTTTACATACCCTCGCCGCGTAGGCCAGACGCCGGCGAATTACTTACGTTCGGCCACCTCTGCGAGCTGCTCGACCAGACGGCCACCGTGATCCCCGGAACACGCTTGCGGTTGCGCGTTGCCGTGCGCGCCCGCCACAGCTCATCGGGCATGCATTTCCCGGCACACCCGCCGGCCGTGGCGCCGCCACCGCCCCATGATTGCCCCGAAACCGGACATTTTGAAAAGGGGCAATGTCAGGAGGTCTGAAAGTACACTCTTTCGCTTCATCCCACGGGGTCCGTCCCGGTCGGTTGGCGAACTCTTGACAAAAGCTTCATCCTGCGGCGCATGAACAAATAATAGAGACTCCCTGGGACCACGAGACCCGGGATCCAAGACAAGTCCGTCCCAACCAGGTGCGCAATAGGGCCTTTGTAAAACGACAGGCTCATGAACGGAATCTGTAAAACTATTGCCAACACATAAATGCCGACGGTCATCCAATTTATCCGGCCATATATGCCACGTTCATCAAATATATCGGCGACACTATATTTGCCTCTGCGAGTCAGGTAGTAATCCGTGAGATTGATTGAGCTCCATGGCACGAGCACGTAGATTTGAGCCATGAGAATATCGCTGAAGTAGTCGAAGAATCGATACTGCGTTGCAATTGCTATCGTCGTCGCAATTGTCGTCACCGTCAGCATGATCATGAATTTGCGCACCAGGCTTACTTCCAATACCTTCCGCCAGCCGGAAAATATGACGACGACAGACATGAACGCGCTGTATACGTTGAGAACGTTAACCAAAAGAACGCCGAGAATAACGACCGTGTAAATAACGATCCGGCCGCCGCCGAACAAATCCGCGATGCTGCCTGCTGGATTGAGCGCGATGGATTGAGCGCCGCCAGACATGAGAGCGGCCATCAGCGCACCCAGAATCATGATCATCAGCGAGCCGGATAGGTTTCCGGAATAGGTGAAGATAAATGTATCGCGAGTGCGGATATCATTCGGCAGATATCTGGAGTAATCGGCGACATATGGCCCGAACCCCAGGGCATAAGATGCGGACTGCGATACCACGAGCAAAAATGGCGCCACCTGGAAAGTGCCGGTCATCGTCCATGTATTCGCCGGCATTGGCAGGCCCAATACGCGAAGTCCCGCCGCCAGGAACAGGACTCCGGATGCCACCGTTAACAATGCCCCGAGGCGATGAATTAGCTCGTATCCGATGAAAGCGATAATCAGGGAAGCGGCGCCAAAGGTGATCAGCGCGCGGTCGTCGGTCATTGGCACCACGGCCTTCACCGCCTCGCGCATCACAATACCGTTGGCGGCCACAAAAAGCACATACGTGAATACTACGGCTAACATTGGCAATGCTGCGCCGACGACCCCGAATTGGGCTCGACTCTGAACCATTTGCGGGATACCCAGGTGAGGGCCCTGGGCCGAATGTGCTGCCATGAATACCGTGCCAATGATATTGCCAATGCACAAAGCGACGATGGTCCAGAGCAAATTCAGGCCCGCAACGATGCCTAGCGTGCCTACGACCAGTGTTGTCACCTGAAGGTTTGCGCTGAACCATATAGTGAACAGTCGTCTGGGAGTGCCATACCGTTCACGGTCTGGTATGAACTCAATGCAGCGTTGTTCAATCATCGTCACCTCGTGAGCGCGTCATTGGATCCGGCGCAGCAGTGCTGTCCACGAATTTCGCTGATGGCCGAAAGTAGGTCGAGGGTTGCCGCCGCATTCCGGCGGGATCAGGACTATCGGACAAGAGATACTCTCGGGATGAGTCAAGTAAATTGTCGGGCCCGATCGAGAGTCCGATCGGCGAAGTTGGACAGCCGCTGTCTCGAGGACATTTCAAAAGTTAGGTCAACGAAAGAGTCGAGACGTAGACCAACGTCGCTGCGACGTACGACGTCGAATGGAAGCAAACCCGCAGGCGCCGCAATACTGTCCGAGTGTGCCGACCTCGGAATCAAGGTGCTCAGGGAACTTTTGGCTAAAAAAATTGGCCATCGAGGCTCTCATCTAATTGCGACCGGAAATTCCTCCACAGACTGTTGGAGGCGGTGGCAAGCGGCCGAGCTCGGCCTCGAGAGCAAGTCCCAAACAGAGGAGTTTTTGGTCACTGCCCACTGGTCCATCGATCTCGAGTGCGACGGGTAACTTTCCGCGCGTCAAGCCCGCAGGTAGAACGAGACTCGGCAGACCCGTAGTGCTGGCAGGCCCTATGTTGCGGCTGATCGCTTCATCCAGTCGTACCCGCCGCCCCCCGATCTCGATGCTGCGGTCAAAGCGTCCTGGTGACCTTTCGATCGTCGGGGCAGGCATGCTAGTAGCGGGGAAGACGATGGCGGACACGCCGCTGCGTTGGAAGTACGTCCGATACATAGTCTTTACCGCCGGCAAACGCACATTGAGGATTTCCCGATAACGCTCCGGACGTACGAAGCCTCTGCCGTCCGGCGTCAACCAGTGCGCCATCATGCGTCGAAGGTCGGGACTAGCCTGCGCAATCAGCTGCTCGAATGAGACACCGGGGCAATAATCTGCAAGGTAGCGCGTCATGGCCGGTCGGAAGTCGTGGTACTGGACCGGCAGCGTGATGGCATCCATGAGTCGAGGCAGTTCCGGCAGATCGCCCTCGACGAGATCAACGCCGGCACTGCGCACCGTCTCGAGTGCCGCCTCCGTGATGCGCTCAACCTCGGGATCCAGTTCCGTCCAGAAATAGGACCGGATGACTCCGAGGCGAATGCCTTTCAACGACGGCAGCGCCGGTTGAGCGGATCTGCCGGTCAGTGCGGCATCAAACAAAACGACGTCCGCAACCGTTCGCGCGTGCGGGCCGAGCTGGTCGAATAGCGGCGTGGTCGGTGCGGTCCCCGCATTCGGATAGCGACCGGTGGTCGGGCGGAACCCAACGATGCCGCACAACGCAGCCGGTACCCGAATGGAGCCTTCAGTGTCTTCGGCCACGCCAAGCGCCGCCATGCGGTGTGCAATGCTGACTGCCGTCCCTCCGCTGCTCCCTCCGGGAATGCGGGACGGGTCGTAAGGGTTACGGACCGCCCCATACTCCTCATTGGTGCTGGTATAGCCCCAGGACAACTCATGCATATTGTTCTTGCCAAGCACAATTGCGCCGCGATCCCTCAGTTTGCGGACCAATGGAGCGTCTTCCCGAGGCTGGAAGTGACGCAACGCCGCAGTTCCCGCAGTCGTTGGAAAATCACGCGTGTTCACGCTGTCCTTGATGGCGATCGGGAGCCCGTGCAGACAGCCGAGCTCGGCTCCGGCGCTACGTTTGCGATCACATTCCCGAGCGGCTTCGAGCACGTGTTCGGGCCGTAACGTAATGAACGCGTTGAGACTCGCTCCAGCTGCGCACTGACGGATCAGCGCGCTTGCATAGCTCTCGGCGGTGATGTCCCCGTGCACGAGAGCACGAACAGCATCCACCGCGGAGAGCATCGGAAGGTCCGCTTCGCCCGTTGAAAACCCGCTACGCGCTGTGCCATTGGGCGTTCCGACGGTGCCACTCGTGGTTCCGTTTCCGGTCGCGCTGCGTGACTGACCGGCGCTCTCAGACGATCGACCGCGCAGACTGGAGTCAATGCTCTTCATCATTCGTGCCTCAGGTCTTGGGAGACGACACTGGCTCTAACGCGGAGCATGCGTTATCCGGCAGCAAACAGACGCGCCAGCTCGTCCATGTGTCCATCGAGCGACAGTATAAATCGGCCGGCATCGGCCGGCCGGAGAGAGAATGTTCTGCAGAGCGGTCAGGCAGCGGCAGGGCGCAGAAGCCCTATCGTCCTGACCGAGAGCCTGCAGCGCCTAGTGGTGCGCGTTGCCGGTCCTCAATCTCCGCAGGTACATCCCAGACCGCTGAATCCTCAACTTTGGCGATGCGAATCGCTTCATATCCGCATGAAGATCTCGGTGTCGCGCCGCAGGCTTCTATGAACTGAAATTGGACATCCAACAGGCTGCAAGGCCCCCCCTTGCTTTACCCTTGGAATTTATGAAAGTGTATCAGCGCAGGATTGCGTTGCGACGCAGTCCTAGGCGGCTGGTTATTAAACCTTCCACGCACCGGCCCCGGATCGATATCCATCTACGGTCCTAATACGTTGGAGGACTCACGGCACTTATTATCACCGCCTTTGTTCTGCCGACATTGCGGAATCGATGCGGCAGAACGCTATCGAAATAATATCCCTCGCCCTTGATCAGCACCCTAGATTCCGTCCCAACGGTAAGTTCGATTTCACCGCTCAGTACGAAACCGGCCTCCTGCGCCTTGTGCGACAATCCTACAGCACCGGTATCGGCACCGATCTCGTAGGTCTCGTACATCATCAGAATTTGCCGATCAGGGTGACTCCCGCCGACCATGAGATAGGAAATAGAACTTTCACGACCTATCTCAACCAGTTGATCGTGCGAGTAAAATGGCGAAAACGGAAGAAAGGGCGTGATGTCGTGAAAAAATCCCATCAACGTCGTACCCAGGGCATCAACGATCGCAGCGAGCGTGTCAATCGTAGGGCTGGTCATATCCCGCTCGATCAGCGAGATCGTCGTATGCGATATGCCGGACCGGGAAGCGAGCTCGCGTACCGAAAGCTTGCGCCGGGCGCGCAGTTCCTTCACGTGACGGCCTATGATCGCCATGGTGTTCTCGGGTGAAATCCGGCAGATGTGGTAAGAATAATTGTAACGTGCACAATACCGCAGTGAAAGCGCGCTTCCTGGGGCCATAAACGCACCCGGGGTAATTTCATGGCTTAGTCGGCCCAAGACGCATCGAAAGCCACTACCCTGCATCTTCGAGCGTGGAGGGCAGGTACACCGGGGAGGCCGGACAAGGGGCTTTGTACCGCACGCGTCGGTCGTCGTGGACGTGTGGTGAATCTTATTGCCGCTTTCGCGGATGGAACACGCGCAAGTCGCGCCACTTCCGAGGACGAAGTCCAAAGCTCGCATTTGCCACCGGCGCTAATGTCCGACTTACGGACGAAATGGCGCTGTCCGAACTTCACGGTCAATAAGGTGGCCGATGCTCGCGCCATCAAGACAATTCCGCAGCAAGTGTCATGGAGCATGGCGTTGCGCGTGAAACTCTGGCCGGTAAAGGTAATCTGTGTTCCATTGACGGACGGCGAATAAAAACAGGCTCAAGTGTCGGACATCGAAACCGCCCGCTGCCGGCCACAAAGCCATTGAACGAGCATCTGCGGCCACCTCTGAGTCCATACGACACCCACGTTGGCTCAACTGAAGTTCAGTTGCCTCTACCGTCAATATTAACTCGAAGAGGACAGTATTCTTGACGGGGTCATGTGCATGTCTTGTGAGCGTGTGGACGCATGCGCTATACACGATGCATAGGTGTGCAAGGTGCACGAAACTTTCAAGGGCTCGCATGACGTCTATTCACTCAAAAATTGAGTACATCAAAGCTCCCGGAGGCGGGGGGAAAAAGGAGATGAGCGATATCGCAGCCCTGGTGAGCGAAATCGTGCGGGCGGTAAAGGATCAGGGTGACGAGGCCGTACGCGGATATGCGCGCAAATTTGACAAATACGAGGGTCGTCCTTTGGAGTATAGCGCTGCGGAATGTCGGGCGGCGGTCGCGGCGCTCGATCCCCAGACCCGCGCGGACACCGAATTCGCCATTGACCGCGTCAGAGCGTTCGCTAAAGCGCAGCTTGCCACCATAAGTCCACTCGAAACGGTGGAGATTCCCGGCGTACATCTGGGCCACCGAGTCATCCCGATCGAGCGGATTGGTGCTTACGTTCCGGGAGGGCGTTACCCCCTTCTTTCCGCTCCCGTGATGAGCCTGGTGCCCGCCAAAGTCGCCGGATGTGACGAAGTCATTGCCTGTCTTCCACCCAACGCCCATTCCGCCATGGTGGCCGGCTGCCATCTGTCGGGCGCGGATAGAATTTTCCGCGTGGGCGGCGCTCAGGCGATCGCGGCAATGGCTTACGGAACGCAGACCATTCCGGCGGTAGATAAAATCGTGGGACCCGGAAATGCATATGTGAACGAGGCTAAAAGGCAGGTTTTTGGCGACGTCGGTATAGATCAGCTGGCAGGTCCGAGCGAGATTTTCATCGTCGCCGACGAAACCGCCGATCCGGAAATCCTCGCCATTGACCTACTCGGTCAGGCCGAGCACGACGTGCACACCCGTGTCGGTGTAATTACGACCAGTCGCGAAGTCGCACTGCGGACGCTGCAGCAAGTGGAAGCACAGCTGAAGACGCTGGCAACCGCAAATGTGGCCGAAGCCGCGTGGAGGAATGCAGGCGAAATCGTAGTCTGCGCCGACGAGGCCGCGATGATTGAATATTCCGATTACATCGCCGCTGAGCACCTGGAAATACATACCCGCGACCCCCACGCGACGGCCGGCAAAGTGCGCAATTATGGGTCGCTGTTCATTGGTCAAGCAGCCAGCGTGGTGTACTCGGACAAGTGCTGCGGCACTAATCACACGCTTCCGACGATGCGAGCGGCGCGCTACACGGGCGGGCTGTGGGTAGGTTCCTACGTGAAGGTGTGCACGCATCAATGGCTGGAGCCGAACGGAGTACGGGCGGTGGCACCGTCGGCGATTCGACAAAGTGCAGTAGAGGGTCTTGAGGGACATCTCCGGGCCGCGGCGGTCCGGCTCGAACGAAACACATGAGACGACACGCTGATTGAAACTGAACGAGGGGGCCACTCGCTCTGTTTTGGGAGATCATAATGAACTACAAAGTATCCTGCGCGGTAGCCGCTATCCTAGGTGGTGCATCCTTGGGGGCGCTTGCCGTGAAACCCGCGTTAGCTCGAAGTGCCAGCGAGGCTCTTCCGGGTGGCAATACCAGCGCCAGCGCGCATTCGAAGGGTTCGAGGCTGCGGGAAGTGATCGTTACGGCGACACGCCGCAGCGAGAATGTGCAGGATGTACCCCTAACGGTGCAAGTGCTCACCGGGAGGGCAATGAAGCAGATGCATATCACGTCGTTCCAGGATCTCGTCCTAATGGTGCCGAATCTGACCTCCGCCGATAATGGTCCCGGGCAGAACGAGATATTCATCCGTGGAATAGGCGCCGGATCACAGGCTACCCAGTCGAGCGGAATCGAGGGTCTATGGCCGAATGTCGCCGTTTATCTCGATAACCAGTCCGTTCAACTGCCGGGGCAGAACCTGGACATATACGCCGTCGACTTGAATCGCATAGAAGTTCTGGAAGGACCGCAAGGCACGCTGTTCGGCTCCGGGGCGGAGGCTGGTGCAATTCGCTACATCACGAATAAGCCGGTGCTGAACAAACTGGAAGGCAATTTCAGCGAAACCTATGGTGTAACCGCTCATGGCGCTCCCAACGATGCGGTGAGCGGTGTCATCAATCTGCCGATCGTCCCCAACCACATGGCGATGCGGTTTGTCGTTTACAATGATCGCCAGGGTGGATACATCAATAACGTACCTGGAACATTCACCCGTCACGATACCGACCTAGGCATTCACTATGCCAATTACTTCGTTCCCTTAAGCTCGAGGTGCCCGGACGGTGGGCAGCCAAATCCGTTTCGCGCTCCCAATGGGGAAGGGGCCTGCGTGCCGCCGGGAAGTCCTGTGGCGCGGAATACTGGCTTGGCAAGAAATGCCTTCAATCCGGTCACGACGGACGGTGTCAGGGTAGAGGCACTGTACAAGTTCAACGAAGACTGGAGCCTGCTTGTCACGCAGATGTATCAGAACCTGGATGCCGAAGGTGTGTTCTACCAGTTCCCGAACGCGCCGGACGGGCAGAAACTCAATCCCCTGGAGGTCGTGCTATTTACGCCGGCTTACCATCAAGACAGATGGTCGAATACCGCGTGGACGCTGAAGGGGAAGGCCGGCGCCCTGAATCTCATTTATACGGGTGGCGTCCTGAGCCGTACCTTGGGCACCGAGGCCGACTACACCAATTATGCGCGGGGTGTTTATGGCGATTATTATCAGTGTTTCGGGCCGGGTACCGGCTACGACGCAACTCTGAAACCAACATGTTTTTCTCCGGTGGGTCCGGTGCTCGAGACTCTCAAGAACAAGGAGTGGCAAAATGAGTTCCGTGTTGAGACGCCTCATAGCTGGCGCCTGCGGGGTATTGCCGGCGTCTACGTGCAGGATGACGTGATACGGGAGAGAACTGCCTATTATAACGAGACGGTCCCGCCTTGTACTTCTAATGGTGCGCCGGGAACGCCGGGGAATACTGGGTGTCTGTCCGTTGTCGGTACGTTTCCGGGTTCCACTGCGCTGGTTCCGGGTGTGCAGGCGCCGGGAATCGATTTTAATGCGGACTCGAGGCGCGAGACTAGACAGATCGCGGAATTTGCCTCGGTCAGCTTCGACATGACTCATCATTTGACGTTGACTGCAGGCGCAAGGCACTTTGTGTTTTTTAACAGTCTTGCCGGGAATACTATCAGCGGGTTCGGATGCTTCGAGGCGGGAACGCCCTTGGGCGGATGCCATAATCCCGTGGATTCAACCAACCTCAGCATACTAGACTTGAGGAACACCGAGTCCGGGTGGCGCGCTCAGGCGAACGTCACATGGCACGTAGATCCGACTATATTCGGGCATAAACAGCATATTCTGACGTATTTCACATTTTCTCAGGGTTATCGTCCTGGCGGTTTCAACCAAAGCGCCGGCGCACTGCACGGTCCCGGCCCGGATGGCGTGCCTCAGTATGCCATTCCGAAGAGCTACTACCCGGATACGCTGAACAACTACGAATTCGGATGGAAGACGGATTGGCGGCTGTTCGACAGGGAATTCCAATGGAACACAGCGTTCTATCGTGAAGACTGGAATAACGTGCAAATCTCCTTCTTCGATCCAGGCCTTACTGGCACGGTATTTTTCGACACAAATGGCCAGAACTTCCAAGTCAACGGTGCGGAGACATCGTTTATCGCGCAGATATGGCGGGGTTTGACCTTGCGCGGGACGGGTTCTTGGAACAGCAGCGAGCAGACGAATTCGCCGGCGCTGATCGATAACAACCCGGCTAGCGCGAATTACGGCAAGCCGATAACGGAGGTCTGTGCTTCGGGGCCCAGCAGCTGTACTGCGGTTGGCAACCCGTTCGGTCCGCGTGGCGCACCGACGTCGGATTCTCCGCCGATTCGGTTCAACCTGCTTCTTCGCTACGATTTCCCGCTCCCAGAGACTCCGCTGTTCGGTGCTCTGCAAGGCGCGGTCGCCCATATTCAAGTCGGGGTGATGCACCAGGGACATTCCTTTACGCAAACAGGTGGCAATCCGCCGTTCGTGCCGGGGGTGACCGTAACCACGGCACGCCTCCGATTCCAGGACCCGGCCTATACGATCTACGATGCCTCGATCGGGGTGGCAAAAGGCAGGTGGTCCTTTACGGCCTATGGACAGAATCTCGCCAACTCGAATGCTGCAGTGTTCACGAGCACGGATCAGTTCATTGTCGCGCAGACCCCACTGCGTCCCCGGGTGATCGGTGCCACGATCCGCTTTGAATTCTGAGGTATGATGGACCAGTGTAGGGGCCCCTTCCTCCCCAACGGTGCGTAGCTCAGGAGTATGTCTGATCCCTCGTCGATCGAGCTCGAGGTCAGACGACTGCGTCGGCTGATCGAGGAGCAGAAATTTAGGCAAGCGCAGACGGCGGCGAAGACGCTCCTGCTCACGGTGCCTGAAAATCGGGATGCTTTGTATGCGTGCGCACATGCGCAGCGCCGCGCAGGGGACGTCTCTGCGGCTCTGGAGACGCTTGCTAGGCTGGAACAGGTCCATCCGCTTTTCAGCCGACTGTATCAGGAGCGCGGGTTCTGTTACGTCGCCTTGCGCCGGGCTCTCGAGGCGATCCGGGCGTTCGAGCGCGCTGTGCACATCAGTCCGGCATTACCGGTCAGCTGGGGCATGCTGGAGGGGCTGTATCGAGTGGTGGGCCAGATGTCGGAGGCGGCGCAAGCTGCAGCACAGGTAGCCCGGCTGCGTGAGTCGCCTCCAGATGTGGTCAGGGCGAGTGTCTTATTCGCCGATGGCGAACTGGCCCGCTCCGAGGAACTCATTCGTTCGTTCCTGATCAAGAATGGTCATCATGTCGAGGCCATGCGTCTGCTCGCGCACATCGGCATGGCGGGCGAGGTACTCGACGATGCGCAGCTGCTTCTCGAGGGGCTGCTGGAGCTTTCTCCGGATTATCACGCCGCCCGCTTCGATTATGCGCAAGTGCTGGTGACTCGCCAGCTGTATCTTAAAGCAGAGGAGCAAATAAAAAATCTGCTGGTCATCGATCCTGAGCACCGGGGCTATCGTGCGCTCTACGCCGTGACTCAGGTCGGTCTGGGGCGGGTACAGCGCGCGATCGAGATATACCGCGAGCTGCTTGCCGGGGCCCCGCAGGCCGCGGAAATACACTTGTCAATCGCGCACCTGCTGAAAACCATGGGCGACACCGATGCGGCTGTTGTGGAGTACCGCGCCGCCGCATCGGTTCGCGCGGGCTATGGGGACGCGTACTGGAGTTTGGCGAATCTCAAGACGTACCGCTTTACCGACGAGGAAATCGAGCGGATGATTCCCATAGAGTCGGATCCCGCCACCTCCGCTGACGACAGGTGCCACCTGTGCTTTGCGTTGGGCAAGGCGCTGGAGGACCGGAAAGAGTATGAGCGGTCCTTCGAGTACTACAGCCGCGGCAATGCGCTCAAGCGGGCCTCGAGCCGATATCGGCCCGAGCTGATCGAGAATAACACTCGTCTTCAGATCGAAGTCTGTACCTCCCAGTTTTTTTTCAATCGGCACGACAGTGGCGCGTCGGCCGCAGATCCGATTTTCATCGTTGGACTCCCCCGCGCAGGGTCCACGCTCATCGAACAGATTCTGGCGTCGCATTCGCAAGTCGAAGGTACGCGTGAACTTGCGGATGTGCCGCGCATCGTGTCGGAACTGCAGGGGCGGGATTCGCGCTATCCCCTGATTCTTGCGGACATGAATGCCGCGGAATTCCGGAGACTAGGCGAGAAATATCTGAATGAAACTCGCCCGTTCCGTGCCGGCGCTAGAGCACGCTTCGTCGATAAGATGCCGAATAATTTCCGGCATATCGGGCTCATTCATTTGATGCTACCCAACGCCACGATCATTGACGTACGGCGGGGACCGATGGCGTGCTGCTTCAGCAATTTCAAGCAACTGTTCGCACAGGGGCAGGCGTTCACGTACGGACTGGAGGATCTTGCACGCTACTATCGCACCTATCTCGAGCTCATGCGTCATTGGGACGTCGTCCTCCCCGGGCGCGTATTACGCGTGCACTACGAGGACGTAGTAAACGACCTTGAAGGGAATGTCCGACGATTGCTCGATTTTTGCGAACTCCCTTTCGAGTCCGCATGCCTTACGTTCCATCAGACGGACCGGAGCGTACAGACGGCAAGCTCCGAGCAGGTGCGGCAGCCGATCTATCGCGAGGGGCTCGAGCAGTGGCGGCACTATGAGGTCTGGTTATCACCGCTGCGGGAAGCTCTTGGCGATGCGGTGGAACGCTACCGGGAGTAGCGGCGGCGGTGCGCTGATGAGCAATATATTCGGGTATTCGTGATTTAGTGTGGGTAAAAAGTGGCGATCCATGTAAGTCCGAGCACCTCGAGTGCAAAGACGCGATCGGGAGTCAACCAGCTCATCCCATCAAGGACCTTGCGGATAGTCCGCAAACTAAAGTCCGGGTGTGTGGGTGCAATCGTTTTCTGGGATCGACAAAGCATCGAGAGTCTGGCAAGCCTCAGGCGTCCGTGTGCGGATTTACCGACGGATACGAACGTCGGCCGGCGGTTCGTCATTAGCTGCGGGGTTGGCGACGAAGGAACCCTCACGTGCGAATACGTCGTCCCATGGTTCTTCCCGCAGAGCACGGGATCTACTCGCTGGAGCCTGCCTTGTCCAGGTGGCCCCACCTGTGCGTACACGGAAGCAGCCAGTCAGCTCTGCATGTAATCAGTCTGCAGAGGCCAACAAGTGGCGACGCTCACGCCTAGGTAAGCACGTTATCCGAGGGCCTGGGATCATGGTTGACTGGGGGCGGGAAGATGGTAACGGGGCGAGATCGCCTCCCCTACCGCCGGCCGGCGGATGGGCGTTCATGCCGGTAGGGCGCCGGAGAATCCTCACTCCGGACGGGGCGATCGGTGGGTCGAGCGGCACCCGCTCCGGGCCAAGATCACGCCCGTACGTGCGGGCTGACGCGGCAGGCTTCCCAATCAGCGGCGAGCAGCGCGAGCCGAGCGTCGCACCGATGGTGGATGGATGCTGTCCAAAGGGTACGGACGTTTCGGTACTGAGCAACGTCGGGAGGCGACTCCATGGCCACGAACAAGTCTGCGTCGTATCGCATCCTTTCGATAGACGGCGGAGGAATCAGAGGAATCATTCCGCTGGTCATCCTGGAGCGCCTCGATACGGCCATGCCGGGTTGGCGCGAGGGGATCGCCATGTATGCCGGAACTTCCAGCGGAGGGCTCATCGCGCTGTGCCTGGCAAATGGAATGCGGCCGCGAGACATCCTGGACCTCTACATGACGCAGGGCGCGGAGGTCTTCAGCCGCAGCCTCTGGCGTGAGATCAAGGAGATTGACGATCTCATCGGTCCAAAATTCGACTCCGATCACCGCCTCGCGCTGTGCACGGCCGTCTTGGGAACGAGCCTGAAGCTCGGCGACCTTAATCCGGATGTGCTCATCACGGCGTTCGATCTGGACGACCGTTCGCAGCCGGATCCGGCGAAGCGATTCTGGAAAGCCAAGATCTTTCACAACATGCGGACCGTGGACAGCAAAGATACGGATGTCGGTGAGTACGCGTACCGCGTGGCCATGCGTACTTCCGCGGGGCCGACCTACTTTTCCTCTTATGACGGGTTTGTGGACGGCGGCGTATTTGCAAACAATCCGAGCATGTGCGCACTGGCCCAGACGCAGGATCCTCGCCTGGCGCAACCGATTCAGTTCGAGTCCGTGCGCATGCTGTCGATCGGTACGGGTTTCTATCCGTTTCATCTGCGCGCCAATGAGAGCTGGGGTCTCGCGCAGTGGGCGCCTCATTTCGTGCACATGCTCATGGACGGCGTTAATGAGGTGGCGGATTTTCAGGTCAAGACGATGCTGACGGAAAAGTGCTACTGCCGGATTCGACCGTGGCTGGAGAGGGAGATACCGCTGGACGCCGCGTCGCAGGCGGGCGCGCTGCGGACCATCGGTGCGCAGACCGATATTGACGCCGCGTCAGCCTTTATCCGAATGTGGTGATGCGGACCCGGTGCGGCAGTTCGCCCGTCATTCGCCTCGGCACCGGGTGGCCAGGAGGCCACCCGGTGCGTCCGCTGTTTTCAGGTGAGCAGGCCGCTATGTCGGGCGGGCACTCGGTGCGCCGCGGGCGAACCCGACGGCGCGGGTACGATGGTGATGACACGCACCGGCAGCGGCTCGATCCGGAACGGCACGATCGGCTCCAGAATGTGCAGCTCGACCGGCAGCTGCAGTCCCGACATCGGCGCAAACAAGGGCTGGCCGAACAAGACCTGCATCGGGAACGACGGCATCAGCATCGGCTGCTGGAATGCCGCCTGGATGAGCTGTATCTGCCGCATCTGCGCCTGCATTGCGCGCATCTGCTGCAGCGCCCAAGCCGGAACGGCCGCGGCGGATCCCCGGCTCTCGGACACCTGGAAGGTGGCCGCGCCGTTCGGCCCGCGCCAGCTCCAGGTGCGCACGCGCATGGGGCCCGCGCTGGTGTGGGTCACCTGAACGGTCTCGTGCACGGGCACAGTCCGCCCCTCGAAGCGGACCAGAATCGGTTGCGCCGCCAGCGCGAGTGCCGGCAGCGCTAGGCCCGTAAGGGCCACGGCAAGGACTTTCTTACGCATAGGCACCTCCTTGAATCCGCCGGCTCACCCCGAGCCGGCGCACACGGTGAGACCGCGGTACCGCCTGCAAGTTTCCTCGGAATGCTGCGACCGGGGGGTACTGCGCAGACGGCTCTCGCGCCTGCCCCGAGCCGACCCGGATCGAGTCCGGCGCACCGGCCGGAACGATTGTCCGGCGTGCCCGGCGCGTGTAAGCTTGCGCGCCCTTCCCAGGGCGGAGGGCGGCCTGGGTCCGCCGTCTGCAGGATCGTATCCGCGTCCCCGTCGTCTAGAGGCCCAGGACATCGCCCTTTCACGGCGGTAACACGGGTTCGAATCCCGTCGGGGACGCCATTGATTTCACTAGATTTTCAGACAATCTCGTCTCCTATGATGCCGCCGGCGGGCACGCATGGAGACGTCTCCATGCCGAATCCGGCTATTTGCCGCCGCTCGTCGCGCTCCACCGGGGTCCGTCGGGACCACGCCTGATGCGCAGAGGCCGAGTCATCGTCCGCCGGCGAGAAGCCCGCTTCTGGAGTGCCGCCGGACGCCGCCCCAGTGGAATCACGGAGGCGTTGGGCGAGCCGAAGACAAAGGCCTGCGGAGATGCATGGCGGACAATCGGGGAAACACTTTGGGCACCGGAAACGGGCGGATTTCAATTCCCTTCGACATGTTTCGAAAACACGGCCGGGCGCGCCGCCCTCGGCTGTCGTTCGGCCCTTGAAGCCGCCGCGGGGTGCTCCCATCTTGCGGTCATGGTGACGGTTCCCGACAACAGGGCACCGTCGAGGGTTCGTGCAAAGCAAATATTATCAGGAGGTGATGTACGATGGCGGTGAGAGATCTGATCCCCAGGATGCGCTCGCGTACCTCGGTCTCCCGCGGTGAAGGCATCAATCCGCTTGTCGCCTTCCACGAGGAGATGAACCGCCTGTTCGACGACTTCTGGCGCGATTTCGACGGGATCGGCACGTCATTGATGCCGTCATCCGGCTTCCCGCGCGTCGAGGTCATCGAGACGGAGCGGGATGTGAAGGTCGAAGCCGAGCTTCCCGGAATGGAGGAGAAGGACGTCGAAGTTCTCCTGCACAACGGTGTTCTCACGATCCGCGGCGAGCGGCAGAGCGAGAGCGAGGACAAGCACCGTCGAGTGAGCGAGCGGTACTACGGACAGTTCGAGCGCCGGGTCGTGTTACCGGCCGAGGTGGACGGCGAGAAAGTCACCGCGACGTTCCACAAGGGTGTCCTCACGGTGACGCTGCCGAAGACGGCGCGCGAGCTCGAGGACATCAAGCGCATCCGGGTCAGCTCGAAGTGAGCTGATTCCCGCCAGTGTCTGCCGGCGGGCATCCTCCGTGACAGTGAGGTCGGCAGAGGAACCCGCCGGCAGCCTCGCGCCGCGGGTGCGCCAGGGGCGGCGTGCGCCGGAGCGCAGAGCCCCTGACGGATTTCTCGTCGACACACATGCGCGCCGCCGGGCGTCAAACCAACTGGACAGCGCGCGCGTGGATCGAGGCTCCGCGCCTCGGCACGGCGCGTTTGCGCCGAAGACACGCTATTCCCAATCGGTACCGATGCGCGCAAAATTGCGCGCTGTTTACGCGGCGAGGAGGCATCTCAATGACAGAGCGAACCGAAAAGATTCAAACCTCGGACGGCGCCATGGAGGTTTTCATTGCCCATCCCGAGGGCGAGGGTCCGTTTCCCATCGTCATCCAGCTCATGGATGCCCTGGGCATGCGCGAGGAACTGCGCGAGCATGCGCGCCGCACCGCTCGCTGGGGCTACTACGTCCTGGCGCCGGACCTTTTCTATCGCGCCGGCCTCAAAGGTCCCCTCGACTTTTCGGATCCAAACGGCCGGCAGCAGATCATGGCCGCGATGTCGGCATTGACCGATGCGCTCGTCACACGCGATGCCGAAGCTACGCTCGCGCTCGCAGCGGGCGACGCGGCGGCCGCGACCGGCAGGATCGGACTGTACGGTTTCTGCATGGGTGGCCGGCTCGCTCTGGTGCTGTGCCAGGCGCTGGGCGAGCGGGTGGCTGCGGCCGCCTCGCTCCATCCGGGCGGCCTGGCGACCGGCGAGGCGAACTCGCCGCATCTCCACCTCGATCGGGTGAAAGCCGAGCTGTACTTCGGCATCGCCGATCAGGACCCATCGGCAACCCCCGAGCAAATGGCGGAGCTCGAGAAGGCGCTGAAGGCGCACAACGTCGCGTATCAGCTCGAATGGCATCCGGGCGCGCGTCACGGCTATACGATGCAGAGCCGCAAGGATGTCTATCAAGAGGCCGCGGCGGAAAAGGTCCGAGATCGCATGGAGGCGCTGTTCGCGCGCAAGCTCGCCTGACGGTGGGGTTCGGCGCGGATCGCTCTAAAATTGCGGCCGGTCCGCCACGCAGCTGGCCTGTGGCGAAGCCGCTCGGCGCCGACCGGCCTCGGGGTCCGGCCGGCTGTCGGCCGGGTGGGTGCGCCGCACCGGCCCGCCGGCCAGCGTCCCGGACCCTTGCGTCGCGCCGCGACCGAAGTGGCTGGCCGCGAGCGGTATACTGCGCTCCTGAATGCGCCTCACGGGATACTTTGAATGACCGAAGACCTGCAGACAGAACTGGAGAGGCTGCGCGCCGAAAACGAGCGTCTGAAGCAATCGGGGCGCGGCAAGCTCGCGATGAAAGTCAGCGAGAAGGGTGCCTTGTCCGTCTACGGCATGGGGCGGTTCCCGGTCACGCTGTACAAGGAGCAGTGGTTGCGGCTGCTGGCCGCCGCCGAGGACATCAAGGCGTTCATCGAGGCGAACCAGGCCAGCTTGAAGACCAAGGAATAGTCCGGCCGTCACGGCCTGCGGACACGGTGAAGCGTGTGGCAGCGGATACGGCGAACGCGGTGACCGACGACCAGGCGCGGCGGCGCTTCGAACTCGACGTGGCGGGCACGAAGGCCTTCATCGATTATCACCGCGCGGGCAACGTGGTGGTGCTGGCATACGCGTACGTCCCCCCGGATCTTCGCGGGCGCGGCATCGCGGCGGCGCTCGTCGCAGGCGCACTGCGGCTGGTGCGCGAACGGGGCGAGAAAATTATTCCCGAATGCTCATACGTCGCGGCCTATGTCGCCCGGCATCCGCGCGATCAGGACCTGCTTGCGGACCGCTCGGATGCGCGCTGAGACGTCCGGGACTCCCGGTCAGGACGACTTGCGCGCGATTCGGTGAGCCTGCACACCGTGTTCCCGCCAAGGGCCGGCGTCGGGAGAAAGTGCGTCCGCGGACGACTGCCCGGGCACGCCCGGCCTGCGCCGTTGTGTTGTATTGAATCGGCACGGCGCGCACACTCGCCCGGCATCGCGCGGCGGACGCGGCCGCCGTGGACGAATTGTGTCGACTTGCGCCAATTGATGTGTTAGAAGAAACCACTGCTGTGAAACGCGTGACTTCACAATGTGCGAGCGCCGTGGCGGTCATGCTGGCGCTCGGTGCGGTTCTCGCTGGCGGGATGCTCGGCCCCGGAGCGCGCGCCGAGGGCGCTGTGCGCGCGCACTCGGATCACGCGAAAACCTCCAACAGCGTGCGGACGGATCGGGCGAAATCGACTCCTGCGGCTCGGCGACCAAAGCTGAATCTGAAGCATGGCGTCGCCTCGGCGATCGCGACCGGCGGCGGTTCGCTCGTTGCCTCCGCAAACCGTCACGGTTCGGGCCTGCACGAGGCGCGTCCGGCGGTATCGTCCCGGTCGAAGGGAGGCGCCACCGGCCGTGCCAATGCTCACGGTGCGCGATCACAGCGGCCGAAGGCGGCGCCGAGGCGGCGCATCGCGCTGCGCCTGGACGACGTATTCGACCCTGAATTCGCCAGCGGACCGCAGCCGCTGCCGTACCAGCAGCCGCAGGGGTTCATCGAGCAGAGCTTCGGGACCGACGGGGAGGAATCCACCGCCGGCGCGGTCGCTCTGCCGATCTCGAATCACTGGGCCGCGAGCGTGGCGTTCATGCGCGGGACGAGCAACGTTTTCGAGTACGGACTCGTCCCGGGCGGCGCGGGCAAGCCGCCGCGCCTCGATGCGCTGCCGGGCAGCGTGAATTTCACCACGCTGCACGCCCAGGTGATGTATCACCCGAACAGCCACTTCACGGCGGTGTTTGGCGTCACGTCGTCCAGAAGCAACCTGATGATCAATCCGGCCTCGAAGCCCAACCCCGTCAATTATTGATGGCCCGTCGAGCGCTCGGGCTCGGTTGATCCGCCCGAGGCGCAAATCCGTGATTCCTTGACCCCATGCGCGCTCGGGGCGTGTTCCCGGCGGAACACGCGCGAGCTTTGATAGGATTGACCCCGCCTCGGTCATGAGCGGGTTCGCCGGCGCTTCAGGCCGGCTCTCGGACTCGCTCAATCCACCGGTGGCGCCCGCGTTCACGAGTCGCGGTCAAGTTGATGAGGTCAATCGCTATGGGTGGGGCGCTCCTGAGTTCTGTGGTTGCATTTTCGCGCGCCCATCGGGAGCTCGCGTATGGCCTGATCCTGCTCGTGTCCTTGTTGGAGGCGCTGCCCATCGTCGGCGCCTTCATCCCCGGCGATGCCATCATTCTCGGAGTCAGCGCGCTGGTGCCGACCGGCGCCCTGGGCCTGTGGCCCCTCATGATCGCGGCCACCGTCGGGGCGATTCTCGGCGATGGCCTTTCCTTCTGGCTCGGCCGCCATTATCGCGAGTCGATCGTCAGTCACTGGCCGTTCAGCCACCACCCCCGCATGGTGATGCGCGGCGAGGAGTTCCTGCGCCGCCACGGCGGCAAGAGCGTGTTCATCGCGCGATTCACTCCGGGCGTCAGGTCAATCGTTCCGACGCTCGCCGGCACACTGCGCATGCGCCCGAGACGCTTCTACGTCATGAACGTCGTGTCGGCGCTGCTCTGGGGACCGGTACACATCCTGGCCGGTGTCGCGATCGGCGCGACGCTGGTCGTCCTCGGCGCCGTCGCGGGGCGCCTCGCCGTCCTGGTGGGTGTCCTGGCCGTTCTGCTCGCCTTGGTCGTGTGGATCACGCGCTATGGCCTGAGGCGTCTGCCCGCCGTGATCGCAGCCGCTCAGGAGCGGGTTCGCGTGTGGGCACAGGGCCGCGACACCTGGTTCGGCCGTGCGCTCCTGTCGATCCTCGATCCGGCCCGCAAAGAGCTGCCGGGCCTGGCGCTGCTCGGCGCTATCCTGGTGGGAAGTCTGTGGCTGTTTCTCGGCGTGCTGCAGGACGTGTTGGCTGGCGATCCGCTCATCCGGGCCAACGAGGCCGTGTTCCATTTTCTGCAGTCGCTGCGGACCGAGTGGTTCGACCATGTCATGGTGGCCGTGACCGAGTTCGGCGATGCCCAGGTCGTGATCGCCGTGGGTCTCGCCGTCGTTGTCTGGTTCGCGCTGCGCCGCAATTGGCGGGGTGCGGCGCATGCGGCCGGAGTCGTCGGGCTCTCGATCGTCTTGACGCTGCTCCTCGATGCGCTGTCGCGCGGCCCGCAAGTCCAGCCGTTAGATTCGCGCTGGAGCGCATTCGCCTTTCCGGGAGGGCACTCGGCCGCCAACGCGGCGCTGTACGGCTTTCTGGCCATGGTGGCGGCCTGGGAGTTGACGATGCGCTGGAAGCTCGTCGTGGCGAGCCTGGCGGCGATCCTGGTCGCGGCGATCGCGTTCTCGCGCGTCTACCTCGGTGCGCACTGGCTCTCCGGCGTATTGGCCGGTGTCGCCTTCGGCACCGCATGGGCTGCATTTCTCGCCATCGCGTACCTGCGCCGCAATCCGCCGCCGGTCAGGGCGGGCGGCCTGTGCGCCGTCGCCGGGGCGGCCTTGCTCGTGGTCGGCGTGGCGCATGTGGAGCAGTCGCATGGCGCGGACATGCGCCGCTATGCCGTGCAGGCGCATACGCAGGCCATGCCCTGGGCGGTGTGGTGGCGCAGCGGTTGGTCCGAGCTGGCGGCGCGCCGCCTCAATCTCCTGGGGGAGGAAGGGGCGCCGCTCACGTTCCAGTGGGCGGGCAGCGATGTCAGTCTGGCGCGCGACCTCGCCGCGCATGGCTGGCGCGCTCCGGTTCCCTGGACACCGCGCTCGGCACTGGCGTGGCTCAGGCCCCACGTGCGGCTCGCCAGTCTCCCGGTCCTGCCCCGTCTGGAGAACGGCCGTCCACAGGCGCTGGTCAGAATCCTGCCGCTGCCGGGCGGAGCGGGAGCTTCGCGGCTCGTGCTGCGTCTCTGGAAGTCGAAGGTGCGGTTGACCCATCCCGGGAGGAAGTCCGTTTCCCTGTTCGTCGGCATGGTGGAAGCGCAGCACATCGAGCGGCCCAACTTGTTCCTGACGCTCACGCGCTCGATACCGGACTACGACCGCGGGTTGCATGCGTTGGCCGCCTCGATCCCGACGAGCCAGCTGGTGCGCCGGCGGGCGCCGGCAGGGGCGCCGGGCTGGGACGGCCGCGTGCTTCTCGGCTTCGATGTCGGAATACGGTGAGGCGTCTTCGCGTTGCGTGCGACAGATCCTTGCAATTGCCGAGTAATGCTCGTAGCCTGCGCGCGTACGACGGCGGTCGTAAATGGAATCGACGCGATGTATCCATCTGCCTTTCGAAACGTGATCAGATCGCCGGCAGCGGATTCACATGGCGGGCTCGAGCGGACGGTGACGCGCCAAGCATGCTGTACGCACGGCGGGTGCGCGCAGCGGACGCGGCGCAGCAGTCCCGGCAATGGGGGGAGCACAAGGCGCGCGCGCGCGCACTGGCGCCGGCTGCTCCCGGGTGCGCTCCTGTTCCTGCTGCCGATGCGCGCGGCGCTCGGGCACGCAGGCGCGGCGCTCAGCGGCGGACTCGCTCTGCCGCTTCCCGCCGCGATCGCGATGGCGTTGCGGGTCTCTCCGCAGGTGCGTCAGGCGGAGGATCTGCGCACGGCGGGTCGATATGGCGCACGCGCCGGACGCGCCTCTCTGTTGCCGCGGCTGTCTGTGGTCGCCGGACGTTACTGGAACGCGACCCGCGACGGACAGCCGCAGTTCGTCTCGGCCAACGGCGCGCACGAGACGATCGGTCTGCTGCAGCTGTCTATGCCCCTGTATTCCCCGCAGTTGCGCGCGCTGGCGCGGCTGGCCCGGGACAGAGAAGCGCTGGCGCGCAGTGAACGGTCGCAGGTGCGCCTCGGCGTGGCCGCGCAGGTGGCCGACGCGTGGTATCAGCTTGCCCTCCTGCACGCCCGCGTCCGGATCTGGAAGAGCACGCTGCGATCGGTCGACATCCTGTATCGCGGCACGCGACAGAAGTACGCGGTCGGTGCGGCCGCCGTACTGGATCTCGCGCAGACCAAGCTGTTGCGACACAACGCCGAGAGCGGCTTGCAGCAGGCGCGCGCGCAGCGGCGCGCGGCGCAACGTGTTCTCGACGTGCTGCTCGGGCGCATCCCGTCGGGGCGCATCGTGTTGCCGGCGCTTCGCCCGACATCCCGCCCCCTGCCGACGGAACCGCTGTGGATCGAGCAGGCGCGGCGGGCGCAGCCGCTGCTGCGCATCGCGGCGCGGCAGATCGCCGTCGGCGATGCGCAGGCGGGCACGCTGCGGGCCACGCGTTTGCCGACTGTCACCGCAGACGTCGACTACGGCGTCGACACGGTGCCGACACCGCGGCCAGGTAATCTCGGGTGGGAGGTGTTTCTCGGTCTGCGCATGCCGATCTTCAATTTCGGTGCGCAGCGCGACCGCATCGCCGATGCCGATGCGCGCGTGGCGGCACTGCGGGAGGCGCGCCGCTCGGTGCTGTTGCAGATCCGTACGACCATCGCGCACGACTATGGCAGCGCTCAGGCGGCCGAGCGCGCCTACCGGCAAGCGGTCAAGCAGCGCCGGGACGCCCGCGCGGTCTACGACATGACGCGCGACGGCTACAAGGCCGGCACCCTGAATGCCCTGAATCTGGCCCAGGCGGAGAACGGTTGGCTAGAGGCTCGGTTGCAGGTCGCGACCACGTTGGTGTTGCTGCGCATGGCGCACACCCAGCTACGGCTCGATGCGGGCACTTATCCGGGAGAGCGATCGGCAACATGAAGGCAATGAGCAAGGATCCGTTCCGATTTGCGGGCCCGGCCGGCCTCCTCACGGCGGCATTGCTGTTTGGGCTGTCCGCCGCGGCGCGCGCGGCGGTGCCGGTGCGGACCGCGCGGGTGGCGCGCTCACCCTGGCGCCCGCA
>JAJYFU010000128.1:0-1154 GCA_021790795.1 Pseudomonadota bacterium
GTGCCGCGGCCAGATCCTCCCGCGCGGTCGCGCGCTGGCCGGCGCGGGCCGCGGATTCTGCCTGCGCTACAAGTGCGGTCGCCAACTGGTCGTGCAATGTATTGACGCCGGCGCGTTGCGTCGGATCGGGGTGAGACGCTTCGATCACGCTCAAGTAGTACGCCGCGCTGTCATGCTTGGGGTGGATGAGCGCGCCGCTGGCGAGCCGGGCGCGGGCCCGCGCAAGCAGCTCGCTCAGCCGCGCGTCGGCGGAGCGCGTTTCGCTGCGGGCGACCTGTTGCTGCACCGAGTCGATCTGCTGCGACGTCGCGCCGGCCCTACGGGCCGCGCTCAGCCACTGACTCTGCTCGGCGGCTCGCCCGGCCAGGCCGGCTTGCCGGGCCTGGCCGATCAGCGCGCCGATGAGCGCCTGCGCGGCGGTGCCGGTGGCCGTTGCCTGGGGCGCGAGCACGCGCAGCTTCGTGAGCGCGGACTCGGCGCTGTGCGGCCCGGTGAGCCGGCCCACACCGATGCGCGTGTTGACACGCCGCGCCAGGACTTTGATCCGCTCGCCGTGCTGTAGCGTGGTCAGCTGACCCTGCCAGGCTTTGATTTGTGCGGTGGGCACGCCCCAGCGGGCGGCCTGGGCGATGAGGGCGGGTGCCGCGGCGAGCTTGCCCTTGCTCGAGAGCGCCTGCTCGACCAGCGCGGCCGCGAGCTGGACGCGGAAGGGCCTGATGTGGGCATTGCCGGGTTCCGCCAGCTGCAACGTGGCGAGTGCCAGCGACGCCCCGGCGTAGCGGTCACGGGAGAGATCGACGCCGACGCGTGAAATCAACACGTTGGCGATCCGCTGCAGACCGTTGCGGGCCTCGGCGTTGCCGGGATCGACCGCCAGGACCGAGCGGTAGTAAACCAGTGCATTGGCCCCCTTGGGTGCGGTGAAGTGCCGCTCGAACATCGCCCGCCCGGCCTTGATGAGCAGGTCGGAAACGCGCCCGCGCACGATTGAGGTGTCCACCTTCGGCCGCGCCAGCGCCGCGTATTTCGCCACCGCGGCCGCTTCGGTCCGGGGAGGCGCCACGGCGGTCGGCTGAGTGCGTGTCAGCCACCAGAATGCGCCGGCGCCCGCAACCAGTGCGAGCACTCCGAGCGTCGCGGCGATCAGCTTGCCG
>JAJYFU010000128.1:1254-6370 GCA_021790795.1 Pseudomonadota bacterium
TTCCCCGAGCTCGAGCAGGAAATCGTCGCGCGTGGTCAGCGCGGCGAGGTCGGCCGGACGCTGCGCGCCGCTCGACGCAACGCCGGATCCGGCGCCTTCGCCGGCGCAATCACGAGTCTCACTCGGTGCTGGATGGGCCACAACCAGTCTCCAGATTCTTGTGGATGCACCGCCGACGCACGGCGCCCCGTCCGGTCCGAGTCCAGCCCTTGACCGCAGGACAGCGCAGCGCGCCAGGATGCGTGGCGTGCTGACCCCATGAAACCCGCAGTGGGTACGGCCTGCAGTGTCGCCGTTCACAGAATTTGAGCGGGTGAGCGGCGCCGGGGGCAAATGGCGCCCCCGGCCGCGTGCCCGCAACGGGCTGGCCGGTGCGCAACCGCCACACGAGGCAGCGCAGGGCCGGCCTCGCGGCGCACCATGTCTCGCCCACCGCGGGAAGGCTCACCGCTTATGGGATCCACTTTAGCCCAATCGGGCGCATCGCGGGAAACTCGACAGCGCGGCGCGAGCGGTCGATGATGGGCCATTGACAGCACAAAGCGCGGCGTCGAAGCGGCCCGCATGCGGCGGGCGCCGGCGCTCCACGGCGAGGCGCAGTGTCATGCGATACCGCGCGGCGTGCCGTGACTCTGGAACGAATCGATTTCGCGGCCGTCTTAACGAGTGCAGGGTAGCGGAATCGCGAGTTTGATAGCGATCGCGCCATGCGAGGCGTTCAATCCGTTCCGCCACGGACGCAGACGCAGGACTCACGGCCGCCACTGCCGTTATCAAACGGGAGGTAAGGGCGATGCGATCACGTGCCAGTTATCCCGACCAGACGTCGCGCGGCGCCTGCATCGATCACGCCGCATTCATCGAGTCCCTGAGCTCTTTCAGCCGCTTGCATCGCGCGCAGCACTGGGAAGGTACTTTCGGACAGTTTCTTGCGGACATCCTTCCAGCGGCCCCGGCGGCCCTGGCGCGCACCAGCCACGAGTACGTCTGGGACATGCTGCGCTGGCACGGGCGACTCGCCGAGGGCGGCGGCGCGGCGGGGAGCGAGCCGCGCGGGGGCGCGGCTTTGGATCCCGGCGCCCATGCGGGCCCGGAAGAGAAGCTGCGCGACGAGCGCGCCAGCGAACTGTTCAAGCGCGAGCTGTTCGGTATCGACGAGCCCCTTGTGCGGGTGATCGAGTATTTCAAGGCGGCGGCCGGGGGCTCGGACGTCGGGCGCCGGTTGCTGCTGCTGCTCGGGCCGCCATCGGGCGGGAAGTCGACCATCGCGATCCTGTTGAAGCGCGGCCTGGAGGAATACAGCCGTACCGAAGCGGGCGCGCTGTACGCGATCAAGGGCTCGCCGCTACACGAGAATCCGCTCAACCTGATCCCGGCGAGCTTGCGAGCCGAGTTCCGCGAGCGGTACGGCGTCGCGGTGCAGGGCGAGCTGTCTCCCTGGGCGCGCGATTACGTCGAGCGCGAATTCGAGGGCGACTTCGTCAACGTTCCGGTGGAGCGGATCTTTCTATCCGAGGCCTCGCGCTTCGGCATCGGCACTTATGCGCCGCACGATCCGACCACCGCCGACATCGCCGACCTGGTGGGCTCGGTGGATCTTGCCAAGGTGGCGCAGATCGGCGACGAGGGTGATCCGCGCGCATGGTCCTGGTCCGGGGCGGTATACGCCGCCAGCCGCGGCCTGCTCGAGATGATCGAGATCCTGAAAGTCAAGCGGGAGTTCCTCTATTTGCTGCTCACGCTCACCCAGGAGAAGAACGTCAAGGTCTCGCGTTTTCCGCTCATCCACCTCGATGAGACGGTGTTGGCGCACACCAACCTCGCCGAATTTCACCGCTTTCTGCAGGAGAAGGAGAACGAGGCGCTACTGGACCGCATGGTGATCATCAAGGTGCCGTATGCTCTATCGTACCGGGACGAATCCCGCATCTACCAGAAGCTCGTCTCCGGCGCGCCTGCGTTTCGCGATGTCCATCTCGATCCACACGTGCTCAACCTCGCCGCGGTGTTCGCCATCCTGACTCGTCTGACGCGACCGGAGCGCGAAGGTCTCGATGTCGCCAAGAAGCTGCGGCTGTACGCCGGCGAGGCTATCGAGGGCGCGCCCGAGACCGAAGCGGTCCGTCTGCGCGCGGAATCCCCCGACGAAGGGCTGACCGGCGTCAGCCCGCGGTTCGTGATCAACGCCATCTCCACGGCCATCACCCGCGGCACGACGCGCAGCCTCACCAGCATGGATCTGCTGTTGGCGTTGAAGGACGGCATCGAGAGCGACGCCCGCATGGAGGCGAAGCAGAAGAAGGCGTGGATCGACCACTTGGTCACGGCGCGCAAGGAATTCTACAACCGCTGGGTCAAGGAGGATGTGCACCGCGCGATGTTCGCCTCGTTCGAGGAAGAGGCGCAGCAGTTGCTGGAAAAATACCTCGACGAAGTGGAGGCGTCGCTCGATCATCGCCAGGTCACGGATCCGATCACCGGGGAGAATCGGGCGGCGGACGAGCGCTTTCTGCGCTCCGTGGAGGAAAAGATCAAGGTTTCGGACTCGGGCAAGCTGTCGTTTCGCCAGGAAGTCGTGCGCAAGGCCATGGTGGCGTTCAAAGCCGGTGAGAAATTCAAGCTCGCCAGCCACGCGCGCATGCGTGAGGCGATCGAGCAGTACCTTTTCGAGGAGCGGCGCGACGTGCTGCGGCTGGTGACCTCGGCTGCACGCCCGGACGAGGACGCGAGACAGAAGATTTCCGTGGTGCAGCAGCGTCTGATCAGCGAGTACGGTTACGATGAACACAGCGCGAAAGAGGCGCTGAGTTACGTCACCACGCTGCTCGCGCAGGAGTAGCATCCGGTATGGGCGAGGACAACGGCACTCAAACTCCCACGGACGGCGCCAAATGGTACGAACTGTTCTCGCGCGGCGCGCGTGACTGGCTGCGTCACGACGAGAAGGTCCGCGAGGCCGTGCGGCGGCACTTGCCGCAGGCCGTGGCGGGCGGCGAGCTGATCAGCGGTGGAGCGCGCACGGTGCGCGTGCCGGTGCGTATGCTCGAGCACTATCGCTTCCGGCTGCGTCCCGCCGAGGAGCGCCAGGGCGCCGGTCAGGGCCAGGCCAAGCCCGGTGACGTCTTCGACGACCCCACCCGGCCGCGTACCGCCGGCGGCAAAGGTCCGGGAGGCGAGGACGAGGGCGAGGTGCAGCTGCTGCTGGAGTTCAAGATCGACGACATCGTCGAGTGGCTGTGGGAGGAGATGCGTCTGCCGAATCTCACGCCCCGCAGTGGGCCGTCGGAAGAGCAGGAGTGGACGCGCCAGGGTTGGGATCGCCGGGGCGCGCGCTCGCGGCTCGATCGGCGCCGCTCGTTCAAGGAGCTGGTCAAGCGTCGCGGAGCGCCGGGGGCGGTGCCGACGTTCACGGACGAGGATCTGCGTTTTCGGCAGCTCGCGCGGCGGCGCCGGCCGGCGGTGCGCGCCGTGGTGTTCTTTCTGCTCGATGTGTCGGGCAGCATGTCCGAGCGCGACCGCCAGCTTGCGAAGTCGTTCTTCTTCTGGACGGTGCAGGGACTGAGACACGAGTACCGAACGCTGGAGACGGTGTTCGTCGCGCACACCACGCAGGCCTGGGAGTTCACCGAGCCGGAGTTCTTCCAGGTCAGCGGTACGGGCGGCACGGTGGCGTCGAGCGGCTTGCGCAAGGTCAGCGAGATCCTGCACGAGCGATTCGACACGCAGAGTCTCAACGTTTACTTCTTTTATGCCTCCGACGGCGACAATGCCGTTAGCGACACCGACGAGGCCCGGTCCGCGCTTGCGGCGCTTGCGGGCGAAGCCTGTTTCTGCGGCTACGTCGAGGTGGCGGCCGGCCTCTCGCGGCACCTGGATACCGAGACCGGCCGGTTGTTCGCGGATCTTTCCACGGACGGCGCGAGCGCCGGCAGCTGCGCCCTGGCGGATTTCGACGACGTGTGGAGCGCGATCCGGCAATTCTTCACGGCGCAGGACCCGGCGCGCGCGGAGGGTGGATGAGCGCCATGGAGTGGCAGGATTACACCGCGCGGATCGAGCAGCTCGCGCTCGAGTCCGGACTGCGCTTCCATCCCGTCGAGTTCGAGGCCGTCCCGGATTCGTTCATGATGGAGGTGGCGGTGTACGGCCTGCCGGTGCGCATGCCCCACTGGTCCTTCGGCGTACGCTACATCTATCAGCTCATCCAGCGCCACATGGGGCATTCGCGGCTGTTCGAGGTGGTCTTCCCCGGCAATCCCGGCCATGCCTATCTCGCCGCCAGCAACGGTCTGGCGGAAAACGTGCTGGTGACGGCCCACGTGCTCGGGCACGCGGATTTCTCGCGCAACAACCTGTTGTTCCAGCGCTGCCAGGGACAGGTGAGCGAACGCATCATCGAGCATGCGGCACAGCACGCGCGCCAGATTCAACAGGCGATCGATACACACGGTCTGGAGCGTGTCGAGGCGGTGCTCGACGCGGCGCTCGCGCTGGAGCAGCACATCGACATCGATCAGTCCGTGCGGCGGTCGCGTTACCCGGAGTACGCCGAGCCGCCCAAGACCCTGGCCGACGATGTCTTCCGCCAGCGCTTCGCGGCGCTCGCGCCAGTGTCCACCGGCTCCGGCGCGAGAGAGAGGCGGCGCGCTCCGGTGCCGCCGCATCCGGAGCGCGACCTGTTGTGGTTCGTGGCGCAGTACGCCCCGGAGCTCGAGAGCTGGGAACGGGATATCTTTCTCGCGGTGCGCGAGGAGTCGTTCTATTTCTATCCGGTGTTCGCCACGCAGATCATGAACGAGGGCTGGGCGTCGTACTGGCATGCCCGGCTGCTGCGCGAGGCCGATTTCATTCCGCAGCAGGCCTACGTCGATGCGATCAAGTGCCACTCCGACGTGGTGCGCCCCGTGGCCGCCGATCAACAGATCGCGCTCGGGCTCAATCCCTACCATCTCGGTTTCGCGATCTGGGAGCGCATCGTCGCGGCCGAGGGGCTGGACGCGGCCTTCGCCATCCGCGCCGAAGACGACGATTTCGCGTTCGTCCGCAATCATCTGACCCTCGAGCTGGCCGCGGAGCTGGAATTGTTTCGATACCGCGCCCGCGATGGCACGATCAG
>JAJYFU010000129.1 GCA_021790795.1 Pseudomonadota bacterium
CGTATCGTCGCAATCGTAGCGGTCGATCTCCCGATCCCCGGTCACGGGAACGTTCCAGCCGGCACCGTCGACGAAGATGATTTTCCGCTGGCGATGCATGACCGCGAGGTCGGCGGCGAACTGCGAGCGGTTGTCGGCGTTGACGAGGAAGATCATGGCGTGCTCCGGGTATTCGTACCGTGGAGCAACCCTGCGCGATGGCGGGGCGCGCGCCAATCCTCTGATCAGGGGAGGGGGCGGCGGCCGGGCCGACCGTCCGCGGGCACGTCTGTTGCATCCGCCGGCGGCGCAGGCTCGTCGCGCCCGCGCTGCAGTCGCCTGCCCTTACTTCGGCTCCCGGTCGGCGCAGGAGATCTGTCCGCTCCTGAGCGCCTGAACCACCGCCTGGATCCGCGTGATCACGTCGAAGCGCTGTTTGGCGCGCTCGATGTGGTAGTGGACCGTGAATTGACTCAACCCCAATAGGCGGGCGATCTCCCAGTCGGTCTTGCCGCGCGCCGCGAGCGCCAGGCACTCCCGCTCGCGTGGCGTCAGCTCCGCGGACGGCGCGTCGTCGTGTTGGATGTGAGCGCGGCTCGCGAAGGCATACAGACACAGGGCCAGCAGCTGCACGGTGGTGTAGCTGCGCGGATCGAGCGCGCCGTCCTCGGGAACCACCGAGCATGAGGCCGGGGGCGATTCGGGTGGGGCAAAGGCATGCAGCGGCATCGTGTACCCGTGCTCGATGCCGTAACCGGCCGCTTCCTCCAGCACCAGTCGCTGCGGCGGGGTGATCGGCCGCGCCGCGAAGGCCACATCCCAGAAGAACGGCGCGGGCGTGCGCTCGGCGAGCCGCAGCACCGGATCGATGCGAAAGTGTCCCGCCGCGCGGAAGCGCTGCGCCCACGCGTCCGGGTAGTTGTGCAGCAGGAACGCCGCGCCGGACGGATCGCCGGGATCGTTGTGCGAGCAGCAGGCGAAGTAGCGGAAGCCGAGATTCTCGATCGCCGTGCGGAACGCCGCGCCGATCCCCGCGAGTGAGCCTGGCTCGCTCTGACAGCGCTCGAGGAAGGACTGGAGCAGCTCGATGTGATCCATGGGATGCCGACGCGCCGCAGTATTCTCCCCGCCACCGCGCGGGCGTCGAAGTCAGGATTCCCGCGCATGTTTCCCCGGCAGGGGACGGTGACGCCGAGCGCTAGAGTGGCGCAGACCGCCGGAAGATTCATGCGTCGCGCGCACCGTCTTTTGACGCCTTGACAGTCCGCCGCCGCAGGAGTAATTCGTCGCCGTGGTTGGGTCGGCGACGCGTGGGCAACCAGGGCCCGATGCGGCGGACACTGTGTGACTTGACAATAACTCGGGCGCGGTCGACTCCAACCCGGCATGACAGGCGCTGTCGGGGTGGGATGGCCCCCCGCCGGGATCCTGCCGGGCGCCGCGGGCGCCGGAACGCGCCAGAGGGGGATCATGGGAGGCCGGGCACGGTGCGTGCCCGGGATGTGGGACTGCGCATGATGCAGACGAGGGTGTACATCGTCGATGGGGATCCGGGGATACGCAGGGAACTGCGGCGGACGTTCACATCGACCGGTTACCTGACGCGTAGCTTCGCCTCCGGGATCGCATTCCTGCAGGCCTGTCGGCGCCTGCCCGCCGGCTGCGTGATCCTGGATCTGGCGTTGCCGGGGCCGGGCGGTGTCGAGGTCATGCGCGAGCTTGCGGCGGCCGGGTCCCGGTGGCCCGTGATCGTGCTCGCCGAGCATGCCGATCGGGCGAAGGCGATGCGCGCGCTGCGCGCCGGCTCGGTGTTGTTTCTGGAAAAGCCGATCCGGGAGGCGGAGCTCCTGGCCGCGGTGCTGAACGCGGGGGCTGCGCTGCGCGGCGAGGGCGGCCCGCGGCACGAGGGCGCGCTGGCGCGCGCCGTCACGCTGCTGACGCCCCGCGAGCAGGAGGTGCTCGATGCGCTGTTGGGCTCCGAACGCATCAAGCAGACCGCCGCGAGGCTCGGGATCGCCGAGAGCACGGTCAAATCGTGCCGCAGGACCATCAAGAAGAAGCTCGGCGCGGAGAGCACCGCGCAGCTGATTCAACTGGTCATGCGCGCGGGGGTCGTGCTCGGGGCGCGATCGTAGCGGCGGCGTTGCGCCGGGGACTCAATTGCGGCGCCAGGCGCGAGCCATGCGGCGCATGCGATCCGACGCGTCGGCGGCCTCTTCGCGGATCTCGGTGCCGGTGAGCGCCAGGAACGCCTCCTCCAGCGTGCCGGTGCCGGTGCGCGCCTTCAGCTCCGCCGAGCTGCCGAGGGCGACGATGCGTCCGTGATCGATGACGGCGATCCGCCCGGCCACCCGATCGGCCTCGTCCATGTAGTGGGTGGTGAGGAACACCGTGACGCCCTCGTCCTTGTTGAGCTGACGCACGTGCGTCCAGAGCTGGTTGCGGCTTTGCGGGTCGAGGCCGAGAGTCGGCTCATCGAGGAACAGGATCCGCGGAGTGTGCAGCAGGCCGCGGGCGATCTCCAGGCGGCGCATCATTCCGCCGGAGTACTGCTTGACGAGCTCGTCGCGCCGCTCCCACAGAGCGAACAGCTCGAGCAAGGCGCGGATGCGCTCGCGGCGCACCTTGCGTGGAACGTGATAGAGCGCGCCGTGCAGCTCGAGGTTCTCCCACGCCGAGAGGTTCTGATCCAGGCTCGGATCCTGAAACACGATGCCGAAGCGTCTGCGGACCTCGTTGGGCTCGCGGGTCGGATCCAGTCCGTCGATGCGCACCGTTCCGGAGGTCGGCGGCAGCAGCGTCGTGAGGATCTTGATGGTGGTTGTCTTGCCGGCGCCGTTCGGTCCGAGGAAGGCGAAGATCTCCCCGGGCTCGACGCTGAAGGAAATGTCGTGCACGGCGACGAACTCGCCGAACTTGCGGGTCAAATTCTGCACGACGATCATGTGGGTCTCCGATCGACCCGGGACGCTCGCCGCCGGGCTGCGGCAGAATACCATGGGGTGCCCGAGGGTCGGAACGGGAGCGCGCGGATCGCCAACAGGGCGGCGCGTGGAGCGACCTCTGGGGTGGTGGCGGGCCGGGCGGTGCGCTTGTCCTAAAGCCAGCCCTTCTGGCGCGCGATGCGCGCCGCCTCGATGCGGTTGGCGGCGCCGAGCTTGCTGATGGCCTCGGACAGGTAGTTGCGCACCGTGCCCTCCGAGAGATGCACCTCGGCGGCGATCTCGGCGCTCGAGCGGCCCTCGCCCGCGCGCCAGAGAATCTGGCGCTCGCGCTCGGTGAGCGGATCCGGATCGCTCGCCCAGGCCTCGGCGGCCAGCTCCGGATCGATCACCCGCTCGCCGCGATGCACGCGCCGCACCGCCTCGGCGAGCTCCGCGGCCGGCCGGTCCTTCAGGAGATAACCCTTGGCGCCGGCCTCGAGCGCCCGGCGCAGATAGCCGGGGCGCGCGAAGGTGGTGAGGATGATGACCTGCGTGGCGGGAAAGCGCGCGCGCGCCTCCGCGGCCAGTGTCAACCCGGTCATCTCCGGCATTTCGATGTCAGTGACCAACACGTCGGGCCGCTCGGTGGTCAGGGTGCGCAGCGCCTCGCGGCCGTTGGCGGCGCGCGCGCATACCGTCAGGTCGGGCTCGCCCGCCAGCAGCGCCGCCAGGGCGCCCAGTATCATGGCTTGATCCTCCGCGATCAGCACGCGGATCGAGCTCATGCCGGCTGCGCCTGCGCGGCGCCGACCTGCGGCGGAATCTCCACCGTAAGCCGCGTCCCGCCGCGCGAGTCGATGGCCAGGCGGCCCCCGAGGGTGGCCAGCCGCTCGCGCATGCCGCGCAGCCCGTTGCCCTCGTGCTCGATGCCGCCGCGACCGTCGTCCTCGATGTGCAGCGCGGTGCCCCCGGGCTCGACCGAGAGGCTCAACCGGCAACACTTGGCGCGCGCGTGCCGCACGATGTTGGTGACCGACTCGCGCAGCACCAGCGCCAGCACCGACTCGGCCACCGGATCGACGCGCGGCAGCGGCTCGGCGCACTCCAGTGACACCCCGGCGAGCGACAGGGTCTCACGCGCGCGCGCGAGCTCGGCGGCCAGGCCCTCCGACCGGTAGCCGCGGATCGTTTCGCGCACCTCGCCGAGCGCCTGGCGGGCGGTCCGCTCCACCTCGCCGATCTCGCGCCGCGCGCCCTCCGGGTTGGTGGGCAGCAGGCGCCCGGCGAGCTCGGATTTCAGCACGATGAGCGAGAGGGTATGGCCGAGTACATCGTGCAGGTCGCGCGCGATGCGCTCGCGCTCGGCCACCTGGGCAAGATGCTCGATCTGTTCCTGCGCGAGGCCCAGGCGGGTCTGGCTGCGGACACGCAGCGCCCAGATGAGGTTGGCGAAGCCGGCCGGGAGCGAGAAGAAGGCGAAGATCCCCCAGGTCCAAGCACTGAAGTGAAGCGCCAATCCCTCGATGGCGCACGTGGTGGCCGCCCCGACGATCAGCATGATGACGGCGGGGAGGGAGTCCGCGACAAAGGGAGCGAACGCCGCGCAGTAAATGAATACCACGCCGGAACCGGCGTTGAACGGATAGTAGGCGAGGCCGAACAGGGCGATCGCCGCCAGGAGCAGCCGCCTCGTGCGCATGCGGCGGGTGAATATCAGGGCGACATACAGCGCCAGGAAGCAGGGATAGAGCAGCGCGACGGCCAGCCAGGCGGAGAAACTGGGGTGCTGCGCGGGTGCGGCGAAGAAAAAAATCGAGTAACAGAGCCAGATCAGATCGAATGTCCGTGCGCGCTCCGGGGGGCGCGGCAGGTCACGGGGCTCGCGGGGCGAAACGGTTTGACTCATGGCGCTCGGACTTCTCTGCGGGAGAACGTAATCCAGGCGGCCCCAAACATCAACACGCTGAAGCCGGCGAGCACCAGCCAGTGCAGGAGCGCGCCGGCGCGCGGCGCGAACCCGAACACCGCCAGCGCCAGCTGCGCGAGATGATACGTCGGCAGCACCGGGGCGATCACCCGCACCCAGTGCGGCAGCATGCGCAGCGGCATGAAGAACCCCGAGGCGAACGACAGCGGCAGATAGACGAGGTTGATCAGGCCGGGGCCGGCGTTCGCCGGCATGATCAGCCCGATCAACAGCCCCAGGGCGGTGAAGGGGATGGAGCCGAGCAGCACGATGAGGGCCAGGCGCGCGGCCTGCCCCAGGCTGACCGTCACGCCGCCCACGGCGATGCCGAGCCAGATGAGCGCGACCATGACGATGAGCGCGAAGGCGGCGCTGCTGAGCATCTTGGCCAGGAGGTAGGCCAGGCGGGGCATGGGACTTGCCCATTTGAGCTCGAGCCAGCCCCGGGCCCGCTCGAGGGAGATGCCGAGTCCGATGGCGAACAGACAGGCCGAGCCCAGCCCCAGGCAGCTGTAGCTCGCGATCAGGTACTGCGCGATCGGGCTGTGCCGGTGGCCGGTGCCGAACAGCAGATAAAACATCAGCGGAAACCCGATGACCGAGAGTGAGTAGGCCCGGGTGCGCGCCAGGCGAATGAACTCGTAGCCGATCTCCATCAGCACGGGGCGCAGCCGGCCCATTGCGGGCGCGCGCGGCTCGAGTGGCAGGACGGCTTCGGTCATGAACGTTCTCCCGGGGTTTCGTTCGGTTCAGGCGGCGTGGGTGAGCGCCAGGAAGGCATCCTCGAGGCTCGCGGCGCCGATCTCCAGATCGCTCAGTGTCGCGTCGAGCGGCAGCAACAGTCGCAGCACCGCCTGCGGGTCATGGGCGAAGATCACGGCGTCCTCGCCGTGACGCTCGAGCGAGGTGACGGTCGGCAGCCCGCGCAACACCTCGTCGGCAACCCGCGTGCGGCAGCGGATGCGTCGCGCCGCGACCGATCGCTTGATCTGCGCGGGCGTCCCGAGTCGGGCGAGGCGGCCGTGCTCGATGAGCGCGATCCGATGGGCCAGCGCGTCGGCTTCCTCGAGATAATGGGTGGTGAGCAGCACCGCCTTGCCGGCCGCCGCAAGCGAGCGGATGTGCTCCCAGACCTGTCGGCGCGCCTGCACGTCCAGTCCCACCGTCGGCTCATCCAGGCAGACCAGCTGCGGATCGCCGCAGATCGCCAGGGCGAACAGCAGCCGCTGTTTCTGGCCGCCCGAGAGCGTGCCGAAGCGCCGGTGCTCGAGCGGCGCCAGTCTCGAGCGCTGCAGGACCTCGGCGGTCGGCAGAGGCCGTGGGTAGTAGCTGCGGAACAGCTCGATGTGCTCGCGTACCGTCAGCATGTCCGGCGCCCGCGCGTCCTGCAG
>JAJYFU010000130.1:0-3390 GCA_021790795.1 Pseudomonadota bacterium
GCTGCGCCATGAGTTCATTGGCGCGCGCGCTCAGACTGGCTGTATCGTCCACTATCTCTCCGTTCAGCACCTCCTCCATGAGCTTGTGGAGGATCGTGCCGCGCGTGGCGCTTCCTGCGACTTCCAGGGGAGCACTGGTCACTGTTTCTTCGACCGCACTCGTCGAGGTTGCAATCGCCGGAGGCTCGCGTGCAGCAGCGGCCGCCGCCTCGCTCCGGCTGGGCGCGAGCCACGCGACACTTCGGGTTGCGTTCGCGATCCGCTCCTCTTCACGGGCAAAGATCTCACGGGTTTGCGGATTTTTGGCCAAATTCTGCGTTGTTGCGGAGGACGCGGGAAGCTTCTTCGGATCGAGCGCAGGAAGTTTCTCGAGTTCCAGGTTCACGGCCTTCGCCCAGCTGTTGTCCGGCAGCTGCGCGGAATGTCTTGGCAACACCAGAAGGTCTCGCGCTCGGGTAGAAGCGACGTACCACAGACGCACTCGCTCGCGATCCTGCTCCGTTTCTTCGCGCGATTTCAGGTCCGCGTGCCCTGCGGGCTCGATTCCAAACACGGGGGTTGAAAACCGCGCCGCCGCGCGGTCGTGGACAATCCCCGAGCCTCCCTGCGTCCGGCCCGAGGTGTTGACCGGGATGACGATCGGCCACTCGAGCCCTTTGGCTGCATGGACCGTGAGGAGCGCTACCGCCTGGCGCTCAGCGTCGGGCCGGCCTTCGACCTGGCGCGCGGCCTCCTCCCAGTTCCCGCGCATGTCGCGCGCGAAACCGCGCAAGCCCCGCACATCGTAGGCGCGCGCCATCTCAAGGTAAAGATCGACATTGGCAAGCGCCCGCTCTGCGCTCGCGCGGAAGCGTTGCCTCAACTGCGCGCGGACGTTGAATTGCTCGACGGCGTCCGCTAGCAGCAGGTAGGGTGTCGTCGAACGTGCCCGGCGGGCAAGCGCTTGCAACCGCTCGAGAATGGAATGCGCGAGTTCGTGCCTGATCTCTTCAATCGGCGTCCAGAGGCCGAGCTGGGGCAACCACTCGAGGTAATTTGCGTCGGACGACAGCCCTTCAGCGATGTCCAGAAGTTCCTTTTCGGTCAATCCCACGAGGGGTCCGCGCAGAAACGCCCCGAGCGCCAGGGTGTCGCGCGCATCGGCGAGCGCACGGGTAATCGCGATCAGGTCCTGGACCTCCTGCCTACGAAAAAATCCTTTGCCGGCCTGAGTGGAGACCGGAATGCCAAGCTCTTCGAGTGCCTCTTCAAAGCGCCATAGGTCCGTGCCGACCGGAGCAAGGAGTGCAATGTCGCCGGCCTCGCAGGGACGCGGTTTGCCATGCTCCGGATCGCGGATCGTCCAGTGGCCGATCAGGTGACTACAAAGGTCCGCGACACACTTGGCCTCGGCGTCGCGAAGCTCCTCCGCGGTGGGTTTCTCGTCATCGACCCGGACATCCAGTGCTGCGACATGGAGGCCTGCCGAAATCGGGTCGACGATGGGGTCAAGCGCCACGAATCCAGGCTGGCCGTTTGAGCCGTCCAGGGGTGCCGCAAAACGGGCGTTGACGAACTCGAGAATCGGTTTCACGGACCGGAAATTGGCCGTGATTTCCCGAAGCGCATTTGCGCCGATGGACCGCCGGGCAGCCAAGTAGGCATTGACGTCCGCGCCGCGGAACCGGTAGATCGCCTGCTTGGGATCGCCCACCAGAAAAAGTGCGCCCGGGCGAAGCCTGCGATCGATGGGATTCTTGCCGCGCTTCCGGTTTCCCGTTTCCACCTCACCGCACAACTGCCAGAGAATCTCGATCTGGAGCGGATCGGTATCCTGGAACTCGTCGACCAGGATATGACGATAACGCGCTGCCAGCGCCTGGCGGACCTCCTCATGGCCGGCGAGCAGATCGCGCGCAGTGTAAAGGAGATCATCAAAATCGAGCAGCGCCGCGCCGCGCTTGTAGTCGCGCCAAGAGGACATGAGTCCATCGAGCGATGCCGCGAGGCGGCGAAGCACTTCCCCTGCGGCAGCGCTCACCAAGACCGCGAATGCCTCGTGACAGGCATTGTAGGTATCGTTCGCCGAATCGTGCGCCCGCACGCCATCGGGCTTTGAATGGCCGGCGGCTTTCGCGGCCGCCTCCCACTTCCCCTTCGTCCTGAGCGGACGCGGCCCTCCGCTCTGCGTAAAACATGCCTCGGGTCGCGGCAGCATGAGTATCGCAATCAGGTCGCAATTGGATGGATTTGCCGAACCGGCATTGAGCGCACGGAGAAGCTTTTCGAGTTCCGCGAAGGCATTGAGCGTCGCCTCCGTGGTCTCCTCCCGAAACCCGATGCCTTTGAGCCGGCGGTGGTAATGGGACATCGACTTATCGAATTTGCCGAGAAGCCCGGTCGACCACTCGCCGGCCGGCGGGCGCGCGTCGCGATTGCTTTTGCGGAATTGCGCGACCGAATGCACCAGGTTGAGACCCGCTGCTTCATCCGCGAGCACGAGCTCGGTAATGAGATTGTCCCGGGATTCGCCTGAAAGCTGCGCCCTCAACCACAGATCGAGCTGCTCAGCAAAGGCGAGTTCCGCCTCTGCCGGATCCACAATGTCCGCGCCGGGATCGATGCTCGCTTCAACCGGATAAGGCTTGATGAGCGATTGGGCGAAACCGTGAATCGTCGAGCAGGTGAGCTGATCGAGCTTGTCCTGAGCAGCTCTCAGGTGCTCGCGCTGGGCAGCTGACAGGCCGGCTGGGAATGCGAGCTCGAGGTCCCGCGGCACCCGGCACTCCGCGAGCTCGGCCACGAAGCGGCGGATACGCTCGGTGAGCCCGGAGGCTGCAAATTCCGTGAAGGTGATCGCGGCAATCTGCTTAGGTTCGACCCCCGAGGCAAGCAGCACGGCAATGCGGCCCGCGAGCACCGAGGTCTTGCCCGATCCTGCGCCGGCTTCGACGAGAAAGGATCGGTTGATTCCAACAAGAGCCGCTTCCCGGTCTGCGCGGTCCGGAATGATGACTGTGGAAGACGACGCCCTAGGTGTCATGGCATCTCCCAAATCTTCGCCGCATCGCCCAGACGCTCGAGGATCGCGGGCCATTTGCGGGCGAGATAACTCGGGTTCGCTGGGAGGGCAAAGGAAAGGTCGTTATAATTACCGCCACTGTCTTCCCCGGGGAGCGCGATGCCGGCTTCGATGTTTGCGCGCGCAACGCTCAGGGCTTCGGCGAGTTGGGCGAGCGTGTTGTCGGCATCCCCGAGCGGGAACAGCATATCGTCGCCGTCCTCGGCGCGCGGGTAGAGCAAGGCCGCCTCCACCGTTACACTTTTCCCGAGCAGGCTCTTGACCGCGTAGGCGTAAAGGCAGCGCTGCAGTTCCCGACCCCCGTCGATAATCTTCTCGGCCTGCTTCTT
>JAJYFU010000130.1:3490-6243 GCA_021790795.1 Pseudomonadota bacterium
GGAAGCGATGAAAACTCCTCGGGACGTGCAAGCAGGCGGTCGACCTCGGTTGCGGCGTGCTCCGGGATTCGTCCACGGTTGAGAAAGGTCTCCTTCATCCCCGCAATGAGGGGTGACTTGCCGAGGAGGCGCCCGTCGATGTCGCGACGGCCGTAGGAAATGACGAGCGATTCCGAGACCATCGCCTTGAGGGTCGCGAAGTCCCGCCGGTCGGCACCGGCGACGGGCAAGGGATCGATGATCTCCAACGGAATGATGTGATCCGGAATCAGGCGATCCTCGACAATGCGTCGTGGCCAGATTCCGGCATTGAGCCCGATCAGCCGTGTATAGGGCCTCGGTGCAGACGCCGCCGAGGCCGCCGACGTCCAGAGGATACTCGCGGCCGGATCCCGCTCATCGCGAAGTCTCAAGGTTGCCAGAGTCACCGGCAGCGCCTCTGGCGGTCCTTCCTTGAGCGCGCGCATCCATATCAGCGCTGCTTCGCCGCTCAGGATCTGCTCTCCTGCTGCTTCCGCCGCGGCGGGCCTTTGGTCGAGCAGCGCAAGCAACTCAAGAATTCGCGGCGAGTAGTCAACACCCTCGGGCCATGACGACGGTGCAACCGCCGCGAAGGCACGTCTCCAGCGATCAAGCGTTGTGAGCGGCGCATCGGGCGGAAGAACCCGACCCCAATCCTGCGGCATCTGCGATACCAATTCGTTGATGCCGCGCAGCAGCGAGAACAGGCGGCGGATTCCCTCCTGTGACAGTCCGCTCACAAGGACCTCGGCGAGCGCAGCGGTAGCCTGACCGCTGCGGCGGGTGATGGCCTTCACACCGTGCACGAAATGGATCGGAAGACTTCCCTCGTCCGCGAGCGCCATCATGTGATCGTCGAATTCGCCTGGTGATGCCGCGGCAATGGCGATGTCCTCGGGGCGTGCAGTGCCACCAGCGATCAGGTTTCGGGCCCAGCGCACTGCCTCGATTACCTCGTGCTGCGCATTGGCACATGAATAAAGCGATACATCCGGAGTTTCCGCGTCGCGGCCGCAGATTCGAACCTGAGCGCCTTGCAACCAGTGTGGCACGTGACGTGCTTCGGCGATCCAGTCCACGGTCATAACCTCCGAGAGCGCAACAAGCAGCGAGCGCCAGCAGGGTGACATTTCGCTGTGGCCATGGACTTCGATGGGACCGAACATGGCCGGTGCGTGGCGGATCCTTGATTTTGCGAACTCCACAAGCTCAGTCGGTCGCTTCGTGGAAGTAGGTAGCCGCCGTAGGACCTCCTGCTCGAGTACTCGAAGTGCTTGCAGGCGCGGATTCTGCGCAAGCGTGCCGAGGTCAAGACCGGCGCGCCAGACTTTCTGCAAGGTTTCTACGGCAGCGCGTACCATGCCAGGCAGGAGCTTGATGTCCTCCAGTTCTCCCAATTTCACCGCCGGCAGTGCCTCTTTGACGGCATCGTGCAAGGCGTCTTCCTCGATAGGGTGGATGAACCCTCCCGCAAGGCGCGCCGCCAGCTGATCGATCGTCAGTACTTGAATGCCATGACTGCTGGCGCGAGCCGCTTCGACACGCGCCATGTGCATTGCGAGGCTTGTATGAACGACAATTGTTCGACGCAGACTAGAAACCACGGGTTGCCTGCCCAATGCTTGATTGATCGGGAGTCAATCTTTCTCCAATTACCGTGATGGCTGCTTCGTTCTGGAAGGCCGATGCGAATGCGCTAACGCGCGACACCACAGCGGAGACTGTCGAGTCGTCTTTCCCTTTTACCCATTTGGCTATGTTTTTAATCGAAAAAAAAGGAGTGCGCCACGTTTGCAAAGCGGCTACCTGTGGTGTGACGAAAATTGCTTTCGGACGCTGCGACCGACACACATATAGTCGAAGCCTGGGTGGCCTGGGCTTCGACGAACGGGCGGTTGTCATTCTTGTTCTCCTTTTTTCACTAGGGTGCCATTGGACTTGGCCCGCGTCCAGCCGATGGGCGCCGCAATGCGCTGGATCGGTTCTTATCCGCCGGAGACCGCTGCAATGGAGGTCACATCTATTGAACCATTATAATGCGACAAAACGCGTCGCACTTTCACGGCGCATTCCGACCACTGTTTTGACCACACCGGTCTCCTGCCGGCGGAAACTGTCACCGCCCATTACACTGAGAGGAATCTCGACGTCAGTAAACTGAACTGGCTTAAGGAGTTGATTGGGATAATTCGGTCCTACCGCCCCACCTCTTTGTGCCGGAACCACACGAATCCATCACCCTTCGAGAGCAACGCTACATCGATAGGTTCGGCCACGGTCTCGTCCTCGTCAGCCGTCATGCGCATGAGAAAAGCGGTGAGATTGACGAGAGCCTCCGCCATGCGTGCAAGATCCTGCCGCGGCAACGCGCTCACGGCCATCATGAAAGGTCCCGAGTAAGGGTCGAGCACGGTCTCGCGCATTTCTTTTGCAAGGTCCGTTTCCCAGGTTTCAAGCACACTTGTCTTTTTCGTCCTCGGGCGCGCCCCCTGCGGGGTCCAGCGCACGGCATGCTCAATGAACTGCCGGTAGACACGAGGATGGATTCCGTTGATCACGGAATGAATGAGATCGTCCTGCGCGAACGGGATGACAAAGGCGTCAGACTCCCCGCCGCTTCGGGACTCATCGTCCTTTCGGTAGCGTAGCGTGCCGGCCGCAAGTGTCGCCACCGAATACTCAAGCAGTACGGGAAAGGGATCCATCTCCCCCATGCCCGCAATAACGACGTG
>JAJYFU010000131.1 GCA_021790795.1 Pseudomonadota bacterium
GCCCCTCCGGCTCCGGCAAGACCACTTTCCTCAATGTGGCGGGACTGCTCGAGACTTTCGACACCGGCACATACAAGCTCGACGGCCGGGACGTCAGCGGACTGTCGGACGATGCGCGCTCCCGGATCCGCAACGAGAAGATCGGTTTCGTCTTCCAGAGTTTCAATCTCATTCCCGACCTGGACCTCTTCGACAACGTCGATGTCCCGCTGCGCTATCGACGCATGAAAGCCGCCGAGCGCAAGGCGCGCATCACGAACAGCCTCGAGCTCGTCGGCCTGTCCTCGCGCATGAGGCATCTGCCATCGCAACTCTCCGGCGGCCAACAGCAGCGCGCCGCGATCGCCCGCGCCATTGCGGGCGATCCGGCGCTCATCCTCGCCGACGAGCCCACCGGCAACCTGGACTCGCTCATGGCCCGTCAGATCATGGATCTGCTGGAGAAGATCAACGGCATGGGCACCACCGTGGTGCTGGTCACCCACGATGCGGAGCTCGCGCGGCGCGCCCAACGCAATATCCACGTCGTCGACGGTCTGGTGGCGGACGCCGTTGGCGCTTCGGGCCCACCCGGCCGCGGCCTGCGGGGGCGGACACCCGCCGAATCGGCGGCGGACCGAGGTGGGCCGCAACCGTGATCGGCTACTACCTGCGCATGGCCCTGCGAAGTTTCCGGCGCTCGCCGGGCCTCGCCGCGTTGATGGTGAGCGCCATCGCCCTCGGAATCGCCGCCTGCATCGTGACGCTGACGGTTTATCACGGCATGTCGAGCAATCCGATCTGGTGGAAGAACGGCGAGCTCTATGCAGTGACGGTCAATCCGTTGAGCCCGAGTCAGACTCGCAAAGCCGGCTTGCGCACCTACGGATCCGACCAGCTCGCCTACGACGATGCGTCCTACCTGTTCGGGTCCGGCATCCCGAAGCGCAAGGCGCTTCTGGCGTTCGTATTCGGGACGATCGGCGGCGTGCCGGGCCGGTCCCGCCCGCTGCCGATCATGACCCGGGCGACGACCGCGGGCTTCTTCCGCATGTTCGCTGTGCCCTTCCGCTACGGCGGTCCCTGGAATGCCGCCGCCGACCGCGGGCCGCAGCCCGTCATGGTGCTGAGCGATCGGGAGAATCAGAAGCTATTCGGCGGCGCCGACAGCGTCGGACGCACGCTGCTGTGGAGCGGGCACCGCTTCCGCATCGTCGGCGTACTGGCGCCCTGGCATCCGCTGCCCCGATTTTATGACCTCTCCCCGGGGAACGGCGGCGCGTACGCCCGGCCCGCCGACGCGTTCGTTCCCTTCCAATGGGGACCAACCCTGCGGGACTGGCCCGCCGGACACATGAGCTGCGACTCGCACCGCTCGGCGCCCAGCACGTACCCGCAGCTGCTCGGCTCGAGCTGCACGTGGATCGGCATGTGGGTCGAGCTGCCCACCCGCGCGGCCCGCCGGCGCTTCCTGGCGTTCCTGCAGGCCTACGCCGGCGCGCAGCGCAACGCCGGGCGCTTCCATGCCGTGAATGTCCACCTGTGGAAAGTGAGTCAATGGCTCTCGATCCACCACATCGTGACGCATCAAAGCGTGATGCTGGTGAACCTCGCCTTCGCGCTGCTCGCGGTCTGCCTGATCAACACCCTGGGCATTCTGCTCGCGAAGTTCCTGCGGGGCGCGCCGATCGCCGGGGTCCGCCGCGCCCTCGGCGCGAGTCGCCGGCAGATCTTCGCCCAACACCTCGTGGAGGCCGGCGCCCTGTCGTTGGCCGGGGCCGCACTCGGTCTGCTGCTGAGCGCCGCCGGGCTCGCGGGCGTGCGGCTGCTGTACCGCGGCAGCGATGCCGCGTACGGCAAGTTCGCGCACTTCGATTTCATCGGCGTCGCCTGGGCGTTGGCCCTGGCCTTGGTGTCGACGATCGTCGCCGGGCTGTATCCGGCCTGGCGGATCGGCCGCCGCCCGCCCGCGACCTACCTCAAGAGCCAATAGGCGCATCGCAACACCGGTATCCTCATGACACTCACTTCCCATCCGCTGCTGCGCGCGCTGCGTCGCAATCCGACCGGGGCCGTCCTGATCGCGCTGCAAATCGGCATAACGCTCGCCATCCTCGTCAATGCGGCCGCGATCGTCACCCACGCGATCCGCAAGATGGAGCGGCCGACCGGCCTCGATACCCGCGACACCTTCGCGATGCTAGTGGGGGGCCTGTCCAAGCACTTCAACGTCTACAGCGCCTCGAGCGAGGATCTCGCCTACCTGAGACATCTGCCGGGCGTTGCCGCCGCCGGCGTCACCTTCGGCATACCGCTGACGGACAACGGCGGCGACCTCACGGTGGGACGCTCGCCCGGCGGACAAGGTCCGACCGTCACGAGCGCCTACCTGCCGGTGGATCGGCAGGGTCTGCGCACGCTCGACGTTCACCTCGTCGCGGGCCGAAATTTCCGCGCCGGCGAAATCCGCGTGCTCTCGGCCGCGGATCCCCATCCGCGGATCGGCGAAGTGATCGTCACCCAGGCGCTCGCCCACGCCGTGTTTCCCCACCGCAGCGCCCTCGGACAATCCATCTACCTGGGAGGCCACACGCCGGCGACGATCATTGGCATCACCCGCAACTTCATGGGACCGCAGATCGGCGGCGAGGGAGACGTGTACGACACCGTATTGTTACCCGAAGTCGTGACCCAGTACTCGATGTACGATCTGCTCGTACGCACGCAGCCGGGCAAGCGGGACGCCATCCTGCGCGAAGCCACGCGCCACATCGGCGCCGCCGACCCGAACGCGGTGATCGGCTACACCCCGACGCTCTCCCACGCCAAGCGACTGATGTACTCGGGGCTGCGCAATCTGGCGGTCTTCCTGTCGTTCCTCACCGTGGTGATGCTCGCCTTGTGCTGTCTCGGCATCTTCGGCCTCGGCACGTTCAACGTCGCCACCCGCACCCGGCAGATCGGCATTCGCCGCGCGCTCGGGGCGCGGCGCCGGGACATCGTGGCGCTGTTTCTCGCCGAAAACGCCCTCACCGTGGCCGCGGGCGCGATTTTCGGCTGTGTGCTCGCGCTCGCCATCGGCCAGTGGCTGACCGATCACGACGGCGTCGCACGCCTCGATCCCTGGTATCTGCTCGTCGGCTTCGCGGTCCTGGCGCTCACCAGCCAGCTCGCCGCCTGGCAGCCGGCACGCCGGGCAGCGACCATCTCTCCCTCGGTCGCGACGCGGACGGTGTGAGGCGCGGAGCCCTCATGCTCGGCTACCACCTGCGAATGGCCTTGAAGAGCCTGCGCCGTACGCCCGGCCTCACACTCCTGATGACCGCTGCCATCGGCCTTGGCGTCTCCGCCTGCATCGTGACGCTGACGGAGTACCACGCCATGTCGAGCAATCCGATCTGGTGGAAGAACAGCGTGCTGTATGCCGTCACCCTCGATATTGCCGCAACGAACCAGCCGAACAACCCGCGCCACCCGGGCCTGCCGCCCGCACAGCTGACGTATCCCGATGCGACCTATCTGGCGCGCTCGAGCATCCCGCAACGCACCGCGATCATGGCGGTCGCTCAGGGCGCACTCGACGGCGCGCCGGACCAGTCTGTGGCAGTACCTGTCGAGACGCGAGTCACCACTGCCGGCTTCTTCCACATGTTCGACGTCCCGTTCAAGTACGGTGGCCCATGGAACGCGACTGCAGACCGCGGGCCGCAACCCGTCATCGTGCTCAGCCGGCGGGAGAACGACAGACTCTTTGGGGGCGCCGACAGCGTCGGGCGCACGCTGCTGTGGAACAATCACCGCTTCCGCATCGTCGGCGTGCTCGATCACTGGGATCCGCGACCCCGATTCTACGACATGACCGTCGGGAATTTCGTCCGTCCCGAAGCGGCGTTCATCCCGCTCAAATGGATCACGGCGTTGCATATGTGGCCCTCGGGTCAAATGCAATGCTGGGGGAAAGGCGCCATCACCTACTCGAGCCTGCGCGGTCCCGGTTGCATCTGGCTCGAGATGTGGGCGGAGTTGCCCACTGCGGCGAGCCGCGCACGCTTCCTCGCCCTCATGAACGCCTACGCAACCGAGCAGCGCAAGTCGGGCCGCTTCAACTACCCGCTCAATGCTCGCCTGTGGAACGTCGGTCAGTGGTTGCGATTGAATGACGCCGTCACCCACGACAGCCGGCTTCTGCTGCGGCTCGCGTTCACGTTTCTCGCCGTGTGTCTGATCAACACCGTCGCCGTGCTGCTCGCGAAGTTCATGGGAGCGGCACCGCTTGCCGGCATCCGCCGGGCGCTCGGCGCGAGCCGGCGGGAGATCATCGCCCAGCATCTTATCGAGGCCTCCCTGGTGTCGCTCGCCGGCTCGTGTCTGGCTCTCGTCCTCACCGTCGGGGAGCTTCAGGGCATTCGGGCCCTGTACCGACACACGCACGACGTCTACGGAAAACTGGCCCATTTCGACCCGCTGAGTCTGCTCTGGGCGCTGGCGCTCACCGTCCTATCGACGCTTGTCGCGGGACTGTACCCTGCCTGGCGCGCCGGCCAAGTCGCGCCTGCCGCCTACCTCAGAACCCAGTAGCGGCTCATGACACCAGAGACTCTGCAATGAATCTCGGCATCCGTCCCCTGCTGCGCGCGCTGCAGCGCAACCCGGTGGGCGAGGTCCTCATCGGGATGCAGATCGCCATCACGCTCGCCGTGCTCGTCAATGTGACCGGCATCGTCACCCGGCGTGTGCGGCGGATAGAGCGTCCCGCCGGCATCGATACGCGCGACACCTTCGCGATCGTGGTGTCGAGCCTGTCCAAGTCTTTCAACTTTGATGCCGCAGAGTCGACCGACCTCGCCTACCTGCGGGGTCTGCCGGGTGTTGCGGCCGCGACGGTGACCACCGGAGAGCCGCTCACGCACGATGGATCCTATGCGCAGTTTTCCTCGCAGCCTCATCGGCGGGGCAACACGGTCACCGTCAGCGTACTACCGACGGACGATCAGGGACTGAAGACACTCGATGTACCGCTGATCGCAGGCCGCAATTTCCGTGCGACCGAGGTCACATCGTACTCGCCCCGCGATCCCTCGCCGCCCCTGACCTCGATCATCCTCACCGAGCGCGCCGCCCGCACACTATTTGCGCACGGCAGCGCCGTCGGCAAAACCATCTACGGATACGGCAGCATGCCCGTCACGGTGATAGGCGTCACTCACAACTTCATCGGACCTCTGCTCGGCGACTCGCCCTATGATACGGCGCTCATCCCGCAGATGAGCGGCGAGTTCGGTCAGTACGAGCTGCTGGTGCGCACCCGTCCGAGGCAGCTCTTTGCCGTCATGCGGACTGCCAAGCGGCATATCGGCATGGCTCACCCGGACGCCGTCGTCCTCTACACGACGACCCTGAGCGCCGACCTGCACCGCATGCACGCCAACGACCGCAACGTGGCTCTCTTTCTCCTTGCGGTCACTGCCATGATGCTCGCCATATGCTGCTTCGGCGTCTTTGCCCTCGCGGCGTTCAACGTGCGCCGCCGCACCAAGGAGATCGGCGTGCGCCGAGCGGTGGGCGCGCGCAAGCGCGACATCGTTGTGCAATTCATGACAGAGAGCGCATTCGTTCTCAGCGGGGGACTCGCGCTCGGGAGCGTGCTCGCGCTCGCCATCGGCCAGTGGCTGACCGATCACGACGGCGTCTCCCACCTCGATCCGTGGTATCTGCTCGTCGGCTTCGCGGTACTGGCGCTCACCAGCCAGCTCGCCGCCTGGCAGCCGGCACGCTGGGCAGCGACCATCCCGCCGTCGGTGGCAACCCGGACAGTGTGAGGCCCGATCCCGTGACAGCGCTGGTCTATTCGATTTCTGCAGCTTTTGACGCCCAAAGCGCCGTGCGCGGACACGGTGAGATTCGGGAGATGCCATGCTCGGCTACTACGTCCGGCTAGGCCTCAAAAGCCTGCGCCGTACGCCTGTCCTCAGCGCGCTCATGGTCGGCGCAATCGCCGCCGGCATCGCCGCGTGCATCGTGACGCTCACGGCCTACCACGCCATGTCGGGCAATCCGATCT
>JAJYFU010000040.1 GCA_021790795.1 Pseudomonadota bacterium
CGCTTTCACAGCGGCGCGTTCACCACCGCCGTGCGGGCCGGCTGCCCCGTGGTTCCGGCCGTGGTGCGCGGCACCCGTGTCGCGCTCTCTCCACGGGGCGAGCTGCCTCGGCCGGCCCGGATCGAAGTCGAGATCCTCGAGCCGATCCAGCCACCGCCGGGCGCGCGTGCCGCGGCGCTCCTGCGCGATCAGGCGCGCGCGGCAATTCTGGCCGTGCTCGGGGAGCCGGATCTGAGCGTACCGGACCCGTCATCACATGTTGCGCCGGTAACGTCCGCCGACCTCGTACAGAGCATGGGTGATCTGTCCGAGTGAGCAGCTCTTGACGGTCTCCATCAACTCGGTAAAGACGTTGCCGTCCGTGCCCGCAACCTGCTTCAAGCGGGCCAAGGCCGCGGGTGTGCGCGGCGCATTGCGCGCCTGAAAGGCGCGCAATGCCGCCACCTGACCCTGCTTCTCCTGCTCGCTCGAGCGGATCAGCTCGGCGTGCGCATGCTCGGCCTCGGCGTCGGACTGCGAGAGGAAGGTGTTCACCCCGACGATTGGCAGGCTCCCGTCGTGCTTGCGGGTCTCATAGTAGAGCGACTCATCCTGGATCTTGCCGCGCTGGTACATCGTCTCCATCGCCCCGAGCACCCCGCCGCGCTCGGTCAGCGCGTCGAATTCCCGATACACGGCTTCTTCGACCAGGTCCGTGAGGTACTCGATGGCGAACGAGCCCTGCCAGGGATTCTGAATCTTGTTCAGGCCGAGTTCGCGGTTGATGACCAGCTGAATGGCCACCGCCCGCCGCACGCTCTCCTCGGTCGGCGTGGTCAACGCTTCGTCGTAGGCGTTGGTGTGCAGGCTGTTGCAGTTGTCGAACAGCGCGTACAGTGCCTGAAGCGTGGTACGGATGTCGTTGAACGCGATCTCGCGCGCGTGCAGGCTCCGCCCCGAAGTCTGCACGTGATACTTCAGCATCTGACTGCGCGGACCTCCGTCATAAAGATCGCGCAGGGCGCGCGCCCAGATGCGCCGCGCCACCCGGCCGATCACCGCGTACTCGGGGTCCATGCCGTTGGAAAAGAAGAACGACAGATTGGGCGCGAAGTCATCGATCTTCATGCCGCGCGCCAGATAATACTCGACGATAGTGAAGCCGTTGGCGAGCGTGAAGGCGAGCTGCGTGATCGGATTGGCGCCGGCCTCGGCAATGTGATAGCCGGAGATCGAGACCGAGTAGAAATTGCGCACTTGGCGCTCGATGAAATACTCCTGCACATCGCCCATCATCCTGAGCGCGAACTCCGTGGAGAAGATACAGGTATTCTGGGCCTGATCCTCCTTCAGAATGTCCGCCTGCACAGTGCCCCGCACGGCACTCAGCGTCTCGGCCTTGATGCGCTCGTATATCTGCGGCTCCAGCAGCTGATCGCCCGTCACGCCGAGCAACGCCAGACCCGAACCATCGTGACCCTCCGGACGCTCCCCGTGATACGCCGGCGGCTCGCCCGCGCGCTCGGTGGCCTCGCGCCGCAGCGCCTCGATGCGTTGCTCAGCTTCGCGCCAGAGTCCCTGGGCGCGCAGATACCGCTCGACGCGCTGATCGACCGCCGTATTGAGATACATCGCCAGAATCATCGGCGCCGGACCATTGATGGTCATGGACACCGAGGTCGACGGACGGGCAAGATCGAAACCCGAGTAGAGCTTCTTCATGTCATCGAGAGTCGCAACCGACACCCCGGAGTTGCCCGTACGGCCGTAGATGTCCGGGCGCGTATCCGGATCCTCACCGTAAAGCGTCGTCGAGTCGAACGCCGTCGAGAGGCGCACCGCCCCGTGCCCCCGGGCCAGATAATGGAACCGGCGGTTGGTACGCTCCGGTGCGCCTTCGCCGGCGAACATCCGGGTCGGATCCTCCTCCTCGCGCCGGTACGGGTAGACGCCGCCGGTGTAGGGGAAGGCTCCGGGCAGATTCTCGCTGCGGATGAAGCGCAACAGCTCACCCCAATCGCGCAGCCTCGGCACCGCGAGCTTCGGCACCCGCTCATGCGCGAGCGTCTCGCTGTAGTTCTCTCCGCTCACTTCGTGGCCACGCACCCTGTACGAATAGGTCGCGGCGCTCGCCGCCCGCGCCCGTTCCGGCCACGCCTTGAGCTCAGTGATGCCTTCGGCCCCGATTTGATCCAGCGCCGCGTTGTAGGCGGCCCGCAGCGCCTGGCGCGTGGCGTCGCCGTCCCGGAGCGCCGCATCCGGGCACGGTGCGAGCGGTACCGGCACTGCGTCTGCGTCGACAGCCTGCAGCGCCTGATGCAGGCCCTGGGCACGGCTCGCGGCTTGAGCCTGGCGCTCGATCTGTTCGCGCACGGCGCGGCCGTTGCGCGCGATCTCGGCCAGGTAGCGCACCCTCGCGCCGGGGATGAGCGGCTCACGAGCCTGCGGGTCGATCTGCGCGGAGTCGGCCGTCTCCCAAGCCGCCGAGCCGAGACGCTGGACACCGATCAGTCCGCACAGTGCCGTGAACAGCCGATTCACGCCCGGGTCGTTGAAGCGGCTGGCGACCGTCGGAAACACCGGCACATCGCCATCGGCCAGGTCTCGGTCCTCGGGGTGATTGCGCCGCCATTGCTTACGCACGTCGCGCAGACTGTCGTTCGCGCCACGCTTGTCGCTCTTGTTCAGCACGATCAAATCGGCGTAATCGAGCATCTCGATCTTTTCAAGCTGGCTGGCGGCGCCGTATTCACCGGTCATCACGTACAGGGACCAGTCCACCAGATCGACGATCTCGCTGTCGGCCTGGCCCGTGCCGGCGGTCTCGACGATGATCAGATCGAACCCGGCGGCCCGGTAGAGCTGGATCACGTCCTTGAGCACCACGGCGGTCGCCAGGTGCCGTCGCCGTGTGGCGAGCGAACGCATGAACACGGCGTCCGTATCGATACTGTTCATGCGTATGCGGTCCCCGAGCAGCGCGCCGCCGCTGCGCCCGCGGGTGGGGTCCATCGCCGCCACGGCGATCTGGCGATCCGGAAATTGCCGCAGAAGTCGCGTCAGCAGCTCGTCGGTGAGGCTCGACTTGCCCGCCCCCCCGCTGCCGGTGATGCCGATGACCGGCACCCGGCTCGGCGAGCGCTGCGTCATCCGGCGGATCTGTTCGGCCTGCGCGTCGGCGGGATCGGCGTTCTCCAATACCGAGATGGCGCGCGCGATCTGGACCGGATCGCGCGCGGTGAGCGACCGCGCCTCGAATGCCGGCTTTCGGGCGGCGCGCACCCGGGCGAACACGTCGTCGATCATGCCCTTGAGACCCATCCGGCGGCCGTCCTCGGGCGTATAGATGCGCTCGACGCCGTAGCGCTGCAGCGCATCGATCTCCTGAGGGGCGATCGTGCCGCCGCCGCCGACGACCACACGGATGTGCGGACAGCCGTGTTCGCGCAGCATGTCCACCATGTAGGCGAAATATTCGTTGTGGCCTCCCTGGTAGGAGGTCGCGGCGATGGCGTCAGCGTCCTCCTGGATCGCCGCACGCACGATCTCGGCGACGCTGCGGTTGTGTCCGAGGTGCACCACCTCGGCACCCTGGGCCTGCAGCAGGCGCCGGATCATGTTGATCGCTGCGTCGTGCCCATCGAACAGCGAAGCGGCCGATACGAATCTCAGGGGCGGGTTGAGCCGGGCGGACCCCGGGTCTTTGGCATGGGCGGACTGCACGGCACTCGAGTGCTTCGGAAGCATGGCTCGCTCGCTGGGCGCTGGGCGGGAAGAAAGTCTTTACGCGCCGGTAGGATAGCTACTAATGAGTATGATCCATGCGGGCCCGGACGGTCAACGCGTCGGCTGGCACCGACCGCAGCGCACGCGCACACCGGTCCGTGTACGGCTATACTGCACGGCAGCGGGCCCCGTACTGCATGGACCCTTCCAGAACCGGCATGCCGACCAGTCGACGCAAAACGGCGCCCGGGCGAACGCACCTCGCCGCGAGCGCCGCCGCCACGCCCACCGCCGCCACGCGCGGCTCGCCGTGGCGCGCCAGCCGCGAGCGGGTGCGGGACCGGCAGGTCAAGCGCGAGGCCGTGATCCGCGCCGCGGCGCATGCCTTCAACCGCAAGGGCTACCACAACACCTCGCTCGATGACATCGCCGCGGCGCTCAAGGTGAGCAAGCCGACCGTGTATTACTACGTATCGAACAAGGAGCAGCTCCTCTTCGAGTGTTTTGTCGCCGGCATCGAGCCGATCCGCACGGCATTTCGCAATGCGCGCTCGCAGAAGGCCCCGGCGCGCGAGCGGCTGAGGACGGTGCTTGGCCATTACGGCCAGGCGGTCGCCTCGGAGTTCGGCTGGTGCATGGTGCGCGCCGAGGACCAGGATCTCTCTGCGGCGATGAGCGCGCACATCAAGTCGCTGAAGTCCGAGATCGACCAGGGCATCCGCCGCCTGTTGCGCGAGGGGGCTCAAGACGGATCGATCCACCCGTGCGATCCGAAGATGACTGCTTTCGCGCTCGCCGGCTCGCTCAACTGGATCGCGCACTGGTATCGCGAGAATCAATCCATGACCGGCGCCGAGATCGCCGCCGCCTTCATCACCGTTTTTGAGAATGGGCTCAATCCGCGCACGGGCGCCGCGGCCCACCGCCCCGCGGCTAACCGGACGACGACCAACGGGCTCGAGCGCTGAGCGCCCGTTTCCGTACGGAGGACCTGCCATGCCCTCGACCGAAATCGTGATCGCCTCCGCCCGACGGACCCCGCTCGGCGCGTTCCAGGGCGCGCTGTCGGCGCTGAGCGCCCCGCAGCTCGGTGCCGCGGCGCTCAAAGGCGCCCTGGACGCCGCTGGCATCGAGCCCGCCGCGATCGACGAGGTCATTCTAGGCTGCGTACTCGCCGCGGGACTGGGCCAGGCACCGGCCCGCCAGGCCGCCATCGCCGCCGGCATTCCGTTCGCCACGCCGGCGACGACCATCAACAAGATGTGCGGCTCGGGCTTGAAGGCGGTCATGATGGCCGCCGATCAGATCCGTGCCGGCGGCGCCGAGATTGTGCTCGCCGGCGGATTCGAATCCATGACTCGGGCGCCGTATCTGCTGCCCAAGGCGCGCGCCGGCTACCGCATGGGCCACGGCGAGATCCTCGATCACATGTTCTTCGACGGTCTGCAAAGCCCTTTCGACAGCAAGCTCATGGGCTGCTTCGCCGACGCCACCGCCGCGCATTACGGCCTCACGCGCGAGCAGCAGGATGCCTTCGCCGCCGAATCGGTCCGCCGCGCCGTGCGCGCTCGAGCCGAGGCATTCGCGGCCGAGATCGTTCCCGTGACCGTCAAGGACCGCAAGGCTGAGCGGATCGTAGCGGGTGACGAAACCCCCGAGACCTGTGATCTGAGCAAGATTCCCACACTTCGACCGGCTTTCAGCAAGGACGGCACGGTGACCGCGGCCAGCGCCTCCTCGATTGCCGATGGTGCCGCGGCGGTAGTGGTCATGGACGCCCAGTCCGCTCGTGCCCGCGACGTCACGCCTCTCGCGCGCATCGTCGCGTACGCAAGCCACGCGCAGGAGCCCGAATGGTTCACGACGGCGCCGGTCGGCGCCGTGCGCAAGGTCCTCGGCACGCTCGGCTGGCACCCGGGCGATGTCGATCTGTACGAGATCAACGAAGCATTCGCGGCCGTCACCATGGTGGCAATGCGCGATCTCGGCCTCGATCACGCCCGTGTCAACGTCAACGGTGGCGCGTGCGCGCTCGGTCATCCGCTCGGAGCCACCGGTGCACGCATACTGACGACGTTGTTGCACGCATTGCGCGCCCGGAACGGCCGGCGCGGCATCGCCGCTCTGTGCATCGGCGGCGGCGAAGCTGTGGCGGTGGCCGTGGAAATGGTCCGTTAGACTGTCAACCGACCCGCAGGGGGACGCATGAAGATCCAGAATGCCCGGGCCGTCATCACCGGCGGCGCTTCGGGACTCGGTCACGCCACGGCCCGCCATCTCGTGGCGCAGGGTGCGCGTGTGGTATTGCTGGACGTTCAGGAAGAGCAGGGACGCGCAGCGGCCGAGGCGTTGGGTGCCGACGCGCATTTCGTACGCTGCGACGTCGCATCAGAGACCGAAGTCGGCGCCGCGATGACCGCGGCCGCGCAGCGTCTGGATGGTCTGAATCTGCTGGTCAACTGCGCGGGAGTCATCGGCGCGGGCCGCGTGCTCGGCAAACAAGGCCCGATGAGCGGCGAGTTCTTCACACGGGTCGTGCACATCAATCTCATCGGCAGCTTCCTGTGCGACAAAGCCGCGGCGAGCCTGATGCAGCACAATGCGCCCAGCGAAGACGGCGAGCGCGGCCTGCTGGTGCATACCTCGTCGATCGCGGCATTCGAAGGACAAATCGGCCAGGCCGCCTACTCGGCCACCAAAGCGGCGCTCGCCGGCATGACCCTGCCGATTGCCCGCGAGCTCGCCCGCTTCGGCATTCGCTGCATCGCCATCGCGCCCGGCATCTTCCACACGCCCATGATCGATACCCTGAGCGCGGAGGTGCAAGCCTCGCTCGCGGCTCAAATCCCCTTCCCGCATCGGCTCGGCAAGCCCGCGGAATTCGCGCAGCTGGTCGCGGCGGCTTTCGAGATCCCCATGCTCAACGGCGAGACCATTCGGCTCGATGGGGCCGTGAGGATGCAACCGCAGTGAGCACGACAGCATCCGGCGCCATCGAGCGCGACGTCATGGAGTACGACATCGCGATCATCGGGGGCGGCCCGGCAGGACTGGCGTGCGCTATCCGATTGAAGCAGTTGAAGCCGGACTTCAACGTCTGCCTGCTCGAGAAAGCGGCCGCGGTAGGGGCGCACGCCCTCTCCGGCGCGGTCATCGAGTCCGGACCGCTCGATGCGCTGACTCCGCAGTGGCGGCAATCCCCGCCGTCGATCTGCGTGCCCGCGACGCACGACGAGATGCACCTGCTCACGCGCACCGGCAAGTTCCGTCTGCCTCTGCCGCCGCAACTGCACAATCGCGGCAACTTCATCGTGTCCCTCGGGCTGCTGGCCGCGTGGCTCGCGCAGCAGGCCGAAACCCTCGGTGTGGACATCTTCCCGGGCTTCGCGGCGGCCGAGCCGGTATTGAGCACCGACGGCTCGGTGCGCGGCGTGCGGCTGGGCGACGCGGGCCTCGACAAGGCCGGCAAGCCCGGCCCGAACTTCACGCCGGGTGCCGAAATTCACGCCCGCACGACCATAGTAGCCGAAGGCGCCCGCGGGAGCCTGGCCAAGCAGTTGATTCGACGCTTCGAGCTGGACGCCGGCCGCGACCCGCAAACATACGGACTCGGATTGAAGGAGCTGTGGCAGCTTCCCGCGGGCCGCGTGCAGGCGGGCCTGATCCAGCACACGCTGGGCTGGCCGCTCGACACGGGCACCTACGGCGGCAGCTTCATCTATCACCTCGATCACGACCGTGTGTATGTCGGGTTCGTGGTCGGGCTCGATTACCCGGACCCGCGCTTCTCGCCGTTCGAGGCGTTCCAGCAGTTCAAGCATCACCCGGCGGTCAGGCCCTTGCTCGAGGGCGGCGAGATCCTCGCTGCGGGCGCGCGCACGATCGCCGCGGGCGGATGGCAGTGCCTGCCCCGCCTGGAGATGCCCGGCGCCCTCCTGATCGGCGACGCGGCCGGCGGGGTGAACGTGCCGAAGATCAAGGGCGTCCACCAGGCGATCCGCTCTGGCATGCTGGCCGCGGAGCATCTTGCCGAGACCGGTTCGCCGGCAGGCTTCGATGCGCGCTGGCGGGATTCCGCCGGTGGACGCGAGCTGCGCGCGGTGCGCAATTTCAAGCCCGGGTTCAAGCGTGGCTTGTGGTTCGGCATGGCCAACGCCGCCCTCGAGGCCCTCACCCGGGGACATACTCCGTGGACGCTGCGACACCGGAAAGCCGACCACGAGCGGCTGCGCCACATCGACGATTATCGATCGCCGCAGCGCCACTGGGTGCAGCGCACGCTGCCGCCCCGCGACCGCCTGGCCTCGGTGTTCTTCGCGGCGACGAGCCACGATGAAGGCCAGCCGGCGCATCTGAAAGTGCGCGACACCTCGATCTGCACCGATCGCTGCGCGCGCGAATTCGACAATCCGTGCCAGCGGTTCTGTCCGGCGAACGTTTACGAGATCGTCGAGGATTCGGGACGGCGGCGGCTGCAGATCAACGCCGCCAACTGCGTGCACTGCAAGGCTTGCGACATCAAGGACCCCTACGGCATCATCGATTGGACGCCGCCGGAGGGCGGCTCCGGCCCCAACTACCAGTCGCTCTAGCCACTGTGAACGAGATCTGGCGGCCCACCGCCCAACGAATCGCCGCGGCCAACCTGACGCGCTTCATTGCTTGCGTGAATGCGCGCCGGAATCTGGCGCTGCGCGATTACGCGGCGCTCTACTCCTGGTCGATCGAGCAGCCGGAGCAGTTCTGGAGCGAATTGGCGCACTTTGCCGACGTGCGCGCGGACTGGGGCGACGGTCCCGTGATCGAGCATCCCGAGCGCATGCCGGGGGCGCGCTTCTTCCCTGCGGCGCGGCTCAACTTCGCGGACAACCTGTTGCGGTTCCGCGACGATCAACCGGCGGTGGCGTTCACCAACGAGCGCGGCATGGAGCAGCGGCTGACCTATCGGCAGCTGTGCGAGGAGGTCGCGCGCATCGCCGCGGGGCTGAAGGACGCGGGCGTCGGGTCGGGGGACCGAGTCGCCGGGTACCTGCCCAATCTGCCGCACGCCCTGATCGCGATGCTGGCCACGGCCAGTCTCGGGGGAATCTGGTCGTCCTGCTCGCCCGACTTCGGCGTGCAGGGCGTGCTCGATCGCTTCGGTCAGATCGAACCGAAGGTGCTCTTCAGCGCCGACGGATACTTCTACAGCGGCAAGACGCTCGACTCGCTGGCGACGATCGGCGAGGTGGCGCGGCAATTGCCGAGCCTGCGTCAGATCGTCGTGATCCCCTACGTCAGCCAGAGTCCGCGGCTCGAGCAGCTCGGCCCGGCGCACACGTACGCGGCACACTGGGAAGCCTTCGGCCGGCGCGGCGCATCGCTGCAGTTCACGCCGCTGCCGTTCGATCATCCGCTTTACATCCTCTTCTCCTCCGGCACCACCGGAGTGCCCAAGTGCATCGTGCACGGCGCGGGCGGCACGCTGCTGCAGCACCAGAAGGAGCATCTGCTGCACGTCGATCTCAAGCGCGGCGATCAAATGTTCTACTTCACCACCTGCGGATGGATGATGTGGAACTGGCTGGCCAGCGCTCTCGCCGCCGGCGCCACGTTGGTGCTCTACGACGGCAATCCGTTCCATCCCGATCCCGGGGTGCTCTGGCGCATGGCCGTGCGGGAGCGCGTCACGATCTTCGGCACCAGCGCCAAGTATCTATCGGCACTGGAGAAGAACGGCTACACCCCCGCGCGGCAGGTCGATCTCGGCGCGCTGCGGTGCATCCTCTCGACCGGCTCGCCGCTGCTGCCCGAGGGCTTCGACTTCGTCTACCGCGACATCAAGCCGGATGTGCATCTGGCTTCGATTTCCGGCGGGACCGACATCGTGTCGTGTTTTGCGCTCGGTTGCCCGATTCTGCCGGTGCATCGCGGTGAGCTGCAGTGCCGGGGCCTCGGACTGCGGGTGCAGATCTACGACGACGACGGCAAGCCGGTGCGCGGCCAGCGCGGCGAGCTGGTGTGCACCGCTCCGTTCCCGTCGATGCCGGTCGGGTTCTGGAACGATCCCGACGGTCAGCGCTACCGGGCCGCCTACTTCGAGCGCTTTCCGGGCGTGTGGCATCACGGCGACTATGCCGAGCTCACCGAGCACGACGGAATCATCATCCACGGCCGCTCGGACGCGGTATTGAACCCCGGCGGCGTGCGCATCGGCACGGCGGAGATCTACTCGGCGGTGGAGCGACTGGCCGAGGTGGTCGAGTCGGTCGCCGTCGGTCAAGACTGGCACGGCGATGTGCGCGTGGTGCTGTTCGTGCGCCTGCGCGCCGGTGTCGAGCTCGACGAGGCGCTCAAGCGCAGGATCCGCGCGGAAATCCGCACCCGCACGACCCCCCGGCACGTGCCGGCGAAGATAATCGCCGTGCCGGATATTCCCCGCACCCGCTCCGGGAAACTCACCGAGTTGGCGGTGCGCAACGTGATCCACGGCCGGCCAGTCAAGAACATCGATGCGCTCGCCAATCCGCAGGCGCTCGAGTATTTCCGCGACTTGCCCGAGCTGTCGGGCTGAGCGGCGCCGGCTCGTGCATTCGACCGCTGCGCCGACGCTGCGCGAAGTCTACGACCGCCAACTGCGCACGCACGGCTACGGCGCCGATGCCGCGCAGCTGAAGGCGATCGACTGCCTCGAGGACCTGCGCAGCCGGCTGGCGACCGGCGGGCACGCCGAGACGCATCCGATCACCGCCCGCCTCCTGCGCCGCCTGACCGGGCGCGCGTCCCGGCCGCAGCGCGGCATCTACCTGTGGGGCCCCGTGGGGCGCGGCAAGACCTGGCTGATGGACCTGTTCTTCCAGAGCCTGCCGTTTCCGCAGCGGCGGCGCCGTCATTTTCACCGCTTCATGCACGACGTGCATGCGCAGCTGAACACGCTTCGGGGCCGGGACGAGCCGCTCGAGATCATCGCCGAAGGCCTCGCCCGCCAGACCCGCATCCTGTGCTTCGACGAGCTGTTCGTTGCCGACATCGCCGATGCCATGATCCTCGCCGGGCTGTTCGGCGGCCTGTTTCGCCGAGGCGTCACGCTGGTGGCGACCTCCAACGTGCCGCCGCGGGAGCTGTATCGCAACGGCCTGCAACGTCAGCGCTTCCTCCCGGCGATCGACTTGATCGAGCGGCACACCAGGGTGTTGGCCGTCGACGGCGAGCGCGACTACCGCCTGCGGCAGCTGACGCAGGCCGGCACCTATATCGCCTCCGCCGACCCGGGCGGCGAGCAGCGGCTGCGCGCGCTGTTTGCCGACCTTTCGCAGCATGCGGATTGGGACGACGGAGCGCTCGAGATCAACGGCCGCTCCATTCCCGTCGTTCGCCAGAGCGACAGCGCAGTATGGTTCGACTTCGAGGCGCTGTGCGCCGGCCCGCGCAGTCAGGAAGATTACATCGAGATCGCCCGGCTGTACTCGGCGGTGGCGCTCTCGGGGGTGCCACGTCTCGACGCGACGCGCGAGGATGAGGCGCGCCGCTTCATCGCACTGATCGACGAGCTCTACGACCGCCGTGTCAAGCTGGTGATTTCCGCAATTGGCGCGCCGCAAACACTGTATCGGGGCGAGCGGCTGCGCGGAGAGTTCCAGCGCACCGTGAGCCGACTCGTCGAAATGCAAAGCGCCGAGTACCTCGCCCTCGAGCACATGCCCTGACCGGCCCGGCGCCGAGCGGCGCTGACGCGCCCGTGCCGGGAGATCTGCGCGGCTGCGGGCCGTGATAAACTGGCGGCGCAGCTCACTGTTTCCAGGCGCCGGCGCGTCTCCCGCTCGCTCCGCGCGCAACTCCCGTACCCGGAGACTTCAACGTGATGAATTTGCGCAAGTGCCGCTTAGGCTTGATCGGTCTGGGATACGTCGGGCTTCCGCTCGCCGTCGAGTTCGGCAAGCATTTCGCTACGGTCGGCTTCGATGTCAAGCCGGCTCGTGTCGCCGAGCTGGAAGCCGGGCGCGACAGCACCCTCGAAGTCACTCGTCGCGAGCTGGCCGCTGCCGAGCATCTGTCGTTCACCTGCGATCCGGCGGATCTGCGCCGCTGCCGCGTCTTCATCGTCACGGTGCCGACTCCCATCGACATCTACAAGCGCCCGGATTTGAGCCCGCTCATCGCCGCGAGCATCACCGTCGGCAAGGTGCTGAAGAAGGGCGACGTGGTCGTTTACGAATCGACCGTGTACCCCGGGTGCACCGAGGAAGTCTGCGTGCCCATACTCGAGCGCGAATCCGGACTGCGCTTCAATGACGGATTCTTCGTCGGCTACAGCCCCGAGCGCATCAACCCCGGCGACAAGGAGCACCGCCTGACGACCATCAAGAAGGTCACCTCCGGCTCGAGCGCGGAGGCCGCCGAGTTCATCGACTCGCTCTACCGCGCGATCATCACCGCCGGCACGCACCGGGCCTCGAGCATCAAGGTGGCCGAGGCGGCCAAAGTCATCGAGAACACTCAGCGTGACGTCAACATCGCGCTGATCAACGAGCTGGCGCTGATCTTCGCGCGCCTCGGCATCGACACCGAGGAAGTGCTGCAGGCGGCCGGATCAAAGTGGAACTTCCTGCCGTTCCGTCCCGGCCTCGTCGGCGGCCATTGCATCGGCGTCGACCCGTACTACCTGACGCACAAGGCGCAGGAGCTCGGCTACCACCCGGAGATGATCCTCGCCGGCCGCCGCCTCAACGACAACATGCCGATCTACGTCGTTGCGGACATCGTCAAGCTGATGAACCGCAAGCGCATTCATACCAATGGCGCGCGCGCCCTCGTGCTCGGCATCACCTTCAAGGAGAACTGCCCCGATGTGCGCAACTCCAAGGCTGTGGACGTGGTGCGGGAGCTGCGCAAATACGGAGCGCAGGTGGACGTCCATGACCCGTGGGTCGATCGCCGCGAATGCCTGCACGAGTATGGCCTGCGTCCGGTGAGCAAGCTGCGGCCCAATTATTACGACCTGGTCGTGCTCGCGGTCGCGCACGAGCAATTCCGCAAACTCGGCTCGGCGGCCATTCGCAAGCTGTGTCGCAAGAACCACGTGCTGTACGACATCAAGCACACGTTTCCGGCGGCCGAGGTCGACGCCCGATTGTAATCCGGCCGGGAGCGGCGGCGCGCGCGGCGGACGGCTAGATCACGCCGCGGCGGATCTGGTCGAGTTCGATGGATTCGAACAGGGCGCGGAAGTTGCCCTCGCCGAAGCCTTCATTACCCTTGCGTTGGATGATCTCGAAGAAGATCGGCCCGATGACGTTGGCGGTGAAGATCTGCAGCAGCAGCCCCTCGCCGGCTTGCGGGTTGCCGTCGATGAGGATGCGCCGGCGGCGCAGCGCCTCGAGCGGCTCGCCGTGGCCGGGCACGCGCGCTTCGATCTGCTGGAAGTACGTATCGGGGGTATCCTGAAACGCGATGCCATGGCCGCGCAGCGTGTCGACCGTTCGATAGATGTCGTCGGTGGCGAGCGCGATGTGCTGAATGCCTTCGCCGTGATACTCGCGCAGATATTCCTCGATCTGGCTCTTCTCGTCCTGCGACTCATTTATTGGAATGCGGATCTTGCCGCATGGACTGGTCATGGCGCGCGAGAACAGCCCGGTATGCCGGCCTTCGATGTCGAAATAACGAATCTGCCGGAAGTTGAACAGTTTTTCGTAGAAACCCGCCCACTTGTCCATATTCCCGCGCGCGACGTTGTGCGTCAGATGATCGATCACCGTCAGCCCGGCCTCGGGTGACCCGGCGGGCGGGTCCGCCGGGCGGAAGTCCACGTCGTAGATGGTCTGCCCGCCGTAGCGGTCCACCAGGTAGATGAGCGATCCGCCGATGCCCTCGATGCACGGAATGTTCAGCTCCATCGGCCCGGTATTCCGCGGGCCGGGCGTTGCGCCGAGCTCGAGAGCGCGTCGGTAGGCGTAGGCGGCATCCCGGACACGGAAGGCCATCGCGCACGCCGAAGGCCCGTGACGCTCGGCGAAGCGCCGGGCGAACGAGTCCGGCTCGGCATTGATGATGAAGTTGATTCCGCCCTGGCCATGGAGCGTCACGTTCTTCGACCGGTGGCGGGCCTTGACCGGGAAACCCATGCGCTCGAACAGATCGCGCAGCAGCTCCGGATCGGGCGCGGTGTACTCGACGAATTCGAACCCGTCGGTGCCCATTGGGTTCTCGCCAGTCTGGCTCATCGACAGCTCCGTGGACGGCGCCGGGGTCGGCGGCCATTTCGTTGCGAACGCAACTATTATACCCTGGCGGCCCCAGAGCGCACAGACGTATATAATTACGGCCCATCATGCACGCCCCATCCTCCCCGGTCGGCGACGGCCGGCACCTGCGCAGCATTCCTCCTGCGCGCCTCGCCCTGATCGATCGCATCGTCCGCGCCCGCCTGCCGCGCCGCGCTCGGGTGTCGCAGGAGTTTCTGCGCGCCTACTACCGCGGCGTAGGCGAAGAAGATCTCGCGGCGCGCACGCCGGCGTCGCTGGCGCACGCCGCGCGCTGCCACCTCGAGCTCGGCCGCCGCCGCGCTCCCGGTCAATCGCTGGTGCAGATCTTCAATCCCGATCTCCGCAAGGACGGCTTCGAATCCGCCCATACCGTGGTACAGATCGTCACCGACGACCGGCCGTTTCTGATCGATTCGATCAGTCTTGCATTCGCACGCGCCGGTCTCGCCGTACACGTGATCGTGCATCCGGTGTTCGACGTCCGCCGCGACTCCCGCGGGACGCTCAGCGGGATCGGCGCCCAGGGCACGCGCCCTGCGCGGGTCGAGTCCTGGGAGATGTTCGAAATCGACCGGCGGACCGATCCGGAAACGCTCGAGCGCCTGCGCCGCGACATCGAGTCGACGCTGCGCGACGTTCGCCTCGCCGTGGACGACTGGACGCCGATGCGCGAGCGCGTGCAAGCCATCATCGCCGATCTCGAGCACCGGCCGCCGCCCCTGCCGAGCGAGGAGATTTCCGAAGCGCGCCAACTGCTGCGGTGGATGGAAGAGCGGAATTTCGTCTTCCTCGGCTATCGCCAATACCGGCTCCAGCGCGGCGCCCGGGAGGACCTGCTGAGATCACAGCCCCGCACCGGCCTCGGCATCCTGCGCCCCACGGCGAACACGCGCCGGCCGACCGTGACCGCGCTGCGTGGGGAGATCCGCGAGCGCGCCCGCGAGCGCGAGCTGTTGGTGCTGACCAAGGCCAACTCCATCGCCACCGTGCACCGCTCGGAATATCTCGATTACGTGGGCGTAAAGACCTTCGATGCGCGCGGGGAGGTCGACGGCGAGCATCGGCTTCTCGGCCTGTGGACCTCCACCGCCTACCACCGCAGCCCGCGCGACATCCCGGTGCTGCGCCTGAAAGTCGCACGGGTCATAGAGTATTTCGGACTCGATCCGCAGAGCCACGACGGCAAGGCCGTGCTCAACGTGCTCGAGACGTACCCGCGCGATGAGCTCTTCCAAGCCAATACGCGCGATCTGGTCCGCATCTGCCGGGGCGTCGTCAACCTGTACGAGCGGCGCACGGTACGCCTGCTGGCGCGGCGCGATCCGTATCACCGGTTCTTCTCATGCCTCGTCTACGTCCCGCGCGACCGTTACAACACCGACGTTCGCGAGCGCATCGAGCGTATCGTGCGCGAGGGCTTTGGCGGGACCTCTGTCGAAAGTCAGGTACAGATCTCCAGCTCCAGCCATGCGCGCGTGCACGTCGTGGTACGCACCGTGCCTGGCGAGCTTCACAAGACCGACGTGCTCGCGGTCGAACGGAAGATCTCCGCCGCGACTCTCACCTGGAGCGATCATCTGCACGACGTGCTGGTCGCGCGCAAAGGCGAGGCGGAAGGCCTGGCGCTGGCCGAGCGCTATCGGCACACGTTTCCCCTGGCCTACGAAGAGGACGTGACTGCGGCCGAGGCGCCCGCCGACATCGCGGATCTGGAGCGTCTGCGCGCCGCGCCCCAGGAGCGCCGCGTAAGCCTGCACCGCGCGTCGGGCCAGGCCCCCGCGAGAATTCACCTGAAGATCGTCAAGCTCGGCGAGCCGGTATCGATCTCCGATCTGTTGCCGATGCTGGAGAATTTCGGCCTGCGCGTTATCGCCGAGCGGCCGTACGAGCTCGCCTGGCCACAGGGCGGCGTTGTCTGGATCCAGGACTTCGAGCTCGAGCACCGCGACGGCCACGCCATCGACCTGCCGCGCGTCGAGGACCGCTTCAAGGAGGCGCTCGCGGCCGGCTGGGATGGCATGGCGGAAAATGACGGCTTCAATCGCCTGCTGTTCACCGCCGATCTCGCCGCTCGCCAGATTCTGGTGCTGCGCGCCTATTGCCGCTATCTGCTGCAGACCGGCGTGCCGTTCAGCCAGCGCTATATGGAGCGCACGCTCGCGGCGAACCCGGTCATCGCTGCGGCACTGGTTCGCCTGTTCGAGACACGCTTCGATCCGGATCACCCTAGCGGCGTATCGGGGCGCGAGCGGATCGCCGAGCGGCTCGCGAAGCGCATCCGCGCCGGACTCGATGCGGTCAGCAGTCTCGATGAGGACCGTATCCTGCGCGCGTATCTGACGCTGGTGAACGCCACGCTGCGCACCAACCACTTCCGCCGCGACACCGGGGGTGCGCCCCTGCCCTATCTGTCGTTCAAATTCGATCCGACGGCCATCGCCGACCTGCCGCTGCCGCGGCCGAAGTACGAGATTTTCGTCTACAGCCCGCGCGTCGAGGGCGTCCACCTGCGCATGGGCGACGTGGCCCGCGGAGGCATACGCTGGTCCGACCGGCGCGAGGACTTCCGCACCGAGATTCTCGGTCTCATGAAGGCGCAGAACGTCAAGAACACGCTGATCGTGCCGGTCGGAGCCAAGGGCGGCTTCGTGCCGAAGCGCCTCCCGCAGGCGGGTCGGGAGGAGGTTCAGGCGGAGGTAACCGCCTGCTACCGGACCTTCATCCAGGGACTGCTCGATCTGACCGACAACATCGTCGCCGACCGCATCGTTCCGCCGCCGCGGGTAGTCCGCCGCGACGGCGATGATCCCTACCTGGTGGTAGCCGCGGACAAGGGCACGGCGACGTTCTCCGACACGGCCAACGGCATTGCCGCCGAGTACGGCTTCTGGCTCGGTGACGCGTTCGCCTCCGGCGGCTCGGCGGGATACGACCACAAGGGGCTCGGCATCACCGCGCGCGGCGCGTGGGAGTGCGTCAAGCGCCACTTCCGCGACCTCGGTCGCGACATTCAGAAGGAGGAGTTCACGGTTGCCGGCATCGGCGACATGTCCGGGGACGTGTTCGGCAACGGCATGCTGCTCTCGCGGCACACCCTCCTGCAGGCCGCCTTCGATCACCGGCATATCTTCCTCGATCCCAAGCCCGATGCGGCCGTGAGCTTCGCGGAGCGGCAGCGGCTGTTCGCGCTGCCGCGCTCGAGCTGGGACGACTATGACCGCAAGCGCATCTCCGCCGGCGGCGGCGTGTTTCCCCGCAGCGCCAAATCCATCACGCTCTCGCCGCAGGCCCGCGCCCTGCTCGGACTCGAGAGCGCCTCGCCCACGCCCGTCGAGGTCATCCGGGCGATTCTCCGCCTGCCCGTTGATCTGCTCTGGAACGGCGGCATCGGCACATACGTCAAGGCGACCCAGGAATCCAATGCGGACGCCGGCGACCGCGCCAACGACGCGCTGCGCATCAACGGCCGGGAGCTGCGCGCCCGGGTCGCGAGCGAAGGCGGCAATCTCGGCTTCACCCAGCGTGGACGCGTCGAATACGCCCGCAGCGGCGGTCGGCTCAACACCGACTTCATCGACAACTCCGCCGGCGTCAACACCTCGGACGTCGAAGTCAACTTGAAGATCCTGCTCAACCCGCTGGTACGCGCCCGAAAGCTGTCGCTGGCCGCACGCAACCAGCTGCTCGCGCGCATGTCGAACGAGGTCTGCACGCTGGTGTTGCGCAATAACTACCTGCAGAGCCAGGCGATCAGCACGCTCGAACAGCAGAGCAAGGCGCGCCTGGCGGAATTCCAACACCTAATCCGCCTGCTCGAGCGCTCCGGCGGCCTGAATCGGTCTCTGGAGTTCCTGCCGAGCGACGAGGAGATCGGCGAGCGGCGCAAGAGCGGCGAGGGTCTGACCCGCCCGGAACTGTCCATTCTGCTCTCCTACAGCAAGATCTGGCTCAACAGCCACCTTCTTGATTCGGACGTGCCCGAGGACCCATACCTCTCGAGCGAGCTCGAGCGCTACTTCCCCGCGCCGGTGCGCGCGCGCTTCGCAAGTGCGATCGAGCAGCATCGACTGCGCCGCCAGATCATCGCCACCGCGACGGCCAATGGCCTGATCAACCGGATGGGCCCCACATTCGTGTTGCGCGCCCAGGAAGACACCGGCGCCGAACCGGCACAGATCGCCCGCGCCTACTCCGCCGCTCGGGAAATCTTCCGGATGCGCGACCTCTGGGAAGACATCGAGGCGCTCGACAACCACGCGCCGGCGAAGCTCCAGTATCTTGCGGCGTTCGAGACCAGCCGCCTGCTGCGCCATGCGACCTACTGGCTGCTCGCACACCGGCCGGCCCTCAAGGTCACCGCGGCGGTCGAGGAGTTCCGCGCCGCAGCCCACGAATTCGGCGCACATCTCCCGCAGGTGCTGTGCGGCGCGTGGCGCGCACACTTCGACTCGAGCCGCGCCCAGCTGGTCGAGGCGGGACTTCCGCATGCGCTGGCCGAGCGCCTCGCGAGCCTCGAGTCCCACAATGCTTCGCTCGACATCGCAGAGATCTCGGCCGCCCACTCGAAGACGATCGCGGATACGGCCCGCATCTACTTCGAGGTGGGCGCTCGCGTCGGCATCGACTGGTTACGCGAGCAGATCGAGCTTCTGTCGGTCGAAGGCCCGTGGCAAGCCACCGCGCGGACCGGGGTACGGGATGCGGCGATGCGCCTTCATCGCGCCCTCACCGAGCGCGTGCTCACTCAGACGGCCCGCGGCACTGCTGCCGAGCGCGTCGACGCCTGGCAACGGAGTGAATCGCGCCGGATCGCCCATTGGGAGCGCGCACTCACGGAGATGCGCGCCGCCGGCGCCGCCGATTTCGCCACGCTCACCGTGGGTGTCGAGACGCTCCGCAAGCTCGCGGATTAGCTCACTTCGCTATACTCGCGGCATCCTGCGGCCGGTGCGCGCCGCGGGGGCGCCGGTTTGCGCGTACGCGCCCCGGCGGTCGGTTCACGTCACGATGGAGGTACCCACATGCCCGGCAAGCTGATCCTGGTCCGTCACGGACAGAGCCTCTGGAACCTGGAAAACCTGTTCACCGGCTGGACGGACATCGATCTGGCCCCGGCCGGGCGCGAAGAAGCGACGCGGGCGGGCCGCCAGCTGATCGAAGAGAAGCTCACAGTCGACCTCGCATTCACCTCGGTGCTGAAGCGGGCAATTCGCACGCTGTGGATCATGCTCGACGAGATGGACCGCATGTGGATCCCAGTCGAGCGCTCCTGGCGCCTCAACGAGCGGCACTACGGCGCGCTGCAGGGACTGGACAAGGCTCAGACGGTCGAGCGTCACGGCGAAGCCCAGGTCAAGATCTGGCGACGCAGCTACGACATGCCACCGCCGCCGCTGCCGCTCGACGACCCGCGTCACCCGCGCTTCGATGAGCGCTATGCCGGCGTGCCGGCCGGAGAACTGCCGTCGGCCGAGGCACTGAAGGACACGCTCGCGCGCGTCGCTCCCATGTGGAACACACGGATCGCCCCGGAACTGCGTGCCGGACGCAACGTGCTCGTGGTCGCGCACGGCAACAGCCTGCGCGCCATGGTCAAGATGCTCGACAAGGTTTCCGATCAGGACATCGTCGAGCTCAACATTCCGACGGGCATCCCCCTGCTCTATGAACTCGACGATCAGCTCAACTCGCGCGGCAGCCGCTATCTGGGCGACCCGGCGGTAGCCGCCGCGGCCGCCGAAGCCGTCAAGCGGCAGGCGGAGAAGAAAAAATGACGCCGGCGTGAGGGCCTAGGCGGCCCAGCCGTCGTAACGTCCCTGGAACTCCTCGGCCAGTGCCCGCATCCGCTGGCTGAGCGCCTGGATATCCGGCACGATCAGCCGCATGGTTCGAGAGGCGTGCAGGCTGTAGGGCAGATCGCTTTCCCCTTCGATCGGCTTGACATCGACGGAGAACCCTTCCGCCTCGAGCCGCGCGCGCACCCGGTCGCATGTGGCTTCGTCGCGCATTGCGAGAAAGTAGTCGACCGGGTACTCGTTGAATGGATGATAGCCCTGGTCGCGCAGCCGCTTGATCATCATTTCGTCCCAGTCGTCGTGGTGGCGGCGTCCCTGGGTCAGCGCCCCGCGCACCCGTACGTAAAGGATGGCGAGGACGATCGCGCCACCGAGCGCGAGTGCGGCGATTATCTCGACCACGACAGATCCTCCAGCATGACGCCCTTACTCATCCGGCGCGATCGTGACCCGCAGACCATCGAGCTCGGGTGTGAACTCGATCTGGCACGACAATCGTGAATTCTCCTCATAGTGCGTAAGATCGGTCAGCAGCTCGCACTCGTCGGCCATCGGCTCCGGAAGACGATCCCGCCAGTCGGGATCGACATAGACGTGACACGTGGCGCACGAGCACATCCCGCCGCAGATCGCGGCCACGCCATACTCCAGCTCCCTCAGCGTCTCCATGACTTTCAAGCCGACCTTGCCATCGACCCGATGCTCCGTGCCGTCGCGATCGATCACTCTCAGCACCGCCATTCAACCCCCTCTCTCCGGGACTCGTCCAGGAAAATCACACGT
>JAJYFU010000132.1 GCA_021790795.1 Pseudomonadota bacterium
CCTCGTATGAGCACTTCGGGCGCACGCCGCCGGAGCGGGAGCGGCCTGGTGGGGCGCTGCCGCTGTTCGAGGACAGCCCGTGAGTGTCTTCGGGTGGCCGGTGCGAGTGTACTGGGAGGATACCGATGGGGGCGGAATCGTTTATTATGCGAATTATCTGCGCTTTCTGGAGCGATCTCGTACTGAATGGCTCCGATCGCTGGGTTTCTCGCAGCAAGAGATGGCTCGGGAACCCGGCGTCCTGTTCATGGTCGTGAACTTATCGGTGGACTACCGCAGGCCGGCGCGGCTGGACGATGAGCTGCTGGTGACCTGCGAGCCGCGGGCCGACGGGGCGGTATGCATGGGCTTTGCGCAGCGCATCCTGCGTGGCGCCGAGCCCGCGTCTCTGGTGACCGCCGAGGTCAGGGTCGCTTGCGTGGATGCGCGCACGCTGCGGCCGACGAAGCTTCCCGATCCGCTGCGCCTGGCGTTGAACTTACCCCTGGAGGGGCCCCCCGCATCATGACTGGACATCTGTCGTTGATTCAGCTCGTCGTGAACGCGAGCATCGTCGTGCAAATCGTGATCGGCCTGCTGATGCTGGCTTCGCTCACCTCCTGGGCGATCATTTTCCGCAAGCGGCTGCTGCTGTCGCGGGCACGCCGCGAGGCCGACCGGTTCGAGAACAACTTCTGGTCCGGAGGCGACCTCGCACAACTGTATCGCGCCATCGAGACGCACGGGGGCGCTACTGGCATGGCGAGCGTCTTCGAGATGGGCTTTCGCGAGTTCGCCCGCCAGCGCCAGCAGGGCGCCGGCACCGCGGACGTGATGCTCGAGGGCGCCCGGCGCGCCATGCGAGTGGCGCAGCTGAAGGAGATCGACCGGCTGGAGCACAGTCTGGCGACCCTCGCCACCGTCGGCTCGACCAGTCCGTACGTGGGTCTGTTCGGCACGGTGTGGGGCATCATGAGCGCGTTTTCCGCACTGGGCGATGTGCGCCAGGCGACTCTGGCATCGGTGGCGCCGGGTATCTCCGAAGCGCTGGTGACCACGGCGATCGGTCTGTTCGCCGCCATTCCGGCGGTGGTGGCCTTCAACCGCTTTGCCGATCAGGTCGGGCGGCTCGAGGTGCGCTTCGACGCCTTCATGGAAGAGTTCTCGACCATTCTGCAGCGGCACTCGAACCGCGGCATCGCTGCGGCTCCGACGGTGGGCGCCGCGCCCGGTGGTCCACCGATGGCGGCGCCGGCGGTGCCGACGGGCGGAAGGTCTCGCTAGGGGAGCCCTATGGCACAGGTTTCGCGGGGGCGCAGATTGATGGGCGAGATCAACGTCGTGCCGTACATCGACGTGATGCTGGTGCTGCTCATCATCTTCATGATCACCGCGCCTCTGATCACCCAAGGCGTCAAGGTCGATCTGCCCCAGGCATCCGCCCGGCCGCTGCCGACGGGCAAGTCGACCCCGCTCGTTCTGTCGGTGAACCGCCAGGGGGAGATGTATCTGACGGTCGGCGGTAGCACCATCGGCCCTGCGAGCGCCGCTGCCATACACTCGCGTGTTGCGGCCGAGCTCGGCAGCGACCCCGGCCGGGCGGTGATGATCAAGGCCGACACCGCGGTGCCGTATGGCACGGTGATGCGCGCCATGGTGATCCTGCAGGATGCGGGCGTGCACAAGATGGATTTCATCACACAGCCCAAGGGCGTACGGCCCGGAAGTTGAAGCGACCGCCCGCAATGCGTGAGCCTGACCGCGATCGATGGCTGTCGGTTGGAATGTCCGTGCTGTTGCACGGTACGATCATTGGATTGCTGGCTTATGGCTGGTGGCGTTACGAGCACCGGCCCGTGACCCCGTCGGTCTCGGTCGATGCCCGGGTCGTAGACGCGCAGGCGCTCACTGGAATAGGGGCCGCGCGCCAGCCGGCTCCACAGCCCGAGGCGCCGCCGCCGCCGCCGCCGAAGGCCGTGAGTCCTCCGCAGGGCCCTCCCGCGCCCACCACCGCGCAGGAGCTGGCGCTGCGCGCACGCGCGGCCGCAGCCGAGGCCGAGCATGTCGCGGCCGCCGAAGCCGAGCGCCAGCGTCTCAAGAAGCAGCGGGCGGCCGCTCAGGCCGAGGCGCTCGCCAAGGCGCGGGCCGAGGCCCGAATGCGTGCCGAAGCCGAGAAGCGCGCGCAGGAGAAGCGCGCGCTTGAGCATGCCGAGAAACTGGCCGAACAGCGGCGGCTGGCGCTCCAGAGGAAGCTCGCCGCCGAGCGTGCCGCCGCGGCCCGCGCCGCGCGCATCGCGCAGCTGCGCCAGGCGCTCGCCGAGGATGCCCAGAGCAACGCGAAGATGCGCGCCGCGACCGCCGGCTGGGTCAGCGAAGTGACTCAGCGAGTGGAGGCGGCCTGGATCAAGCCACCGAGCGCCGGGCAGAATCTCAGCTGCATCGTGCACGTGACACTGGTGAAGGGTGGCGCCGTGGCCGGTGCGAGCGTGGGTCGGTGCAATGGAGACGAGGCGGTGCGCGAGTCGATCGAGGCCGCCGTCTATCGCGCCTCGCCGCTGCCGCCGCCGCCGGATCCCGCGCTGTACAGCCAGGAGCTGAATTTCGTATTTGCGCCCAACTCAGCCGGAGAGCCCTGAAGGATGAAACACTCAAATCCCTACGCGCCGCTGCGCAGCATCGCGCTCGCGGCACTGCTGGCCGCCGGCTCCATGACGCCGGCGCTCGCGCAATTGACGATCAAGATCACCTCCGGGGTGAACCACCCGGTGCCGATCGCCATCGTGCCCTTCGCCGAATCCCGGCGCGACCCGGTCGATGTCGCCGGGGTGGTTCAGCACGATCTCACCGGCAGCGGCCGCTTCAGCACGCTCGGGCGCTCGCGCATGCCTGCGACGCCGCATCACGCCGCCCAGGTTCATTTCACGGCGTGGAAGGCGACCGGCGTCGATTACGTCGTGGTCGGGCGGGTCGTGGCGCTGTCGGGCGGGCGGCTCGGAGTCGATTTCAACCTGCTGAACGTGCTCACCCATCAGAGCGTGGCTCGTAAGCGCTTCACGGGCACGCCGCAGGCCCTGCGCAACGCGGCGCACCGCGTGAGCGACGTCGTCTATCAAGCGATCACCGGGATTCGCGGGGCCTTCGATACGCACATCGCCTATGTGGCGCAGGTCGGCGCGGGGGCCACGCGACAGTTCCAGTTGGTGGTGGCCGATGCGGACGGATACAATCAGCATCTGATTCTCGAGTCGCACCTTCCGCTCATGTCGCCGGTCTGGTCGCCGAACGGGAAATGGTTGGCCTACGTATCTTTCGAAGACCATCTCTCAGCCGTGTACGTGCAGCGCGTGCAGACCGGCCAGCGCTACCGGGTGTCGGCGCGTGCCGGGGAGAACGGCGCGCCGGCTTGGGCGCCGAACGGCCAGAAGCTGGCGCTGACGCTGAGTGGGGCGTCGGGCTACCCGCAGATCTACGTGCTCAATCTGCATACCCAGCACCTCACCCGCATCACGGATGCGCCGGCGATCAATACCAGCGCCGACTGGGCGCCCAACGGCCGGTCGATCTACTTCACTTCCGATCGGGACGGCTCGCCGCAGATCTACCGCATCGGGGTCACTTCCGGCAATCTCCCGGTGCGCGTCACTTTCACGGACGGCTACAATGCCGACCCCCAGGTCTCGCCGAACGGGAAGCTGCTCGCCATGGTGACCGGCATCGACGGCCGGTTCTGCATCGCCGTGCAGAACCTCAAGACCGGCGCGTTCCACGTGCTCACCCATGGTCCGCTCGACAGCACCCCGACCTTCGCGCCGAACGGGGCGACGATCATGTATACCAAGCAGCTGATGGGGCGGAAGGGCGGGAGCATTCTGGCTACGATATCGGTCGATGGCTTGACGGGCATGACGCTCAAGCCGACTCATGGCGAGGTTGAGGACCCGACATGGGGGCCGTTTCCGCGAAAGAAGAGCAAGTGAGAACGCGGATCGGGTGGTTCGCGTGCAGTGCAACAACTGGGCGCCGGCGTGTCGGCGTCTACGGAGAATAGGTGTCTTATGCGTCGCATTCTAACGATGTTGGTGGTGGCGAGTGCTCTTGGGTTTGCCGGCTGCGCGAGTCATCCGGTCAAGCCGGCGACTTACCCGAAAACGGGCGCAGCGCCGGGCGCCGGGGCGTCGTCGCACGGCGCGGCTTCGGGTGCGAACGCGAGCGCGGGCGCTCTGGGCAGCCAGCAGTCCGTGCCCGGCCCGACACAGGGACTGCTCGCCGACCGCGTCATTCACTTTGCCTTCAACAGCTCGGTGATCGGCGGGCACGGCATGAAGGTCGTCGCCGCGCACGCGGCCTATCTGGCGGCCCATCCCAACGCGCGCGTGCGGCTGGAGGGCTACACGGATGACCGCGGCTCGCCCGAGTACAACATCGGCCTCGGGATGCGCCGTGCGGAATCGGTGCGCCAAGCTATGCTGTTGCAGGGCGTCTCGCCGAGCCAGATCACCGTGGTCAGTTACGGCGAGGAGGATCCGGTCGACCCGGCGAACAACCGCGTCGCCTGGGCGGAGAACCGGCGTGTGCACATCGTGTACCTGACGCCCACGCAGCCGGGGGCGGCTCAATCCGCGTCCGGCCCGTCGGCGCCATGAGCGCGTGAGGGCGGAATCCATGCGTGCCATGCCACTGCTTGGGTCGGCGGCAGCGCTGCTCGCAGCGCTGCTCGCCGGATGCGCCACCGGACCCACCCGGACGCAGATCGCGGTTCAGAACCTCCAGACACGGGTCTCGAAGCTCGAGCGCTTCGTCACGAACGGCAGCCTCGTGCAGCTGGCTCAGCAGCAGGATGCGCTACAGGCTCAGGTGCGCGATCTGCGCGGGCGGGTCGATCAGCTGCAGCAGGCGAATCAGCGGCTGACGCGCCAGCAGCATGATCTGTACGCCAGCCTCGACAAGCGCGTGCAGACACTGGAGCGCAGCCGTGCCGCCAGCCCTCCGGCGACGCAAGGCAGCGCGTCTCTGCCCGGTGTGACTTCGGCCCAGGAGAAGCTGTACCGCCAGGACTTCACGGCGCTCAAAGCGGGCCACTACACGACCGCGGCCAAGGGCTTCCAGGCCTTCGTCCAGCAGTACGCGACGAGCCCGCTGGCGGCGGATGCGGAGTATTGGCTGGGCGAGGCGCAATTCGTGAATGAGGACTACCCGGCGGCCGAACAGGCCTTCCGCAGCGTGCTCAAGCAGTGGCCGCAGTCCTCCAAGGCGCCGGAGGCGATGTTTGACCTCGGTAACACGCTGATCGCCCAAGGCAAGACGGCCGAGGGACGCAGGACGCTCGCCCAAGTGGTCAAGCGCTATCCCGATTCGGGTGCGGCGCGCCGCGCCGCGAGCGCGCTTGCCAGCCCGGCGTCGAATTGATCCGCGGCGAAGCGCCGGCGGCATGGAGAGGCCGATCACGCGGCTGAAGATCACCGAGATCTTCCACTCGTTGCAGGGCGAGGCGGACACGGCCGGCATCCCGACCAGCTTCGTCCGGCTGACCGGCTGTCCGCTGCGCTGCCAGTACTGCGATACGGCGTACGCGTTTCACGGCGGGCAGTGGTGGGACATCGAGGCGGTGCTCGCGCGGGTGCAGGCGCTCGGGTCGCGCTATGTGTGCGTCACCGGCGGGGAGCCGCTTGCCCAGCCGGGTTGTCCCGAGCTGCTGCTGCGGCTGTGTGACGCGGG
>JAJYFU010000041.1 GCA_021790795.1 Pseudomonadota bacterium
GATGCGCCGGAGACCGCCGCGCGCGAGATCGGCTTCTTCTTCAGCGCCACGGAGCTGCACCCGCGCGGTTGAGGCCGCAGCAAGAGCCATGAGCGTCCCCGCCACGACCACGAATCTGCTGGGTCTGCCCCGGCCCGAACTCGAGCGGTTCGTTGCGGGACTCGGCAGCAGACCCTTCCGGGCGCGTCAGCTGATGCAGTGGGTCTACAAGCGAGCCGAGCCGTCGTTCGAACGGATGACGGATCTCGCCAAGACCTTCCGCGCCGAGCTCCAGGAGCAGGCGTACGTGCGCGCGCCGGAGATCATCACCGAGCACTGCTCGGCCGACGGTACGCGTAAATGGCTGCTGCGGGCCGACGGCAGCCAGGCGTTCGAGATGGTTTACATTCCGGAGCCCGACCGCGCGACGCTGTGCATCTCCTCTCAGGTCGGTTGCGCCCTCGATTGCGCCTTCTGTTCGACGGCGCAGCAGGGCTTCAACCGGAATCTGAGCACGGCAGAGATCGTCGGCCAGGTATGGCTCGCGAACCGCCTGCTGGCCGGCACGGTGGCCGATCTGGCGCGCGAGCGCGCAGTCACCAATGTCGTGCTCATGGGCATGGGCGAACCGCTGGCGAACTTCCGCAATGTGGTGCCGGCGCTCGATATATTTCTCGACGATTGCGCATTCGACCTGTCGCGGCGCCGGGTGACACTGTCGACCTCGGGGCTGGTGCCACAGATCTACAAGCTCGCCGAGCACAGCAATGTGGCTCTGGCGGTGTCGCTGCATGCGCCCGACGATGCCCTGCGCAACGAGCTGGTGCCCATCAACCGCGTGCATCCCATTGCGGAGCTGCTGGCGGCTTGCTGGCACTATATCGACGAGCGCAACGGCCGCAGCGTCACGTTCGAGTACGTGATGCTCGAGGGGGTCAACGATTCGCGCGCCCAAGCTCGGGCGCTGGCCAGGCTGCTCGTCGGCCGCCCGGCCAAGGTGAACCTGATTCCGTTCAACCCATTTCCCGGCACGCGCCTGCGCCGCTCGGGACCTGAAGCGGTCCGTGCGTTCCGGGACGAGCTGCTGCGGCACGGCGTGCTGGCGACCGTGCGCCGCACGCGGGGGGATGACATCGACGCGGCTTGCGGACAGCTGGCCGGCCGCGTCATCGATCGCACGACCGTGCGCCTCGGCAGCCGCACAGTCGGCATGGCGGTGCGGGTATGAGATCCGCCCTCCGGGGACTCTTGCTCGGGGTACTGGGCGCGCTGGTCCTGTACGGCTGCAGCAATCCGCAGCTGATCCGGCAGCGACATCGGGCGGCTGTATACAACACCGAGCTGGGTGTCGCCTATCTGCAGCGCGGCGAGCTCGCGCTCGCCAAGGAGAAGCTGGATCAGGCCGAGCGGGAGAATCCGGACAGTCCGAACGTGCAGAGCGCCCGCGCGCTGCTGTTCGAGCGGCTGCGTGAGCCGGCGCGGGCCGACCACGCCTTCCGTCGGGCGCTCGAGCTGGCGCCCCGCAACCCGGACTATCAGAACGATTATGCGGTGTACCTGTGCAGCAGTGGCCGCTACGCGCGGGGCGTCAAGTACTTTCTCGATGCCGCGCGCAACCCGCTCTATCTGACGCCGGCGGACGCGTTCGACAATGCGGGAGTCTGCCTGCGCGCTGAGCATCATGACGCCGCCGCGATCAAGATGTTCAAAGCGGCGCTCGCGATCAATCCCGAATTCTCGGGCGCGGTCTGGGAACTCGCCGAGCTCGATTACAAGCACGGCCGGTTGAAGCAGGCGCACTCGGAGCTGGTTCAGTATCTTTCCACCCACCACGAGACGGCGAATCTGCTGTTGCTGGCCGTGCGGGTCATGCATGCGCAGGGCGATACGCTCGATGCGGTGCTGTACGCGCGCCGGCTGCAATTGGACTATCCGGATTCACCGCAGGCGCGCGTCCTGTCCACGCTCGGGCTGAACTCGGGCTGAGCGAGATGCCGGACGAACTCGGCGGCGAGCCGCGCCGCGAGGGCGGCTGCGGCGTGGGTGCGCAGCTGCGCGCCGCGCGCGCGCGCGCCGGACTGACAATCGGGCAGGCGGCGCAGAAGTTGCACGTGGGCGATGAGGTGCTCGAGGCGCTCGAAACGGAGCGGTTCGAGGCGCTCGGCGCGTTGATCTACGTCAAGAGCTACCTGCGCCGGTATGCGGACCTGCTGGGCGAGCCGGTGGCGCCGCTGCACGAGCGACTCGCTTCGCGCATCGTGATGCCGCAGCCGGATCTGACGCGCGTACCGCGGGCGGTGGCGCCCAAGGCCGGCATCGTAGGCCGCGTCCTGACCGGTCTCGGGGTGCTGGGGGTGATGGGGCTGGCCTGGTGGGGCTGGTCGCATCGGCACCAGGTGGTCGCGGTTCCGGTCATTTCCCGGCTGGTTCCGGCACGGCTGCCGGCCATGCCGGTGGCTCGCGAGGGGGCGGTATCTGCGCGTCCGACCGCCGAGCCGGCGGCTCACGGCGCCAAGGCGGGCACGCACGCTGCCGCTCCGGCGGCCGCGGCGACCGCATGGATCACGCTGCGGTTCCCCGCGGCCAGCTGGGTCGCGGTGACCGACGCGGCCGGTCACTCGATCTATCGCGGGATGGTCGCGGCGGGAGTGACGCGCTCATTCGAGGGTCGTGCGCCGCTTCACGTGGTGCTTGGCTATGCCAGCGGTGTGGCGGTGCGGATCGACGGCCGCGCCGCGTCTATTGGCTCCTACGTGGGACGGGACCATGCCGTCTCCTTCGACATCACCGCCGGCGGACGGGTGCTGCCCGCGCCGCTGCGTGCTGGAGGTTGAGTTGACAGAGCAGATTCAGCCGGTTCGGGGCATGAACGACGTATTGCCGGCGGAGATGGCCGCGTGGCATGCGATCGAGACCGGCGCGCGCGAGCTGCTGAGCGGGTACGGATATCAGGAAATCCGCGTGCCGGTGGTTGAGCGGACGGAGCTGTTCAAGCGGGCGATCGGCGAGCACACCGACGTGGTCGAGAAGGAGATGTATACCTTTGTCGATCAGGGCGGCGAGAGCCTGACGCTGCGTCCGGAGGGCACCGCGGGCGTGATGCGCGCACTCATCTCCAACGGCATGCTGCGCGGCCAGCGCCACAAGCTCTGGTGCGCTGGGCCGATGTTCCGTCACGAGCGCCCGCAGAAAGGGCGCTATCGGCAATTTCACCAGATCAGCGTGGAGGCGGTGGGCTACGTTGGCCCGGACGTCGATATCGAGCTGATCGCGCTGTGTGCGCGTCTCTGGCGCAAATTGGGGCTGCAGCGCGTGCGTCTGGAGATCAATTCGCTGGGTACCGCCGAAGCGCGGCGCGCGTACCGCGAGCGGTTGGTGGAGTACCTGAACGCCCATCACGATCAGCTCGATGCCGACAGCCGGCGCCGGCTGCAGGGCAATCCGCTGCGTGTGCTCGACAGCAAGAACCCGGAGATGCGCGCGCTCATCGACGGTGCCCCACTGCTGACCGAGCACCTCGATCCGGAGTCCCATGAGCACTTTCAGGGCGTTTGCACCGCGCTTGAGGGGCTCGGCATCCCCTTCCGAGTGAATCCGCGCCTGGTGCGAGGCCTTGATTACTACAGCCGTACGGTGTTCGAGTGGATCACCGATGCGCTCGGGGCCCAGGATGCCGTATGCTCCGGCGGCCGCTACGATGGGCTGATTGCGCAGCTCGGGGGTGAGTCGACGCCGGGCATCGGTTTCGCGATGGGCATCGAGCGGCTGGTGGCTCTGCTGACGCAGGGCGGTCCGTGCGCCGCCCCTTCGACTGCGGACGTCTATATCGTCGTGAGCGGCCCGCGCGCCTCGAGTTTCGGTCTCGGGCTGATCGAGCGGCTGCGCGATGAGCTGCCGGGCCGGCGTTTCGAGCTCAACCTCGGCGGTGGCAACTTCAAGGCCCAGTTCCGCCGGGCCGACCGCAGCGGTGCGGCACTGGCGGTGATCGTGGGAGACGATGAGCTGCAGAGGGGGGTGGCGGCCTTGAAACCTTTGCGTCGTGAATCCGGTCAGAGCGAGAGTCCGCTGTCCGCCCTGGCTGCGGCAATCGAATCGGCCTTGGCCGTGGCTGCCGCACAGACCTGAACTCGAGGAGGGGACGTGGACGGTTATCTTGACGAACGTGAACGATGGGAGGCGCTCCTACTCTGGCTGCGTACGAACGGGCCGGCCATCCTGGCGGGCATCGCGCTCGCGGCGTTGGGCTATGCCGGCCTGCGCTGGTGGCAGGGCCGCGTCAGCGGGCGCGACATGGCTGCCAGCGTGCTGTATGAGCGTATGGAGAGCGCCTTCGCGAGGGGCGATCACTTGGCTGCGTTCGCCGCCGCCGGGCGCGTGGAGCGCGATTACGGCGCAACCCCCTATGCGGATCAGGCGCGGCTCGCTTCGGCGGCCTCGTTCGTGCAGACCGGACACCTGAAGCGGGCCGCTGCCGAGCTGGCCATGGTGATGAATCATGCGCACGATCCGATTCTGGGCCTGATCGCCCGCGTGCGCCTGGCACGCGTGCAGATCGCGCTGCACCAGCCGCAGGAGGCGCTCGACACGCTCGATGCGGTCAACCCTGGCGCCTTCGCGCCGCGCTATGACATGGTGCGAGGGGATGCATACTATGCCATGGGCAAGAAGAGCGAGGCGCTCGCGCAATACCGCTTGGCGCGTGCCAGCAATTCCGGGGGAGAGATCGATTCGCAGCTGCTCGGACTCGAGATTTCCGAGCTGGCTGCCAACCAGCCCCATGCGCAGTCCTCGGCGCATCAGACCCGTCCGAGCCCGCCGGTCGCCCGGCCGGGTACCCACTAGCCACCGGAACCGATACGCAGCGCGATGAGACTTTTGCACACGAATATCAAGCGATCGATGCGAACCTGCGCGGCGGCGCTCCTGGCCATCGGCCTCCTGGCCGCCTGCTCGCACAAGCAGATCGATCAGCCCGCCAAGCTCGCTCCCATCAAGTCGACCCTGCGGGTCCACACGATCTGGACGGCGTCGGTCGGGGGCTTCCATCCCTTCGGCTTGTGGGAAGGCCAGACGGCCGAGCTGTTGCTCGGCCTCGGGCTGACCGTACACGGCAATCGGCTGTTTGCCGCAGGCCACGATGGATCGGTCGCCGCCTTCAATCTGCGGTCTGGCCGAGAGCTGTGGCACGTCGATGCGCACGCCCCGCTCGGCGGTGGGCCGGCCGTGCACGGCAATCTGCTGGTGGTCGGAGCGACCAACGGTCAAGTAATTGCCTTCGATGCCGCCAATGGCAAGCGGCTCTGGGGGGTACGCCTGCCTGCCGCCGTGATTTCCGCGCCCGCCGTATCGGCCCATTTGGTCGCCGTACGCACTATCGACGGCATCCTGCACGCCTTGTCGTCCAAGAACGGACACGAGCTTTGGGAGAAGCCGCAAGACATTCCCTCGCTGACCTTGCGCGGCGCAGCGGTGCCGGTCATTACCCACGGCCTGGTCGTCAGCGGCTTCCCCAACGGCAAGGTGCTCGCGGTGGATGCGACGGACGGCTCGACGAGATGGCTGGCGACGGTCTCCAACCCTACCGGCCGCACCGCAATCGCCCGGCTTGCCGACCTCGACGGCCCGGTGGCCGTCGCCGGCAAGAACGTGTACGCGGTGGGCTATCACGGCACGGTCGACATGCTGTCCCTCAAGAACGGCCATCCCTGGTGGACACACAAGGCGTCTAGTTTCCGAGGAGTGACGCTCGGTCAGCACGCGGTGTACATCTCGACGGCCGATGGGGCGGTCGAGGCGCTGAACCGCAAAAACGGCGCGCTCATTTGGCGTCAGGCCGCGCTGCGCTACCGCGCGGTGACCCAGCCGGCGGTCAGTAGCGATGGCGTCATCGTGGCGGACTACCAGGGCTATGTCAGTTGGATGAACAAGCGGACGGGCGCGTTCGAGGCACGGCGGGGGACGGGGGGCGTGCGGGTCTCGAATCCACCGGTGGTCGTCGGCAACGAAGTGATCGTGATCAACGACCTCGGCGCCATCACCGCTTTCCGCGTCTCGCCCAAGTAGCTGCGAACGGACGCGGCATCTCATGCTGCCCGTCGTCGCGCTGGTGGGTCGGCCCAATGTCGGCAAGTCGACCCTGTTCAACGTTCTGACCGGAACGCGCGATGCCATCGTTGCCGACGTGCCGGGCCTGACGCGCGATCGTCAGTATGGCTTCGGCCGAGTCGGTCCCGTGCCTTGCGTGGTGGTCGACACCGGCGGGCTCATCGAGAATCCCACGGGACTCGAGACGCAGATGCGCGCGCAGACCGAGCGGGCGGTCGAGGAAGCCGACCGTGTCGTGCTCGTGGTCGATGCGCGCTCCGGTCTGACGCCGCAGGATCAATTCGTCGCGCGCGCGCTGCGCCGCGCCGGCAAGCCCGTGACCGTCGCACTCAATAAGAGCGAGGGACTGGATTCCGAGGTGGCCGCCGCCGAGTTTCACGCGCTCGGATTCGGCGAGCCGATCGGTATTTCGGCCAGCCACAGCCAGGGGTGTGACGACCTGATGGCGGCCGTGCTGCGCGACGTCCCTGAAGCGTCTGCCGGTCAGGAGGAAGACGATGCGGTGCGCATCGCCGTCATCGGTCGTCCAAATGTCGGCAAGTCGACGCTGGTCAATCGGCTGATCGGCGAGGAACGCGTGATCGCGAACGACCAGCCCGGCACCACGCGCGACAGCATCCTCGTGCCGTTCGAGCGCGACGGCCGCCGGTTCACGTTGATTGATACGGCGGGCGTGCGGCGCCGGGCGCGAGTCGAGGACACGATCGAGCGGGCGAGCGTCGCGAAGACGCTGCAGGCGATCGACGAGGCTCACGTCGTCATTCTGGTGCTGGATGCGCACGAGACGGTGGCCGAACAGGACGCGAGCGTGCTCGGCATCGCTCTCGAGCGCGGCCGCGCGCTGATCATCGCAGTCAACAAGTGGGACGGCATCGCCGACGAGCAGCGCCAGGCGATTCGCAACCAGCTTGACCTGAGGCTCGATTTCGTGCCGTTCGCGCCGGTGCACTTCATTTCGGCCCGGCACGGCACTGGCGTGGGCGAGCTCGTCCACGCGACGGTGCGCGCCTATGAGGCCGCGATGCGGGAGATGCCGACCCGTGAGCTGACACGAGCGCTCGAGCACGCCATTACCATGCATCAGCCGCCGCTGGTCCGGGGCCGGCGCATCAAGCTGCGTTACGCCCACCAGGGAGGCCGAAATCCGCCGCGGGTGGTGATCCACGGGAATCAGACCGCTTCGGTGCCCGGCGCGTACACACGCTATCTCACCAACGTGTTCCGCAAGACGTTCGATCTGTTCGCCACACCCGTGGTCATCGAGTACCGCACGGACCAGAATCCATACGATAGACGGACCGCCGGGAAACGTTCCGGGCGGCCGCGGCGCGGCCGCGAGCGGCGGTGAGGCGCGCCGCGGCGGAGCGGGGTCAGAACGCGTTGTGACCCGTCAGCTCGCGTCCGACCGACAGCTGGTGAATGGTCTCGGTGCCCTCGTAGGTGATGACGCTCTCGAGGTTGAGCATGTGGCGGATCGGGACGTACTCGGCGCTGATGCCCGCCCCGCCGAGCAGGTCGCGGCTCTCACGAGCCACCTCGAGCGCCGCGCGGCAATTGTTCCACTTGGCGAGCGACACCTGCACGGGTTGCAGCGTGCCGCGATCCTTCAGGCGGCCGAGCTCGAGCGCCAGGAGTTGAGCGCCGGTGATCCGGCGGGCCATCTCGGCCAGGCGGATCTGCACGGCCTGATTCTGGGTCAGCGGCCGGCCGAACAGCGCTCGGCCGCCGGCGTACTCGAGCACCTGCGCCAGGCAGTCCTGCGCGGCCCCGACCACGCCCCAGGCGATGCCGTAGCGGGCTTGCGTCAGGCACGACAACGGCCCCCTGAGGCCCGTCACGCCGGGCAGCACGTTCTGCGGGGGAACCAGCACGTCATCGAAGAACAACGCCGAAGTGATCGAGGCGCGCAGCGAGAATTTGCGCTCGATCAGCTGGGTGGTGAACCCCGGCATGTTCTTCTCGAGGAGAAATCCGCGGATCCCGTCGTCAGTCTGCGCCCAAACCACGGCCAGGTCGGCGATCGATCCGTTGGTGATCCACATCTTCGAGCCGTTTAGAACCCAATCGCGGCCGCGCTGGCGGGCATGGGTCTTCATGTTGGCCGGATCGGAGCCGCCTTGCGGCTCGGTCAGGCCGAAGCAGCCGATCAGCTCGCCGCGCGCCATGGCGGGCAGGTATCGCTCCTTCTGCTCCGGGGAGCCGTACGCGTGGATCGGATACATACACAGCGACGATTGCACCGATACGAAGCTGCGGATGCCCGAGTCGCCACGTTCCAGCTCCTGGCAGATGAGGCCATAGCAGATCGCATTCAACCCGGCGCAGCCGTACCCGCTCAGCGACGAGCCGAGCAGGCCGAGCGAGGCGAGCTCGGGAACGATCTCGCGTGGAAAGCGGTGTGATTCGAAGCATTCACGGATGATCGGCAGTACGCGTGCCTCGACGAGGCGGCGCACGGAGTCCTGCACCATCCGCTCTTCGTCGGTGAGCGAGGCGCGCAGATCGTAGAGGTCCAGAGGATCGAGCGTTTGGGTTGACACGCGAATCCACTCCCAAAGAAATAGTCGAGCGGCCCGGTGCGCGGGCCACGACGAAGCGCGCGATCATACCCTACTCTCCGGTAGGTTCGCCTGCGTGGTCGCTTGGGCGGTGGAGTGGGCGCTTATCGGATCAATACGTTGCGCGCGCGGACTTGCCGTTTCGGCCAAAGTCCCCGACAGTATCGGCCATGAGGGTACGTCACTGTCCGGCCTTGTTCGTGAGCGCACCGGCCTCGGGCCAGGGCAAAACGATGGTGACCGCCGCACTGGCGCGCTTTCACAGCGCCCGCGGCCGGCGGGTCCGGGTCTTCAAAGTGGGTCCCGACTTCCTGGATCCCACCATCCTCCGATGTTCCGTCGGCGCGCCGGTCTATCAGCTCGACGAGTGGATGGGGGGCGAGGCGCATTGCCGCCGGCTGCTGTACGAGGCGGCCGAGCGGGCCGACCTGATCCTGCTCGAAGGTGTCATGGGGCTGCACGATGGCGCACCGAGCAACGCCGAGCTCGCCCGCAGTCTCGGTGTCCCGGTCGTGGCGGTCATCGACGGCGAGGCTATGGCGCAGACCTTTGGTGCCGTGGCCCTCGGCCTGGCGAGTTACCGCCCGGAGGTGCCGTGGTACGGGGTGCTCGGCAATCGAGTGGCCAGCGACCGTCATGCGCAGCTCCTGCGCGAGGGCATGCCGAGCGGCATGCGCTTCCTCGGCGCGCTGCCGCGCGAGGACGAATGTGAGCTTCCGGACCGGCACCTCGGCCTGGTGCAGGCCGAGGAGGTCGATGATCTCGATGAGCGGCTGACGCGCGCGGCGGCTCTGATCGACGCCACGGCGCTCGCCGCCCTGCCGCCGGCGATCGAGTTTCCGGCGGTGGAGCGCACGGCGCTGACACCGCTACTCGAGGGAGTACGCATCGGTATCGCGCGCGACCGTGCCTTCTCGTTCGTTTATCAGGCCAACATCGATCTGCTCGAGGCGCTGGGCGCGCGGCTCGAGTTCTTCTCCCCGCTCACCGACCCGATGTTACCTCCCGTGGACAGCGTGTACCTGCCCGGCGGCTATCCGGAGCTGCATCTCGATGCACTGACGGCCAACCGCGCCTTCGCCGCCGCGCTCCTGCGCCACGCTCAGGCGGACAAGCCGCTCTACGCCGAGTGCGGTGGGCTGCTTTATCTGCTCGAGTCGGTGACCGACATGCGCGGGAGGCGCGCCATCATGAGCGGTATCCTGCCCGGCAACGCGCTGATGCACGCGCGCCTGAAAGGCCTCGGTTATCAATCCGCGCCCATGCCCGGGGGGGTGCTGCGCGGACATACCTTCCACCATTCGACTATCGAGACGACTCTGCCGCCGGCGGCGCACGCCGAGCGGCGGCAAGACCGTGCCGCGGGGGAGGCCATCTACGTGCAGAGGCGGGTGGTGGCGAGCTATTTTCACGCCTACTTCCCCTCCAATCCCATCGCCGCCGCGCGGCTGTTTCAGCCGCGCCCGGCCGCGCGATCGGAGGAGGAGGCCCCCGAGCCGTCCGCCGCCTGATATCGGGGGAGAGGCTCGGAACGGGAGTTCGCAGGCATGTCTGCCACGGTCATTGGTCCGGATGGACGGCGGCGATGCGCCTGGTGCATCGCGACCCCACAATATCTGGCCTATCACGATACGGAATGGGGCTTCCCGGTTGCGGATGATCGCAGGTTGTTCGAGAAGCTGAGTCTCGAAGGCTTCCAGTCGGGGCTGAGCTGGCGGACCATTCTCGAGAAACGCGACCGCTTCCGCGCCGTCTTTCACCAGTTCGACATCGAGCGGATCGCCCGATTCACCGCCCGGGATGTCACCCGGCTGCTCGGGGACGCCGGTATCGTTCGGCATCGAGGCAAGATCGAGGCGGTGATCCACAACGCGCGGCGGGCCCGGGAGCTCATCGGCCAGGAGGGGTCGCTCGCGGCGTTCGTGTGGCGGTACGCGCCGCGCGCCGCCGAGACCAGGCGCTCCCCGCCGGCGTCCACATCGGCCGAGTCGATCGCCCTGTCGAAGGACCTGAAGAAGCTGGGCTGGCGGTTCGTGGGGCCGACCACGGTGTACGCTTTCATGCAGGCCATGGGCCTGGTCAATGATCACGCCGAAGCCTGCGTGGTCCGTGCGGAAGCCGAGCACGCACGCCGCGGATTCAGTCGGCCACGCCCCTAGGCCGCTGCAACGGGCAGGTTCGTGTCCCGGTGCTCGGGCTAGGCACGGCGCTCATCACTCTCTCGACCGCACTCCAGAGGGGCGTGGCGGATGCGAGCCGCCAGCGGTGCGTATCACCGGCTTTCGGGCTGAATACCGGAGCATCCTGCCCGAGCGGCGCATCGTCAACGTGTACGAGATGTATCTCGACGACAGCGGGGAGTCCGTTTCGCTGGTCACGGTGCAGCTCCATGCGCTCGACGCGCATGGACGAGAATGTGCCGTTCATGCTGGACGGCATGGAACAGGGCTGGAGCGAAAGTTTGATGAAGCTTGGCGGTATCGTCGCACGGCCTTGAACGCCGATGGGCCGCAGGGGTACATCGACGCGACCAAGTGCGCGCACCGAGGAGAGTCACGCCCTCGCGGTCATCGTGGGGTGGCGTTTCCGGCTGTCAGTCGCGCGCCGCCCGTTGGCCTCGGGGCAGATGCGGGGATTTCAACAAATGCGCGCCGGCGGCGAGGCGGCGGGTTACGTTCCGGATGGCGCGCTTTTGATGTGTGCGCCGTTCTCCCTGAAGAGGGATGCCGCGGCACGGGGGGCGCGTATGATGGTGAAGTTCGTAACCAGCTGGCGCGAGCAGTTCCGCGCTCGCGGCGTTACCGCAGCGCACACACACTTCTATTGCGGACCCGATGGGCCGGCCGTTCCCACGAACTCGAAGGGATGCGGCATGGGCGTGCAGCCCGCACTTGCTCAACTGGACCAGCGTCGCGGCTGAACGACCGCTGAATGCGGCGCCATCCGCCGGCGCCCGATGACAATTGCATGACGTCCGCGTGAAGATTCCTCGAGGACGCGCGAGTCCGGCTCGCTTGATTGCCCCGCCGGTTTTGTTAAGGTGCGTACCGACATCAGCGCCGCGATGTTCGCCGTAAAGCGTCGCGCGGCCGGTGCGCAGGAGCAAGCGATACATGACGACGAAACACTACATGCTGGCGTCCGACTTCGACCAGACGCTCAGTTTCAACGATTCCGGGCATGTCCTCGCGGAGCTGCTCGGCGTCGGCGATTTCCAGCAGAAAGTCGCCGGTCTGGCGCACAGCAACCTGGTGCAGCAGGGTGGCGAGCTCGCCTACCTGATCCGGCACGATCCGGATTTCCGCGGCGTTCGTCGCGAGCATCTGATCGAGGCGGGGCGGCGCGTGCGCTTGAAGGCTGCGTTACCGGCGCTGGTGAGCGTTCTGCGCAACGGGGTCGGGGAGAGCCAATTCTCCTTCTTTGTCGTGTCCGCGGCGCCGCGCGAGGTGGTGGTGTCGGCGCTCGCCGACGTCGTGCCGGCGGAGCACATCTACGGTACCGAGCTCGAATACGATCCGGTGTCGGGTGAGGTGAGCAGCATCAAGCGTGTGGTGGCCGGTTACGGCAAGGTGGCGGTGATCGACGAGTTGAGCCGGGAGCATGGCATTCACCCGGACCGGATCATCTACGTCGGTGACGGTAGTTCAGATGTGCATGTCATGCTGCATGTCAACAATGGCGAGGGCTTCACCATCGCGGTGTCGGAGAACCTACAGCTTGCGCGAATCGCCCGCTGCACCGTGCTCAGTGACAATGCGTGCAGCGTGCTCGTTCCGGTGTTCGATCAGTTGCTGGGTATGCGCATGCCCGAGATTCGCCGCGTGCTCGAGGACAACGGTCTGCGACTCGAGGAATGGGAGAGGGCGCGTACCGACCGTGTGCTGATCCGGGAGACGGCGGCCGCGCCGGCGGCGGTGTGAGCCCATGACCATTTCTCCGGCAGATGTGCTTGGTTGGACCGCGACCGCGGTGTTCGTGGCGTCCTACTTCTTTTCCCGGCCGTCGCTGTTGCGCGGCCTGCAAATGGTCGGGGCGGCGCTCTGGATCCTCTACGGAATCCGCATCGCCGCCCTGCCCGTAATCGCCGCCAATGCATTGGTGTTCTCCGCGGCGGCGTGGACGCTGGCGCGGGGCCGGGCGCGCGCCCAACGCGATGCGCCGCCTAGCGTCGCGCCGTAGGAACGCAGCGGCCGGGCTGTACGGGCAGGGGGACCGCGCCCGCGCGGACCGGAATCAGGCCGAGCGGGTTTCGCTTGCCGGCGGCGTGATTACCGGTTGCCGGCTCCGGCGCAGCACGCCGAGGGAGTATGCGAAGTAATAAGCGATGAACGCGCCGGAAATCGCGAACGTCAGCGGGCTTTCGGGAGGCATCGGCGCGCCGTGCGGATTTGCCGCCGTAGCGACGGCTAGCTGGTGGTACACGTCCAGATAGTCGTAGACGATCCAGACCAGGAACGACACCGTGACCGTCAGGCCGATATACGTGTGCGGAGTGTAGAAGCTGCCCTCGGTGGTGGATTCGAAGCGCGTATGCCTCAGACCGAGGCGGCCGAGCACGGCCCCGCAGGCGCCCCCGGCGAGCAGGGTGGCCAGGGTGCGCGCGTCGGGGCTCGCGAGCAGGATGGACACGAGGCCGAAGAAGGCAAAGAAAGCGACGCGCGCCGTGAGGCGGCGCGGGTGCACGCGCTGGCGGCCGAAAGCCCGCCGCACGCGCAGGTAGATCCGCACGCCGATCAGCGCCGCGACGAGAATCAGTACGATGACGTTCGCATGCATGCCGGTTTCGCAATCCTGCTGAGTCGAATGCGCATCATGGCCCGCCGGGACGGGGATCGTTGCGCGCAATGAATACGCGTCGCCCGCGTGCCACGGGAATACCCGCCGCGGGGGCTCGCGCAACCCACCGACGTACGGGCGGCGCCGCACATCCTCGGACGCGCCGGAACGCCGCTTCGGCCTCCGCGGCACTCCCCCGCGCCGCCGGCCGAGTCCCGCGATCAAACCACGCGGTGGCCACGGCTCACCACCTGCCGCAGGTCATGACGAGCCGCGGCAGCTTCCGTGCTGCTGTCAGTGACGCGTTGGTTTTCGGCATGGGAAATGGCATCGAGCCGCAGGCCAGCGATGATCCGACGGTCATTCCCACTCGATCGTCGCAGGCGGCTTGCCGCTGACGTCGTAGACGACGCGCGAGATGCCATCAATCTCGTTGACGATCCGCCGGGAAACCACGTCGAGGAAGTCATAGGGCAGTCGCGCCCAGTGCGCGGTCATGAAGTCGACGGTCTCGACGGCGCGCAGCGCGACGACGTAATCGTAACGGCGGCCGTCGCCCATGACGCCGACCGAGCGCACGGGCAGGAATACCGCGAACGCCTGGCTGGTCCGATCGTACAGATCGTGGCGGCGCAGCTCCTCGATGAAGATCGCGTCCGCCCGGCGCAGCAGGTCGGCGTATTCCTTGCGCACTTCGCCGAGGATGCGTACGCCGAGGCCGGGTCCGGGGAACGGGTGGCGGTAGACCATGTCGCGCGGTAACCCGAGTTCGACGCCCAGCCGGCGCACCTCATCCTTGAACAGCTCGCGCAACGGCTCGATCAACTCGAGGTGCATCGTCTCGGGCAATCCGCCGACATTGTGATGCGACTTGATGACGTGGGCTTTGCCGGTGTGCGCCCCGGCCGATTCGATGACGTCGGGGTAGATGGTGCCTTGGGCGAGGAAGTCCACTCCCGGCAGCGCATGCGCCTGCTCGTCGAAGACCTCGACGAAGGTGCGGCCGATGATTTTGCGCTTTGCTTCGGGGTCGGTGATGCCGGCGAGCGCGGCGAGGAAGCGCTGCTCGGCATCCACGCGGATCACCCGCACGCCGAGGTGCTCGGCGAAGGTGCTCATGACTTGATCACCCTCGCCCAGGCGCAGCAGGCCGTGATCGACGAAGACGCAGACCAGCTGCTCGCCTATGGCGCGATGCAGGAGTGCCGCGACCACGGAGGAGTCCACGCCTCCGGAGAGGCCGAGCAGCACCTTGCGCGCACCGACCCGCGCGCGCACGCGTTCGATCGCGTCCTCGATGATGTTGCCCGTGCTCCACGGGGCCGCGCAGCCGCAGATCTCTCGCACGAAGCGTTCGAGCAGACGCGTGCCCTGCGTCGTGTGCGTCACCTCGGGATGAAACTGCACGCCGTAGAAACGCCGCTGTTCGTCACACATCGCCGCATACGGGATCGAGCCCGTGGTTGCGCAGCCGATGAACCCTGACGGCAGGGTTTCGACGCGATCGCCATGACTCATCCACACATCGAGCACCGCGCGGCCGTGCGCGTCGCGCCGGTCCTCGAGATCGTCGAGCAGCCGGCACGGAGCGGTAAGCGTCACTTCCGCGTACCCGAACTCTCGTTCGGCGGATCCGATCACCCGTCCGTCGAGCTGCTGGGCCATGGTCTGCATGCCGTAACAGATGCCGAGCACGGGCACGCCGAGCTGGAAGACCGCCACCGGGGCGTGGGGAGCGCCGGCGTCGATGACCGATTCGGGGCCGCCGGAGAGGATCACGCCACGCGGCTTGAACCCGCGAACGCTCGCATCCGTGATGTCCCAGGGATGGATCTCGCAATAGACGCCGAGCTGGCGCACACGGCGTGCGATGAGCTGGGTGTACTGGGCGCCGAAGTCGAGTATGAGGATGCGGTCGGTGTGGATGTCCGCGTGCGGCGCCTGGGCCGAAGTCGGGCTGGTCATACGCGGCCGATCAGGACACCCGGTAGTTGGGCGCTTCCTTCGTGATACTGACGTCGTGCACGTGGCTCTCGCGGATGCCGGCCGCGGTTACGCGCACGAATACCGGTCGGGTGCGCATCTCCGTGATGTTGTGACTGCCCGTATAGCCCATGGCCGCCCGCAGCCCGCCGGCCAGCTGCTGCAGGATCGCGACCAGGCTGCCTTTGTACGGCACACGCCCTTCGACGCCCTCCGGCACGAGCTTCTCGAGCTCCGTGGCGGCATCTTGGAAATAACGGTCCGCGGAACCATGGCGCTCGGCCATGGCGCCGAGCGAGCCCATGCCGCGATATGACTTGTAGGAGGCGCCCTGGTAGAGCTCCACATCCCCGGGAGACTCCTCGGTGCCGGCAAACAGGCTGCCGATCATGACCGCGTGCGCGCCCGCGACGATCGCCTTGGCGACGTCGCCGGAGAATCGAATTCCGCCGTCGGAGATCAGCGTCACGCCGCTGTCCTGCAGTGCTTCGGCTATGTTGGAAACCGCCGAAATCTGCGGGACCCCGACGCCAGCGACGATGCGCGTCGTGCAGATGGATCCCGGACCGATGCCGACCTTGACGGCGTCGGCCCCGGCACCGACCAACGCGCGCGCGGCCTCGGCGGTGGCGATGTTGCCGGCGATCACCTGCTGATCCGGCCAGCGCTTCTTGATGCGCTCCACCGTGGCGATCACTCCGCGGGAGTGACCGTGGGCGGTGTCGACCACCACCACGTCCACGCCGGATTCCCGCAAGGCGGCCACACGATCGAGGGTGTCGGCGGTCGTGCCGACGGCGGCGCCCACGCGCAGCCGGCCGCTTTCATCCTTGCAGGCGCGCGGGAATTCCCGCGCCTTCTGGATGTCCTTGACCGTGATCATCCCGGCCAGCTCCTGAGCGTCATTGACGACGAGCACCTTCTCGATACGGTGCTTGTGCAGCAGAGCCAGCACCTCTTCCTTGGGCGTTGTCTCGCGCACGGTGATCAGGCGCTCCTTGGGGGTCATGACCGAGGAGACCGGCGCGTCGAGCTTCTCTTCGAAGCGCAGATCGCGGTGTGTGACGATGCCCACGACCTTCTTGCCGAGCACGACCGGAACGCCGGAGATGCCCCGCGAGTGCGTCAGGTCGAGGACTTCGCGGATGGTCATGGTCGGCGGCACCGTGATCGGATCCTTGATCAGGCCGCTCTCGAATTTCTTCACGCGCCCCACCTCGCGCGCCTGAGCCTCGATGCTCATGCTCTTGTGAACGATACCGATGCCGCCTTCCTGGGCGATGGTGATGGCCAGCCGCGCCTCGGTGACGGTGTCCATCGCGGCCGAGAGCAGTGGCACGTTCAGGCGGATGCGCCGGGTCAGTTGCGTGGAGAGGTCCACCTCGCGGGGCAGAACCTCGGAGTAGGCGGGGACGAGCAGGACGTCGTCGAACGTCAGAGCTTCTTCGAGAATTCGCATAGCTAATTCTACGCACGGCGCGCTTGAGGGTAAACCTCGGTGGTATCGTGGGTCCCATGTCCAGCGCAGATCCGACCGGATTGGAGGCCAATGCCCCCGGCCAGAGGGTTTTTACCGTCGCCCGCCTGAACCGGGAGGTGCGCACGCTGCTCGAGCGCGGCCTCGGGGTGGTGTGGGTCGAGGGGGAGCTGTCGAACCTTGCTCAGCCCGCTTCGGGCCATTGGTATTTCTCGCTCAAGGATCGCGAGGCGCAGGTGCGCTGCGCGATGTTCCGCACGCGCAATGCCGGAGTCGCATTCGCGCCGAAGGCCGGCCAACAGGTGCTGGCGCGCGGGCGCGTCAGCCTGTACGAGCCGCGCGGGGATTACCAGCTGATCGTCGAGCATCTCGAGGAGGCCGGCATTGGCGCGCTGCAGCGCGAGTTCGAGCGGCTCAAGGCAAAGCTCGCGGCTGAGGGGCTGTTCGCGCGGGAGGTCAAGCGTGCCCTGCCGCGCTTTCCGCGGCGTATTGGCGTCGTCACGTCGCCGACCGGAGCGGCCATCCGGGACGTGCTCAATATCCTCGGGCGCCGGTTTCCCCCGGCCGCGGTGCGGGTGTATCCCGTGCCGGTGCAGGGTGCGGCGGCGGCGCCCGCAATCGTAGAGGCCCTGGCGCTCGCCTCCGCGCGAGCCGACTGCGATGTGCTGATCCTGGCGCGCGGTGGCGGCTCGCTCGAGGACCTCTGGGCCTTCAACGACGAGCGGGTTGCGCGCGCCATCCGCGCCTGCTCGGTTCCGGTGGTCAGCGGCGTGGGCCACGAAATCGATTTCACGATTGCCGATTTTGCCGCCGATGCTCGCGCGCCGACCCCGTCGGGCGCCGCGGAGATGGCCGCGCCTGACCGCGCCGCGCTGCTCGAGGCGCTTGCCCGCACCGGGGCGCGCATCGCCGCCGGGATGCGGCGTGAGCTGCGCGCGACGGTGAGCCGCTTTGACTCCGTGCGCGCGCGGTTGAGGCTGGCGCACCCTGGATTACGGTTGGCCCATCAAGGGCAGCGCCTCGACGACCTGGAGCTGCGGCTCGCGGCCGCGCTGCGCGGCAGCCTGCAGGGCGCGCAGCATCGCGTGTCCCGGATGGAGGCGCGGCTGCAGCCGCACTCCCCGCAGCGCCTCGCCGGCGATCTACGCGCCCGCATCGAGCAATTGAAGTCGCGGCTGACGTACGCGATGGACGGTGAGCTGTCGCGGCTGACGCACCGGCTGGATCTGGCGCACCGCACGGTGCAGACCGCAAGTCCGCTCGCGACCCTGGCGCGCGGTTTTGCCATCGTGACGCGCGCCGACGGTTCGCTCGTGACCGATGCCACGGCGGTCTCTCCCGGCGAGCAGATCGACACGCGCCTCGCCAGCGGAGGCTTGCGCTCGCGCGTCATCGCCGTGACGCGCCCTCGTGCCGGCTCCGGATCCAAGACCTGACGGCATGTCGAGCGATATGCACTTCATGCGACTGGCGCTGCAGCAGGCCGAACGGGCCGGGCGGTGCGCGGAGGTGCCGGTCGGGGCGGTGCTGGTGCGGGATGGAGTCGTCGTCGCACAAGGCGCCAACTGTCCGATCGGCACGTGCGATCCGACGGCGCACGCGGAAATCATCGCGCTGCGCGCCGGCGGTCAGGCGCTCGGCACGTATCGGCTGAGCGGCACCACGTTGTATGTCACCCTCGAACCGTGCGCGATGTGCGCGGCGGCGATCGTGCACGCCCGGGTTTTCCGGCTCGTGTTCGGCGCGTGGGATCCGCGTGCGGGAGCGGCCGGGAGCACTGTGAATCTGTTCGCTCTGCCGGCGCTGAACCATCGCGTCGACACCTTCGGGGGCGTGCTCATGGAGGAATGCGCGGCGTTGCTCAAGAGCTTTTTCGACGCGCGCCGCCCGTGAGCCGCCGTCGCGCGCGGGATGTCCCCCGGGGATCAGCTTCCGGATACGGCGGGCGGCTGTCCGGCGGGCTTGGTGTCGGCGGTCTCGATGATGTGCTGGTCGGCGGGTTGCCACTCGAGCAGGTGCAGAAACTCCCGCACGCGCGCGACGTACATGACCGGCTGCCAGCCCTGGGCGTAACCGTACTCGGTTTGCGTGTACCAGCGCGGCTCGGTGAGCAGCGGCAGCACGTGACTGACCTGCTTCCACGAATCGGGGTTCTTGCCGAGCCGCTGCGCGAGAACGCGAGCGTCTTCGACGTGGCCGAAACCAACATTGTAGGAGGCTACCGCGAACCAGATCCGATCGGGCTCGGGGATGTGGTCGGGCCACATCTTCAGAACTTGTGCGAAGTAACGCGCTCCCGCGAAGATGTTGGTCTTGGCGTTGGCGCGATTGGCGACGCCCATCTCCTGCGCCGTGTCGGAGGTCAGCATCATGACGCCCTTGGCTCCGGCGGTCGAGATCGCCTTGGGATTCCAACGCGACTCCTGGAATCCCATCGCCGCGAGCAGTCGCCAGTCGAGGTGATAGCGCGCGGCGGCTGCCCGGAACCAGGTCTCATAGCGCGGCAGACGCTGCACGAAATCGACCTCGAACAGGTGCGGCTGCCTGATGTGGATGGAGGTCGCGTTCCCGGAATCCTTGCGCATGAGCTTCTGCAGCTGTCCCGATCGGCGTAGCGAGTCGAAGAAGTCGTTGACCACGCGCAGCAGCTCGGGCGCATCGCGGCGCACGATCCACTGTACGGGACGCCGCTGAGGCAGCGTGAACGCGACGCGGACATCCGGGTACAAGTAATGCTCGTAACCGTACGCCCGCGCATCCGCGACGGCATATCCGACCCGTCCGCTCGCGACGTCCTGCAGGGGCGAATCCTCGCCTGTCGTGCCTTCCCATTGCAGGAAGGGGGCGACCAGCTTCAGCTTCTGCAGGACGCCCACTTGCGGACTGCCGGCCCGGACCACGAGCTTCGCGTATTGCAGCTGCGGTAGTCCGGTGGGAGCCGGCTCGCCCCGGCGGTAGATTACCAGCTGGGGAATCTGCGCATAGGGGGCAGCGGGGACACCGGCGCGCCGCCACGCGGCATCCGCGGTGATCTGGGCAGCCGCGATATCGGCTCGGCCCGACGCTATTGCGGCCTGCAAGGCCGCCTGGTTCGGTACCGTGAAGATCTTCAGGCGGACACCGAGCTCATCGGCGAACTTGCGCGCCAAGTCGTAGTCGAGGCCCGTCGGTCCCTGCGGTCCGATGTAGTAGCAGGTGGGCAGATTGAGAGTGACGACCCGCAGCTCGCCTTGTGCACGAATCTGGTCCAGGAGCGTGCGAGTGTTCGAGCGTTGCACGAGCATCGCCATAGCCGTTACGGCCGCGATCGTCCCGAGCCGATAGGCGGTACGTCCGAGGCGTGAGTTCGTCCGTCTTCGCGCCAAAGCCGCACTCCAGGAAGGCAAAAAACCTGAGCTATAGTACCATCGCCGACCCGGAGAGGTACCGAAGCGGTCATAACGGCGCCGACTCGAAATCGGATGGTCGGGTAAAACCGGCACGTGGGTTCGAATCCCACCCTCTCCGCCAGC
>JAJYFU010000042.1 GCA_021790795.1 Pseudomonadota bacterium
TCCAAGACCACTCGAGATCGGCGCTCCGGCGCCGCGCGGCAGATTTCCGCCGCGCAATCTCCAGTTGTCACACCTCGATCGTGAAGTCCGGCACCGGATACCGCTCTGGCAATCGTTTCAGCGCGGGGCACCGGTGGTGCGGTACGGCGGACGAGCTGCGCAGCGGCGAACGACCGCGCAGGATGCGCGGGCAGGGTGACCCTTCCAAGGGATGGGCGGGGCGGCGTTCGGCGCGCGTGGTCGACCCGTGGTGGCCGCGCAGGGTATTGCGGAGATCGCCTCGGCGGTTTCCGCCCATAAAATAGACAGAGGCGAGTCAATGGCAATTGGAGTCGTGGGCCGCAAGGCGGGCATGACGCGGGTGTTCACCGATGGCGGCGAGACTGTTCCAGTCACCGTCATCGAGGTTCTGCCCAATCGCGTCACCCAAGTGAAGTCCCAGGAAAAAGACGGCTATCGCGCCGTGCAGGTGACGTTTGCCACTCGCCGTCCCCAGCAATATTCGAAGGCGGTCAACGGCCACTACGCCAAGGCCGGCGTCGCGCCGGGCCGCGCGCTGGTGGAATTCAGGCTTGCCGCGGCGGATTCGGCCGAGCTGGCTCCGGGCGCCGAAATCAAGGTGGACATCTTCCAGGCCGGACAGTCCGTGGACGTGACCGGCACGACGATCGGCAAGGGCTTCGCCGGCACCATGAAGCGGCACAACTTCGCTGGGCAGCACGCCACCCACGGTGTGTCGGTATCGCATCGCGCGCCCGGCTCGATCGGTCAGCGCCAGACCCCGGGCCGCGTATTCAAGGGCCGACGCATGTCCGGCCACATGGGCGTGGTGCGCCGCACCACGGAGAATCTCCAGGTCGTGAAGGTGGATCTCGAGCGAAACCTGCTGCTGATCCGGGGCGCCGTGCCCGGCGCCGAGGGTGGCCAGGTGATCGTCCGTCCGGCCGTCAAGGCTGGCCGCCAGGCGCTGCGCAAGACCATTGCTCCGACGAAGGTCGGCTCGACGCCTTCGGCCAACCCGATGAAGCAGTCGAAGAAGTAAGCCGTCATGAAGCTCAAGATGGTCAACGGAGCCGGTGAGCTCCAGGTGTCCGAGGCCGCCTTCGGCCGCGAATTCAACGAGGCGCTGGTGCACCAGGTGGTGAACGCGTACCGGGCCACCGGGCGCTCGGGCACCAAGGCGCAAAAGACGCGCGCCGAGGTCCGCGGCGGCGGCAAGAAGCCCTGGAGCCAGAAAGGCACCGGACAGGCGCGGGCCGGCTCGAGCCGCTCGCCCATCTGGGTGGGCGGTGGCCGGGCGTTCGCCGCCAAGCCGCGCAGCTTCGAGCAAAAAGTCAACCGCAAGATGTACCGCGGAGCGATCCGCGCGATGCTCTCGGAGCTGGCGCGCACCGAGCGGCTGGTCGTCGCCGAGCAGTTGGCGCTCGAGGCGCCGAAGACCCGCCTGCTGGCCGGACAGCTCAAATCCTGGTCGCTCGAGAGCGTGCTGATCGTCGTCGAGGCGCTCGACGAGAAGTTGTTCCTGGCGGCGCGCAACTTGCCGCATGTCGAGCTGATCGAGGCGGCCGCGCTGAATCCTCTGTCGCTGATGCGTCATGACAAGGTGCTGATGACCGTCGGCGCGGTCAAAATGGTCGAGGAGCGGCTGCAATGAACAAAGAACAGCTGATGAATGTGCTGCTTGCGCCGCATGTGACCGAGAAGACCTCGCGCATGATGCAGAATCACAATCAGTACACTTTCCGCGTGCGCCGCAACGCGACCAAGACCGACATCAAGAAGGCCGTCGAGCTGATGTTCGAAGTCAAGGTCGATGGAGTGCAGGTGATCAACGAGCCGGGCAAGCAGCGTCGCTTCGGCAAGACGCTCGGGCGTACGCAGGACTGGAAGAAGGCGTATGTCAGCCTGGCCGAAGGCCAGGCCATCGACTACGAGGCCCGGGCGAGAGGCTGATCGGGAATATCTGACATGGCGCTCATCAAGTACAAACCCACATCGCCCGGCACCCGGGCGTTCGTCAAGGTCGACCGCTCCCATCTGCACAAGGGCGGTCCATATTCGCCGCTCACCGTGGCGCAGGCCAAGACCGGCGCGCGCAACCACTCCGGGCGCATCACGACACGGCACATCGGCGGCGGGTCGCGCCAGAAGTACCGCATCATCGACTTCCGGCGCGACAAGGACGGCATCAACGGCGTCATCGAGCGCGTCGAGTACGATCCGAACCGCACCAGCCACATCGCGCTGGTGAAGTACGCCGACGGCGAGCGCCGCTATATCCTGGCGCCCAAGGGCGTGCAGCCGGGCGACGAGATCCGCTCCGGCGCCGACTCGCCCATCAAGCCGGGCAATGCGATGCAGCTGCGCCACATCCCGGTCGGCACGACGCTGCACAACATAGAGTTGAAGCCGGGCAAGGGCGGGCAGCTCGCGCGCAGCGCCGGAAGCTCCGCGGCCTTCACGGCACGCGAAGGCAGTTACGCCTACGTACGGCTGAAGTCGGGCGAGACCCGCAAGGTCCACGTCGACTGCCGCGCCACCATCGGCGAAGTCGGTCACGACGAGCACAATCTGCGCAACTATGGCAAGGCCGGCGCCAAGCGCTGGCGCGGTATCCGCCCGACGGTGCGCGGGCTCGCGATGAATCCCGTCGATCATCCGCACGGCGGCGGCGAGGGCAAGTCCGGCCAGGGCAATCCCCATCCGGTCTCGCCGTGGGGCTGGAATACCAAGGGATTCAAGACTCGCAACAACAAACGTACGGACAACATGATCGTTCAGCGTCGCAAGAATCGGAAGCGCTAGCGGGAGCACGAACCACGATGCCACGTTCACTCAAGAAGGGTCCCTTCGTCGATCTTCACCTGGCCAACAAGGTGCACATCGCGAGCGCGAAGAACGACCGCAAGCCGATCAAGACCTGGTCGCGGCGCTCGATGGTGGTGCCGGAGATGGTGGGACTCACCATCGCCGTGCACAACGGCCGGCAGCACGTGCCGGTGCTGGTCAGCGAGAACATGGTCGGACACAAGCTCGGGGAGTTCGCCCCGACGCGTACGTTCAAGTCGCATTCGGGCGACCGCAAAGTCGAGGCCGGCAGTTAAGCGGGACCGGAGACATACGATGCAAGTCACCTCCAAGCTGCGTCATGCGCGCATCTCCCCGCAGAAGTGCCGGCTGGTTGCCGACCTGGTGCGGGGCCGGCCTGCCGGAAACGCGCTCTCCACGCTCCAGTACAGCCCGAAGAAGGGCGCTGCGCTGCTGCGCAAGGTGCTGGCCGCGGCCATCGCCAACGCCGAGCACAATCACGGCGCGGACATCGACGAGCTGAAAGTTTCGCTCGTCAACGTCGACACCGCTCCGGTGCTGAAGCGTTTCGCCGCCCGTGCCAAGGGCCGCGGCGCGCGCATCGTCAAGCGCAATAGCCACATCACCGTCGCGGTCAGCGACGGCAGGAAGGATTAACGCATGGGTCAGAAGGTCAATCCGATTGGCATGCGGCTCGGCATCACGCGTGAGTGGGGCTCGCGCTGGTTCGCCGACCGCGAGACATACGCCCAGCAGATCCACACCGACTTCCGGGTGCGTGCATTCTTGAAGAGGAAGCTCGCCGAGGCTTCGGTGAGCCGGGTGCACATCGAGCGCGCGGCGAAGAAGGTCAATATCACCATCCAGACCGCGCGCCCCGGCATCGTGATCGGGAAGAAGGGCGAGGACATCGAGAAGCTGCGCGCCGAAACGGCGGCTCTGCTCGGCATGAGCGTCGGGGACGTGCGGCTGAACATCGCGGAGATCCGCAAGCCGGAGCTCGATGCGCAGCTCGTGGCCGACAGCATCGCCCAGCAGATCGAGAAGCGCGTCATGTTCCGCCGCGCCATGAAGCGGGCCGTGATGAGCACCATGCGCAGCGGCGCGCTCGGCGTGAAAGTGCGCGTGTCGGGCCGGCTCAACGGCGCCGAGATCGCCCGTACCGAGTGGTACCGCGAAGGGCGCATTCCGCTGCACACCTTCCGCGCGGACATCGACTACGGCCTGTCGGAGGCCAAGACGACCTACGGAGTGATCGGCGTGAAGGTCTGGATCTTCAAGGGCGAAGTGTTCGAGAAGACCGAGACCGCCGAAGTTCAGGAAGCCGATGTCGCCGCGGCGGCACCGGCCGCGCCAACCGCGCCAACCGCGGCACCGGCCGAAGCCCCGGCGCAGGCCTAGGAGCGGTCGGACATGCTGCAACCCAAACGCACCAAGTACCGCAAGCAGTTCAAGGGCCGCAATGGTGGACTGGCGCACCGCGGCAGCGAGGTGTCCTTCGGCGACTTCGGCTTGAAGGCGACCAGCCGCGCGCGGATGACCGCGCGGGAGATCGAAGCGGCGCGCCGCGCCGTGGCCCGCTACGTCAAGCGCGGCGGCCAGATCTGGATCCGGGTCTTTCCCGATGTGCCGATCAGCAAGAAGCCGCTCGAGGTCCGCATGGGCAGCGGCAAGGGCAACGTCGAGTATTACGTTGCGCGCGTTCAGCCCGGCAAGGTGCTCTTCGAAATGGAGGGTGTCGACGAGGCGACGGCTCGGGAAGCCTTCCGGCTCGCGGGGTCGAAGCTCTCCGTGTCCACCATGTTCGTAAAACGGCAGGTTCGGTAATGAAGCTCGGAGAGATCAAGCAGTACCGCGAGAAGATCGCGAAGTCCTCGCCGGCCGAGCTCGCCGACGAGCTGATGAAACTGCGCAAGGAGCAGTTCGCGCTGCGACTGCAGCGGGCCAGCGGCCAAGCGCCGAAGCCCAATCAATTCGGGGTGGCGCGCCGCAACATCGCGCGTGTGAAGACCGCCCTGCGCCACGCGCGCACGGCGGGCGGAGAGAAGGCATGAGCGAACAGCAGAACAAACCGGCGGTGACCGAGGGCGAGGCGAAGGAATCCCCCCGTACCCTCACCGGGCGCGTGGTCAGCGACAAGATGGTCAAGACCGTCGCGGTCGAGATCGAGCGGCTGATCCGCCACCCGCGCTACGGCAAATATGTCCGCCGTACGACCAAGTTGCTGGCGCATGACGAGAATGGCGAGTCGCACGTCGGCGATCTGGTCACCATCGTCCCCTGCCGGCCGATGTCGAAGCGCAAGTCGTGGCGGCTGCTCGAGGTGGTCAAGAAGGCCGCGGAGCTCAAGGGGATCTCGGCATGATCCAGCTGCGCACCATGCTTTCGGCGGCCGACAACAGTGGCGCCCGCACGCTGATGTGCATCAAGGTTCTAGGCGGCACCCGCCGGCGCTATGCGACCGTGGGCGACGTCATCAAGGTGAGCGTCAAGGATGCGATCCCGCGTGGCAAGGTCAAGAAGGGCGAGGTCTACGACGCGGTCGTGGTGCGCACGCGCCGCGGCGTGCGCCGCGCCGATGGCTCGCTGATCCGTTTCGACGGCAATGCGGCGGTGCTGCTGACCAACAAGCTCGAGCCGATCGGCACCCGCATCTTCGGGCCCGTGACCCGTGAGCTGCGTACCCAGCAGTTCATGAAGATCATTTCCCTCGCCCCCGAGGTGCTGTAAGTGAGTAGCAAGATTCGCAAGGGCGACAATGTCGTCGTGTTGAGCGGGCGCGACAAGGGGCGCCGCGGCACGGTGCTCAAGGTGCTCGTGGCCGAGCGGCAGGTGATCGTCGAGGGCGTCAACAAGGTCAAGAAGCACACCCGGCCCAATCCGCAGACCAATACCCCGGGCGGCATCATCGACAAGGAAATGCCGATGCCGATGGGCAAGGTGGAGCTGTGGAACCCGTCCGCCAAGAAGGGCGATCGCGTCGGGTTCAAGACGCTTGCCGACGGCAAGAAGGTGCGAATCTTCAAATCAAACGGAGAGATGATCGATGTCTGAGGCGCAGCACGCTCAGGGCGCGAGCTCGTCGCAGACGTCGGCGTCGGTCACGAGACACACTATGGTCAGGCTACAGCAGTACTACCGCGAGCAGGTCGTCCCGCGTCTGCAGAAGGACCTCGGCATCGTCAATCCGATGCAGGTGCCGCGGATCACCAAGATCACGGTGAACATGGGTGTCGGCGAGGCCGTCGCCGACAAGAAAGTGATGGACGCGGCGGTCGGCGATCTGACCAAGATCAGCGGCCAGAAGCCGCTGGTCACCCGCTCGCGCCAGGCGATCGCCTCGTTCAAGATCCGCGCGGGGCTGCCCATCGGCTGCAAGGTCACTCTGCGGGGGGCTCGGATGTACGAGTTCCTCGATCGCCTGATCAGCATCGCGATGCCGCGCATCCGCGACTTCCGCGGTGTCTCGCCGCGCTCCTTCGACGGCCGGGGCAACTACAGCCTGGGTGTGAAGGAGCAGATCATTTTCCCGGAAATCCAATACGATCAGATCGATCAGATCCGGGGCATGGACATCACTATTACGACGACGGCGAAGGACAACCGTCAGGGCCGAGCATTGCTCGAGGCTTTCAACTTCCCTTTCCGGAAGTAAGAGGAACTGGTACGCCTATGGCGAAGACGAGCATGGTCGAGCGCGAGAAGCGTCGCGCCAAGATCGTGAAGAAATACGCGGCCAAGCGCGCTCAGCTCAAAGAGCTGATCCGCAGCCCCAAAACGTCGCCCGAGGAGCGTGTAGCCGCGCAAGCGAGGCTGCAGACGCTCCCGCGGGACGCCAGTCCGTCGCGCGGGCGAAACCGCTGCGCGATCACCGGGCGTTCGCGTGGCGTCTACCGCAAGTTCGGACTGTCGCGCGTGAAGATCCGTGAGGTCGCCAATCGCGGCGAAATCCCGGGTCTCGCCAAGGCGAGCTGGTGAGGGGCCTGCCATGAGCATGACTGATCCCATCGCCGATCTGCTGACGCGCATCCGCAACGGCCAGACGGCTGGCAAGAGCGAGGTACGGCTCGCGTCCTCGAAGATCAAGACCGCGATCCTGCAGGTGTTGAAGGACGAGGGCTACATCGCCGACTACCGCCTGGATGCCGAAAGCGGCAAACCGACGCTGACCGTCGGCCTGAAGTATTACGAGGGCCGTCCGGTGATCGACCGCCTGGAGCGGGTGAGCCGTCCGGGACTGCGCATCTATCGCGGCAAAGACGAGCTGCCGCAGGTGCTCGGTGGCATGGGCACGGTGATCGTCTCCACTCCGAAGGGCGTCATGACCGACCGGCAGGCGCGCTCGATCGGTCAGGGCGGCGAAGTGCTGTGCATCGTCGCGTGATCGGAGACTGACGCTATGTCCAGAATCGCCAAAGCTCCGGTTCCGCTGCCGCAGGGTGTCACGGCCACGATCGCCGACGGCACCGTGACGGTCAAGGGGAACAAGGGGACCCTCAGCCTGAGCCTCAATGCCGGTGTGTCGGTGGTGCAGGCCGACAAGCAGCTGGAGGTGAAGTACAGCGACCCGAACGGAGCGCGCATGCAGGCCGGCTCGACTCGGGCGCACCTCGCGAACATGGTGCACGGTGTCAGCAAGGGCTATGAAAAGAAGCTCGAGCTGGTCGGCGTCGGATTTCGCGCCCAGGTGCAAGGCAAGGCGCTGAATCTCACGCTGGGTTTCTCGCATCCGGTGAACTTCCCGATTCCCGCGGGCATCACCATCGAGACGCCGAGCCAGACCGAGATCGTGGTCAGGGGCGCGGATTGTCAGCGGGTGGGCCAGGTTTGCGCGGAGATCCGCGACATCCGGCCGCCCGAGCCGTACAAGGGCAAGGGTGTGCGCTATGCCAACGAGCAGATTTCCCTGAAGGAAGGGAAAAAGAAATGATCCTGAGCAAAAAGGAGCGGCGCCGGCGCCGCGCCGTCAAGACCCGCGAGCACATCCGCAATCTCGGTATCGCGAGGCTGACGGTGCACCGCACGCCCCGGCATATCTATGCGCAGGTTATCGATGCGGCTGGCGCCAAAGTCATCGCCAGCGCTTCGACTCTGCAGGAAGCGGTGCGTGCGGGCCTGAAGGGTACCGGCAACGTCGAAGCCGCCAAGGCCGTCGGGCGAGCGATCGCCGAGCGCACGCGCGCCGTGGGTGTCACCCGGGTGGCGTTCGATCGCGCCGGATTTCAATATCACGGGCGCGTCAAAGCGCTCGCCGAGGCGGCCCGCGAAGCGGGCCTCGAGTTCTGAGGTCAGGTGCAGCTATGGCAAGATCGGAAAAGGCTCAACCGGCCGATGAGCTCGTCGAGAAGCTGGTCGCGGTCAATCGAACGGCGAAGGTCGTCAAGGGCGGACGCCAGTTCGGCTTCACGGCGCTCACTGTCGTGGGTGACGGGGCGGGCAGCGTCGGATTCGGCTTCGGCAAGGCCCGTGAAGTGCCGGTCGCCATCTCCAAAGCGATGGCTCAGGCCCGCAAGAGCATGGTGAACGTGGCGCTGAAGAACAACACCTTGTTCTACGCGGTTAAAGGGATTCATGGCGCCACCCGCGTGTACATGCAGCCGGCCTCCGAAGGTACCGGCGTCATCGCCGGCGGCGGCATGCGCGCGGTTCTCGAGTGCGCGGGTGTGCGCAACGTGCTCGCCAAGAGCTACGGCTCGCGCAATCCGATCAACGTGGTGCGCGCCACCGTCAAGGCGCTCGCCGAGATCCGCTCGCCCGAGGACATTGCCGCCAAGCGTGGCAAGAGCGTCGAAGAGATCACCGGCTGAAACACATGAGCCAGCAAGCCAAATCGCTCAAGGTTACGCTCGTCAAGAGTCTGCACGGGCAGGGCGCGCGCATCGTCGCGTCCGCGCGGGGCCTGGGCCTGCGCCGGCCGCACCAGACCGTTGAGGTGGCCGACACCCCCGAGAATCGCGGCATGATCCATACCGCCGTGCATCTGCTCGCGGTCGAGCGGGCGGGCTGAGAGGAAGTTCGAGCATGCGACTGAATACACTGAAGCCTGCTGCCGGCGCCAAGCGTCCGCGGCTGCGCGTGGGGCGCGGAGCCTCGGCCGGCCAGGGCAAGACCTGCGGCCGCGGCGTCAAGGGTCAGCGCGCCCGCAAGGGCGGTTATCACAAAGTCGGCTTCGAGGGCGGCCAGATGCCCATTCAGCGCCGGCTGCCGAAAGTCGGATTTCGCTCGAAGATGGCTGCAACGCGGGCCGAAGTGCGCCTCAGCGAACTCGCCAAGATCGAGGCCGGCGTGATTGATCTGGAAGCGCTGAAGAAGGCGGGGATCGTGCCGGCGGGCGCGGAGCGCGCCAAGGTCGTGCTTTCGGGCAAGCTCGACAAGGCGGTGACGCTCAAGGGCGTCGCGGTGACCCGCGGCGCGCGCGCCGCGATCGAGGGCGCCGGAGGTACGATCGAGGCGTAAGCTATCGATTCACCGGGAACAGGCCATGGCGAACACGCTCAACAATCCGGCTGCTGCGCTCAGCGAAGCGGCCCGCCTCGGGGACATCCGCGCGCGCGTGTTGTTCCTGCTCGGCGCCATGATCGTCTACCGCGTCGGCACCTTCATCCCGGTGCCGGGCATCAATCCGGTGGAGGTGGCGCGCTTCTTCCAGCAGCGCTCCGGGACGATCCTCGGAATCGTCAACATGTTCTCCGGCGGCGCGCTCTCACGCCTGTCGATCTTCGCGATGGGCGTCATGCCCTACATCTCGGCCTCCATCATCATCCAGATGATGTCGATGGTGGTGCCGAGCCTGATCGAGCTGCGCAAGGAAGGCCAGGCCGGTCAGCGCAAGATGACCGATTACACGCGCTACGGCACGGTCGGCCTCGCGCTCTTCCAGTCGTTTGCGGCCGCCGGCGCGCTCGAGAAGGGCGGCATGACGCTGGTCGGCGGCTGGCCATTCCTGATCTCCGCCACCCTGACCATGACCACCGGAACGGTGTTCCTGATGTGGCTCGGCGAGCAGATCACCGAGCGGGGCATCGGCAACGGCATTTCCATGATCATTCTGGCGGGCATCGTTGCGGGCCTGCCGGGCGCGATCAGCAGCACTGCCGATGCGGTCAGCTCGGGCGCGATGCAGGGGCCGTTTGCGCTGGCGCTGCTGGTCATCGTCGTGGCCACGACCGCGTTCGTCGTGTTCATGGAGCGCGCCCAGCGGCGCATCACCGTGAACTACGCCAAACGCCAGGTGGGACGGCGCATGTATGCCGGCCAGAGCAGCCACCTGCCGTTCAAGATCAACATGTCGGGGGTCATTCCGCCGATCTTTGCCTCGAGCATCCTGTTGTTTCCGGCCACCATCGCCAGCTTCCTCGGCACCGGCGCCAAGGGTGGGGTCGCCAGCGTCATGCAGGATGTCGCCGCGGCGCTCGGCTTCGGCCAGCCGCTGTATATGGTCCTGTACGGCGTATTGATCATCTTTTTCTGCTTCTTCTACACCGCGCTGGTGTTCAACTCGCGCGAGACCGCCGACAATCTGAAGAAGTCCGGGGCGTTCATCCCGGGCATCCGGCCCGGCCAACAGACCGCGGAGTACATCGACAAGGTGTTGACCCGCCTGACGTTGTGGGGCGCGCTGTACGTGACCGCGGTCTGCCTGCTGCCGGTCCTGCTGCAGGGCCAGCAAGGCGTGTCGTTCCAGTTCGGCGGCACATCGCTGCTGATCATCGTCGTCGTCGTGATGGACTTCATGGCGCAGCTGCAGGCCCATCTGATGTCGCACCATTACCCGGGCCTGATGAAGAAGGCGAACCTGCTCGGCTATGGCCGGTCCGGCCAGGGCGGTTGAGGGCGGGCGCGGATCATGAGACGGTATTTCACGGCGCTCGGCGCCATCCTAAGCTGCGGACCGCTGCGGTCCGCCCTGAAGACTGCGCGGAGCGCATCATGAAAGTCAGACCCTCGGTCAAGAAGATCTGCAAGAACTGCAAGATCGTGCGCCGCCGGCGCGTGGTGTACGTGATCTGCTCGGATCAGCGCCACAAGCAGCGGCAGGGGTAAGCCCGCCTTGAAGACTCGCCGCGTGACTTCAAAGCAGGCGAGCATTCCGGGCACGACGCGTCGCGACAGCGAAGCGAGATACGGGAGCCTGCCCCGGCGCGGCAGGCGCCCGGGATGGGGCTCCGCCATTCGAGATCGCAAATGGCAGGGCCCGCGAGTGGAAATTGGCACGAATTTTGGTTAAACTACCGCGTTTTCCCCGCGGTTTTGGTACAGCAATATGGCACGCATAGCCGGCATCAACATTCCGCTTAACAAGCACGCGTGGGTCGGACTCACGCACATTTACGGCGTCGGGCCCGCGCGCGCGCGCAGCGCGTGTCAGGGCGCGGGTGTCGACCCGCACACCAAGGTCAAGGACCTCACTGAGGCCGAGATCAACGCCATCCGCAGCCAGATCGCCAAGTTCGCCGTCGAAGGCGACCTGCGGCGTGAAGTCTCGATGAACATCAAGCGGTTGATGGATCTGGGCTGCTACCGCGGCATCCGTCATCGCCGCGGCTTGCCGGTCAACGGCCAGCGCACCCGTACCAACGCCCGTACGCGTAAGGGCCCGCGCAAACAGGCGGTGAAGCTCAATGCACCTCCCGGCAAGGCCTGAGCGGAGAGTCCTGAATCATGGCTGAGCAAAAGCAGCAACCGGCCGGCGCCGCCGCCAAAAAGCCCAAGAAGGCGCGCAAGAACGTGCTCGACGCGATCGCGCACGTGCACGCCTCGTTCAACAACACCATCATCACCATCACCGACCGCCAGGGCAACACGTTGTCCTGGGCGACGGCGGGGGGCTGCGGGTTCCGCGGCTCGCGCAAGAGCACGCCGTTCGCCGCACAGGTGGCGGCCGAGAAGGCCGGTACGGCGGCGCAGGAGCATGGCGTGAAGAACGTCGAGGTCCGCGTCGGTGGTCCCGGACCGGGACGGGAATCGGCGGTTCGGGCCCTGAATGGCTGCGGCTTGAAGATCACCAGCATCGCGGACGTTACGCCGATTCCGCACAACGGCTGCCGTCCGCCGAAGAAGCGCAGAGTCTGACCGCTTCTCCCACCCGCAAGAGCCCAGACGTTAAGAGCATCATAGTATGGCGCGATATCTCGGTCCCAAGTGCAAACTCGCACGCCGCGAGGGCACGGATCTGTTCCTGAAGAGCGGTGTCAAATCCCTTGAGAGCAAGTGCAAGCTCAGCGTGCCGCCCGGCGGCATCAAGGGAGAGCGCCGCACCCGTCTTTCCGACTACGGCCTGCAGCTGCGCGAGAAGCAGAAGCTGCGCCGCATGTACGGCGTGCTCGAACGTCAGTTCGGCAACTACTACACCGAGGCGGCGCGCCGCGCCGGTGCCACGGGCGAGAACCTGCTGCGGCTGCTCGAGTGCCGGCTCGACAACGTCGTGTACCGCATGGGCTTCGCGGCCACGCGCGCCGAGGCGCGTCAGCTGGTCAGCCACAAGGGCGTCAACGTCAACGGACGCGCCGTGACCATCGCCTCATACCAGGTCAAATCCGGCGACACGGTCGAGGTGCGCGAGAAGGCGCGCAAGCAGCTGCGCATTCAGAACGCCATCAATATCGCGCAGCAGGTCGGGCTGCCCGAATGGGTGGAAGTCAACGACAAGGAGTTTCGCGGGGTGTTCAAGACGCCGCCGGGCCGCGACGATATCCTGCCGGATATCAACGAAAACCTGGTCGTGGAGCTGTATTCGAAGTAATTGGACGCGCCGCTGGCGGGCCCCCCGTGCAGCGTACGGCGCATCCACGTTTTCGATTTGCGCCGGCCTAGGGTCGGCAAGGTGAGACTGCAATGCAGGGATCCATCACAGAATTCTTGAAGCCGCGCGTGGTGAAGGTGCAACCGGTTGCGCCCCGCCAGGCACGCGTCACGATAGAGCCATTCGAGCGCGGCTTCGGCCATACGCTCGGCAACGCGCTGCGGCGCGTGCTGCTCTCGTCCATGCCCGGCAGCGCCATCACCGAGGTGGAGATCGACGGCGTGCTGCACGAGTACACCAGCATCGAGGGTGTGCAGGAAGACGTCGTGGACGTCCTTCTCAACCTCAAGTCGGTCGCCATTCGGATGCACAGCCGCGATAGCGCGGAGTTGCGCCTGCACAAGAAGGGTCCGGGGCCGGTGACCGCGGGGGATATCCAGGCCGACCACGATATCGATGTCGTCAATCCCGAGCTGGTCCTGGCCAATCTGACCCAGGCGGGCGAGCTGAGCATGACGCTGCGTATCGAGCGCGGCCGCGGCTATCGGCCGGCGGCCGCGCGCGTGGCCTTCGAAGAGCAGACCCGTCCCATCGGCCGTCTGCAGCTCGACGCATCGTTCTCCCCGGTGCGACGCGTGACCTACTCTGTGGAAGCGGCCCGCGTCGAGCAACGCACCGATCTCGACAAGCTGGTGATCGACATCGAGACCAACGGTACGATCGATGCCGAGGAGGCGATTCGCCGCGCCGGGGGCATTCTCAAGGACCAGCTCTCGGTGTTCGTCGATCTGCAGGGCGAGGAGGAGACCACGGCCAAGGTCACCGAGATGCAGTTCGATCCGATCCTGCTGCGCCCGGTCGATGAGCTCGAGCTTACCGTGCGCAGCGCCAACTGCCTCAAGGCCGAGAACATCCATTACATCGGCGACCTGGTGCAGCGTACCGAAGTGGAGCTGCTGCGTACGCCGAATCTGGGCAAGAAGTCGCTGACCGAGATCAAGGAAGTCCTGCGCAGCCACGGCCTGATGCTCGGCATGCGGCTCGATGGCTGGCCGCCCATGAGTCTCAAGCACGGCGAAGAACAAACGATCTAAGGATTCCCCGCAATGCGCCACCACCTGACTGGCCGGCAACTGTCCCGTAACAGCTCGCACCGGCATGCGCTGATGCGCAACATGAGCGTTTCGCTTCTGCGTCACGAGACCATTCGTACCACGCTGCCCAAGGCCAAGGAGCTGCGCCGGGTCGTCGAGCCGCTGATCACGCTCGGCAAGACCGATGGCGATGCCAATCGCCGCCTCGCGTTCGCGCGGCTGCGCGATACGCAGGTGGTGGAGAAGCTCTTCACCGACCTGGGGCCGCGCTTCAAGAAGCGCCCGGGCGGCTATACCCGCATTCTCCGCATGAATCCCCGTCCGGGCGATTCCGCCCCAATGGCGCTGATGCAGCTGGTCGACGGGCCGGTGACGGCAGAGACGGCGGCGCAGCAGCCGGCGGAGAGCAAGAAGAAGGCTCGACGCAAGTCTGCGGCCCCCAAGGCCGAGGCGGCTGAAACCGCCGCACCCGCTGCCGAGGCAGCCGAAGCGCAAGCCCCCCAGAAGGCGCCGCGGCGGCGCAAGGCGAAGCCGGCCTAATTCCAAGCTTCGATCGCGGATAGACAAGGGCGAGCCGCCCGGGCGGCTCGCCTTTCGTGTTTTTGCGGTTGGTCGGCGGATCGGCTACGCTTTGCCGCACGCACACTTCTGTAGGGAGGGGTCGTGCCGTGAGCATTCTGTCCGAATTCAAAGAATTCGCAGTCAAGGGCAGTGTCATCGATCTGGCGGTGGGCTTCGTGATCGGCGGAGCCTTCGGAAAGATCGTCAGCTCGTTGGTCGCGGACGTCATCATGCCGCCGCTCGGCCTGGTCATCGGCCGGGTCGATTTCAGTAAGCTGGCGGTTCCGCTCAGCTCGGGAACGGCCGGCAAGCCCGTGCTGCTGAAGTATGGATTGTTCGTCCAGGCGATCTTCGAGTTCGTGCTGGTCGCCCTGGCCCTGTTCGCGATGATTAAAGTGATCAACCGCGTGCGCCGGCCCGCGCCGGCCGCACCCGCGCCGCCACCGCCGCCGACGAAGTCCGAGGCGCTGCTCGGGGAGATTCGCGACCTGTTGGCCAAGCGCTGACGCCGACGGAGCGGGCGGCTTCGGCCACCCCGTCCGGCCCGGGCGCCCATCGCCACGCTGAGCGCTACGTGGAACGCTCGGCGCTGAACGCCTCGCGGGTGAGGTTCTCGCAGCCCGTGGTCGTAACCGCGAGATCGTCCTCGATACGAATCCCGCCATAGGGGCGCAGCGATTCCACCCTCGACCAGCGGATCAGCCGCCCTCTCCGGTCGGCGCGGGTGGCCGCTAGAAGAGGATCGATGAAGTAGAGGCCGGGCTCCATCGTGACGACGAACCCCGGTTCCAGCACGCGAGTGAGTCTCAGGTATGGGTGCCTCTCGGGGCGCTCGATGTCGCCCCCGTCCGGTGCACGCGCGAATCCTCCGACATCGTGCACCTCCAGGCCCAGCAGATGGCCGATGCCGTGTGGCATAAACACCGTCGTGATTCCGCTGGCGAATGCCTCTTCGGCCGAGCAGGTGACGAGATCGGCCTCGACCAGCACCTCGGCGGTCAGCCGGTGGGCGCGCAGATGCACCTCGCGCCAGTCGATGCCTGCCGTGACTGCGGCACAGAGGGTCTGCTGCAGCTCGTCCATCCGCCCGATCAGGTCGGCAAAGTCTCCGCTCTCGCGGGCGTAGGTTCGGGTGATGTCGCTGGCGTATCCGGCGAATTCCGCGCCCGCGTCGATCAGCAGCGAACGCCGACGCTGCGGCACCGCCTTGTCCAGCATCTGATAGTGAAGCACCGCGCCGTTTTCATTCAGCGCGATGATGGGGTTGTACGGCAGCTCCTGCTCACGCTGGCCGCAGGCGGCCAGGAACGCCAGCTCGATGTCGAACTCAGAGCCGCCGGCTGAGAAAGCCTGGGCGGCCGCCCGATGCCCGCGGGCGCCGCGCCGGTTCGCCGCTCGCAGGCAAGCGACCTCATATGGGGTTTTCACGGCCCTGTGATAATCCAGGTGGCGAATGAGGCGCGGGGGATTGGGCGCGAGCCCGGCCCAGCCGGCGAGCCCGCCGAAGTCCTCACCCAGATAGGCCGTATGGCTCAGGTCCTCAGGCAAGGCCGCCCGGGCGGCCTGCAGGTCGGCGCAGGGCAGGATCTCGAATCCGCCGGTCCAGTACGCCTGGGGCAGTGGCGCCGGCTTGTACCAATAATCCGTCGGCCGGTGAAAGAGCAGGCGCGGGGGCCGATCCGGCACGAAGTGCACAAAACTGTCGGGCACATCGGACAGCGGCGCCCAGACCTTGAAGGGAGCATTCACCTCGAACGGGTGCGTCCGGTCATCCTGGAATATCGGCCGAAGCGACCCCGAATGAACGAGCAAGCCCCCATAGCCGCACGCCTCCAGCGCCGCGGCCGTCCGCGCGCATACCGCGCTGAGGTGTGGACCGAACAGGTTCTCGAGCGTGTCGGCGGTTGGGGGGAGTTCCGTGAGGTGGGGTACGGCCATAGCTGCAGACTCGACAACGGGCGGAATCAGGATTCTAGGGCGTCGGTCCATCCCGGGCTATTACGGTTCCGGCGCCCCCGAGCTTCGGGCCCAGGCCGTTCCATCTCGCGCGGACGACGCCGATAGGCGGGATTTGGCGCAGATCATCTCATCATGTCGTCGTCACGCGACATAGGGACGGTTTCAAATCGGATCCCGAACCGATAAGATATCCGTCCGCGCGGCCCGTGAAGGACTCGCGGAACGACTATAACTCGTTCAAAAGCTGTTCATTACCTCTCAAGCTCATTCCACCGGGGTACTATCGATGAAAACCAAAGTTGCTCTTAGCGCGCTCGCCGCCGCTTTGCTGCTGACCGCCTGCGCCAAGCAGCCGTCCGCCCAGCCGGCCACCACTCCGGCCACGACGCCGCCGGCCGCCACCAGCAGCGCTCCGGCCACCGGCAGCAGCAGCAGCACGACCATGCCGTCTTCTTCGGGCACCAGCTCGTCGTCCTCGTCCAAGGGCAGTGGCACGTCTTCCTCTGGCACCAGCGGCAGCACGACGCCTCCGACGGGCGGTAACAAGAAGAAGACGAAATAAGCGGTTGTTCCCCGGGGCGTAAGCCCTGATTGACTTCTGCTTCGCACGGCCCGTACGAGGTGCACGCACCTCGCACGGGCCGTGCGCTTTACGACGGCGCGCGCCTCAGCCGCGCGCCGCCTGAGACACGCCGCGGGCCTGCAGCAGCGGGCGCAGGCAAGCGCCTGTGTGCGATGAGGGAACATTCGCCACCGTTTCGGGCGGCCCGGACGCTACGATCCGCCCGCCTTCCTCTCCGCCGTCGGGCCCGAGATCGATCAGCCAGTCGGCGCTCTTGATCACATCGAGATTGTGTTCGATGACGACGATCGTATTGCCCTGGTCCCGCAGCCGCAGCAGCACCTGCAGCAGCTGCGCGACATCGTGGAAATGCAATCCGGTGGTCGGCTCATCGAGGATGTAGAGCGTGCGCCCGGCCGACTGCTTGGCGAGCTCGCGTGAGAGCTTCACCCTTTGCGCCTCGCCGCCCGAGAGCGTGGTCGCGTTCTGTCCGAGATGCAGATACGCCAGCCCGACGTCGCGCAGAGTGCTCAGCTTCGCGGCGATCACCGGGACGTTCGCGAAGAACTGCAGCGCTTCCTCGACGGTCATCTGCAGCACTTCGTGAATATTTTTTCCGCGATAGCGGATGTCCAGCGTCTCGCGGTTGTAGCGCCGCCCGTGGCAGACGTCACAGGGAACATACACATCGGGCAGGAAATGCATCTCGACGCGCAGCAAGCCGTCGCCTTGGCATGCTTCGCAGCGCCCTCCCTTGACGTTGAAACTGAAGCGCCCCGCGTCGTATCCACGCGCACGGGCCTCGGGGACCGCTGCGAACAGCTCTCGGATCGTGGCGAGCACGTTGGTATAGGTCGCCGGGTTCGAGCGCGGCGTCCGGCCGATGGGGCTTTGGTCGATATCGATGACCGCCTCGATCTGTTCCAGGCCTTCGATGCGTTCGCAGGGTGCGGCCTGAGCGCCGCTGCCGCCGCCGAGGTGCGCGCGCGCGCGATTGAACAGCGTGTCGATGATCAGCGTCGATTTGCCCGAGCCCGACACCCCGGTGACACAGGTGAGCAGGCCGAGCGGAATATCGGCATCGACACCGCGCAGATTGTTGCCCGAGGCGCCGCGGATGCGGATCTGCCGCTGCGCCGTGCGGCGGGTTCGCTGCGCCGGGACGGCAATCCGGCGCCGGCCGCTGAGGTATTGGCCCGTGAGGGACGCTTCGTTGGCCTGGATCTGCTCGGGGGTGCCGCAGGCCACCACCCGCCCGCCATGCGCGCCGGCGCCCGGGCCCATATCCACCACGTGGTCGGCGGCGCGGATGGCTTCCTCGTCGTGTTCGACCACGATCACGGTGTTGCCGAGATCGCGCAACCGCTTCAGGGTGGCCAGGAGCCTGCGGTTGTCGCGCGGATGCAGCCCGATCGAGGGCTCATCGAGAATGTACATCACGCCGGTCAGGCCCGAGCCGACTTGGCTCGCGAGGCGGATGCGCTGCGCCTCTCCGCCGGAGAGGGTCTCGGCGCTGCGATCGAGGGTGAGGTAGCTCAGACCGACATCGCCGAGGAAGCGCAGCCGCGCGAGCACCTCGCGCACGATCTGTGTGGCGACCTCGCCGCGCCAGCCCGACAGTTGCAGGCTGCCGAGGTACTCCAGGGCGCGCTCGATGCTGAGCGCCGTCAGCTGCGGCAGGTTTCGCTCCCCGACGAATACCCAGCGCGCCGCGCGGTTCAGCCGCGTGCCGCCACAGTCGACGCAGGTGCGCACGCCGAGGAAGCGTGACAGCTCCGCTCGCACCGCGGAAGACTCGGTTTCGCGGTAGCGCCGCTCCAGGTTTGGAAGGATGCCTTCGAACGGCTGGCGCTTGCTTGCCGCCCCGTTGCCGGTGCCGTAGGAGATTTCGAGCGAGTCGGTGCCGCTGCCGTGCAGCAGGACGCGGCGCACCGTCTCGGGAAGCTCGACCCACGGGGTCTCGATGTCGAAGTGGTAATGTCGGGCGAGGGACTGGATGAGCTGGGAGAAATGCGCATTGCGGCGGTCCCAGCCGCGGACCGCGCCACCGGCCAGCGACAGCTCCGGATGGGCCACGACACGCTCGGGATCGAAGAACTGCTGTGTGCCCAGGCCGTCGCAGGCGGGGCAGGCGCCCAGCGGGCTGTTGAAGGAGAAGAGCTTCGGCTCCAACGGCGGCACGCTGTAGCCGCAGATCGGGCAGGCATGACGGCTCGAGAACACCAGCTCTTCGGGCTCTTCGGGCTCGGTCCCGAGGGCGGGGTCCGTTAGGCGCACCACCCGCGCGAGCCCTCCCGAAAGGCTCAGGGCGGTCTCGAACGACTCGGCGAGGCGCTGAGACGCCTCGGATTTGATCCGCATCCGGTCGACGACCGCCTCGATCGTGTGCTTGCGCTTCGGGTCGAGCTCGGGTGGGGCATCGAGCTCGTAGATCCGCCCGTCGATGCGCGCCCGCATGAATCCCTGGCCGGCCAGATCCTTGAGCGCTTCGGCATGGGCGCCTTTTCGGTCCGCGGCCAGCGGCGCCAGCAGCGCGATGACGGTGCTCGGCGGCAGCTTCAGTACCTGGTCGACCATTTGGCTCACGGTTTGGGCCTCGAGGTCGAGTTGATGATCGGGACAGCGCGGGACCCCGGCGCGGGCGAACAGCAGCCGCAGATAGTCGTAGATCTCGGTGACCGTACCGACCGTGGAGCGTGGGTTGCGCGTGGTGGCCTTCTGCTCGATGGCGATCGCGGGCGAGAGTCCCGCGATGTGATCGACATCGGGCTTGTCCATCACCGCGAGGAACTGCCGCGCGTAGGCCGAGAGCGACTCGACATAGCGGCGCTGCCCCTCGGCATAGAGCGTATCGAAGGCCAGCGACGATTTACCGGAGCCCGACAGGCCCGTGATGACGACCAGCCGGTCGCGCGGCAGATCGAGATCGACGCTCTTGAGATTGTGGGTCCGCGCCCCGCGGATGCGGATTTCCTGCATAGCCGCTCAGTTTACGCGCTGGCCGCGGACCGGCGCCCCTTCCGGACCAGGGACTGCGCAGAATCTGCACGATCCCGCAGGCAGATCCTGTTTCGCTCGAGAGTCGCGCCCGTCTACAATGCCGAACCTTTCGGAGGGCTGGATCATGGCGCGTGGTATCAATAAGGTCATTCTCATCGGTCACCTGGGCGCCGACCCCGAGACGCGTGCCATGCCCTCGGGCAGCTCGGTGGCGAACCTGCGCATCGCGACCACCGAGTCCTGGCGCGACAAGCAAAGCGGCGAGCAGCAGGAGCGCACGGAGTGGCACCGGGTGGCGCTGTTCGGACGCCTCGCCGAGATCGCCGGCGAGTACCTGCGCAAAGGTTCGCAGGTATACATCGAGGGCAGCCTGCGCACCCGCAAGTGGCAGGACAAGCAGGGCAACGAGCGCTATACGACGGAAATCGTCGGCAACGAGATGCAGATGCTCGGTGGACGCGGCGGTGCCGGCGGGGGCTCGGGTCCCGGCGGCGGCGGTGGTGGTGGTGG